>NZ_JBHUSG010000075.1:19364-29654 GCF_042673745.1 Kitasatospora sp. NPDC057015
ACGGTGGCGGTCAGCGAGGTGCAGGTCCCGCCGAGGAAGTAGGTGATGTCGGAGGCCGCGTGGGTGCCGAGGCCCTTGGGGTAGCCGGTGCCGCCGATGGCTATGGTTGCGCCGTCGCCGCTGGCCTGCTCGCCGTTGCTGAGGTTGCGTTCCACCGGGCCCCAGCCGCCGGCCGCGGCGGACCAGGCGAGTTCGGACAGTTGGTGGATGCCGGTGGTGGGCGCCACCTTGGTGGCGGGGGTGACCTTGTACATCACGGTCTCGTGTGGGGCGACGCTGGCGCTGATGGCGCCGGTGGTCGAGGTGACGGCCTTGGACCAGAGGTCCTTGAGCTGGTAGGTGGAGGCGCCGCCGAGGCCGATCGCCGCCGTGGTGGTGGAGACCGTCGCGGTGCCGGTGTCGTTCTCGTTGGTGAGGGTGACGGCTTGGGAGCCGTCGGTGAGGGGCTTGGCCATGACGACCAGGCCGCCTGTGCGGGAGACGACGGTGCCCTGGCGGCCGAGCGGGTCCTGGTCGACGGCGATGACGTCGGTGTTCCCGAGGATGGCGAGGTTGTCGGTAGTGGCCTTTGTCGGATCGGTCAGGTCGGTGCCCATGAGCAGCGGGGCGGCCATCTCGGCCCACAGGCTCATGTGGGTGCGGTACTCGGCGGTGGTCATGCCCTTGTTGCCGACCTCCAGCATGTCGGGGTCGTTCCAGGCGCCGGGCCGGGCGAGGGCGGCGAGCGGCTGGTTGGCCTGCGCCTTGCTGATCATGCTGGACCAGTTGTCGGAGATGTCGGAGGTGGTGCGCCAGGAGTTGGCGACGGTGGGCCGCCACGGGTCGATGGGCTGCTGGGGTTCGCGGTGGATGCTGTAGAAGATCGGCCGGCCGGTGGCGTTGAGGGCGTCGCGCATCTTGGTGAAGGCCTGTTGGGCGTCGACGCCGTCCTCGTCGGCCTTGCACCAGTCGTACTTGAGGTAGTCCACGCCCCAGGAGGCGAAGGCGTTCGCGTCCTGTGTCTCGTGGCCGAGGCTGCCCAGCTGGCCGGGGTAGGCGTCCCAGATGTTGGCGCAGGAGCGGCTGCCAGGGGTGGTGTAGAGGCCGAGCTTGAGGCCCTTGCCGTGCACGTAGTCGGCGAGTGCCTTGATGCCGGAAGGGAAGCGGACGGGGTCGGCCTGCAGGGCGCCGTCGGTGCCACGGGTCGCGGCCTGCCAGCAGTCGTCGATGTTGACGTACTGGTAGCCGGCCGTCTTGAGGCCCTTGGAGACGATGGCGTCGGCCGCGGCCTTGATCTTGGTCTCGTCGATGCCACAGCGGTAGGCGTTCCAGCTGTTCCACCCCATCTGCGGGGTTCGGCCCAGGTGGTTGTCGAGCGCGAACGCGTCCGGGGCGGTCGCGACCTGGAATGCGGCGGCGGCTACAACGCCGGCTGCGGCGAGGGCCATGGCGGAGGCGGCTGCTGTGATCCGTCGTCCGATGGAGGAGCGGTTCTTGTTCATGTGGGGTCCGATCAGTGGTGCTTGTGAACGGGTGGTCGGGACATGGCCCTGGGTGTCCGGGAATGCCTGTGGAGGCAGGTGCTGCCTGCTGAGCGATCGCGGTGACTCCTGGCCGGCTTCGACGGTTCGAGTGCTGAGGTGGTCGGAGCCGGTCTGAAGTCGAGGTGCTGCTCGGGGACTAGGGACCCATGTCGCCTGTGGGGGGCGACCGGTCGGCCGGTGTGACGTCGCTGGATTTCGCTGGCGACGGCAGGGACGCGACCTGCGTACGTTCCTCGGAGGATGCCGGCGTCATTGGGGGAGACGTCAGCGGGGGTAGCCCCCCCGGGGGTACAACTGTCACCAGCTAAGTAGGCCTGGGTGCTTTCAGAAGCAAACAGATGTCAACTGGATGGCACATATAGGAACATCGAGAGTCCAGGCAGGTCAACGGGCCGGAGTAAACTTCTCGGCGGCGTTGTCACAACGTCACCTGCACCGGGCCTGCGCACGTCCGCCAGCCGCCCTGCATCAGCGTCGGTCCGGCGACGCCCGTGACACCCGCCGCGTCGGCCGTACAAGAAACTGACTTGAGGTCGATCTCGTCGAGGCGGGCGAAGCTGCTGAGCCCGACTGCGGACTGCCTGGTCCGTGATCGGGCCGACCAGTACTGCGGAGCGGGTGAATGAGCCACCGGTCAGCAGCAGGGCCGGAGTGTGCTCGCGCCGGTTCCTTGGCCGTGGCGCGAAGGAGATCGCCCCAACCAGGACATCGCCACCGCCTTCTCGCAGTCCACCCGCACCGTCGAACACCACGTCGCCAACGTGCTCCGCAAACTCGGTACTGAGCTTTGCCCCGGGACGTGGACACCCCTGACACTTGGATCTTGTAGGTCCAGGAAGGGAAGTCCAGATGGGACGTCCGTCGAAGTACTCGGACGAGTTCCGGTGTGATGCTGTCGCGTTGTACCGAGCCGCGGGCGGCGGACGCACGTTCGCGGCGTTGGCGAAGGAGATTGGGGTCAACCACGAGACCCTGCGGAACTGGGTGCGGGCCGCCGACGCCGAGACGGCGGCGCCCGCGCCGACGCTGAACGACGGCGAGCGGGCCGAGCTCGCGCGGCTTCGCAAGGCCGAGCGCGAGTGGCAGGTCGAGAAGGAGATCCTGCGCCGGGCGGCCGCGTATTTCGCACGGGAGATGAAGTGAGGGCCCGCCGCTGGGACTTCATCTCCACCCACCGAGGCTGTTGCTTTTTGCAGAGCGACCCGCCTGCGGAGGGACGACGGTAATGGCAGGGCATGAGGCAGAGAGCTGTCATATGGCTGTTGCGAGGCCGGCGGTCCCGCGATTGTGGCTATCCGGCCAAGGCGGCGGTTCGTTCGGCGGACTCCAGCCGCATCAGCTTGCCCAGGTTCAACACCATTGCAGCAAAGTCGAGTTCGGCCTGGCAAGCGGCCAATCCTCGTCGGGCGAAGCGGCGTAGACCGGTGCGGTCCTTCAGATGGCCGTTGACCGGTTCCACCGTGGCAGCGCGCCGTTTGTAGAGGCCGGCCCCGTCCGGACTGGCCAGGCGGTGTGCCATCCGAGTACGAGCGTCGGAGTCGAAGGCCAGTGGGCCCAGGTCCTCGCCGGGTTCTGGCAGGTCGCGCGACTTGCCAGTGGCGATGAGTCGGTCCGGGCCGGGCGCGGTGAGGCTGTCGTTGTTGCAGTAACCGTTGTCGAGGAGCAGGACACCGATCCAGTCCTGCGAGCATGGACAAGCGGGCCCGCCGCAACCGCCTGTGGATATCTTTTCGCCGTCCGCGCCGCCGACGCAGCATCCACCGATATTAGGGCATTTGCCCTCGCAGCGGGCCTGATGAACCAGCACAGCGGCTCGGACGGCTGCTTCGCTCATGGGTCGGAACTGCCGACTGTCGTTGGCGTCCTGCACCAGTTCGGGAGCCAGGATCAATCCGTCGTCGGCAACGACGAGCTGAGCGTTGTATCCCTGGACCGCCCCACCGTCGGCCGCGGACATCAGCCGACTGTCCGGATCGGTGACGTTGCGCCGCACCTGGCGCCGGCTGTCGCGCGACACCTTCTTCCCGTGGCCACCCGACTTGCGAGACTGCCCAGCCTCGGAGCGTTGCGAGGCTGCTGCCGCATCATGCGCCTCCGCCAGGGCCCCTTCGGCCCGGACGAGCCGGCGTCGGGCGCGGGAAACCTCCCGGCCCTTGGTGTCGTCGAAGCTGAAGAGGCCCAGGTTCGGCTTGGGACCGAGCCCGGCCTCGGCCAGCCGAAGCTGCTCGCGGACCTCGGCGATCCGTTCCCGCTTGCGGTCCTGGGTCTGCTGCATGTACTCCCGCGCCGCCTCCACCCGGGCGGCCGCCACGGCCACCGGGTCCACCCCCGGCGCCAGCGGTCCGCCTCCGCTCCACCCCTGCCGGGCGCGGGCCACGCTCACCTGCTCCTTCACCGCGATCGACTCGGCATCCTGGCCGCGCAGCGCCTCCTCTGCCTTGACCTCCTCCAGGCACCGGCGGACCCGCTCGTTGCGGTCCAGTCGCCCGCGCAGCTGCCGAGACGTCTCACCGTCGCGGATCTCGCTACCGCGATCCGCGTCTTCGGCAGCGTCGACGGAGCCGGCATCGGCAATGATGGCGTCGACCTGCTCCTGGAGCCACTTGCGGCGGCAGGTCGCGCCGCGGGATGCATTCGCCGCGATCTTCGTTCCGTCGATCGCGATCGTGCCCAGCCTGCCGAGCCCGGCCTTCGCACAGACCAGCAGCACCTGCGTGAACAGCTCTCGGGCCGAGTCCTGATGCTGTTGACGGAACCGGGCTATGACGCTGTGGTCCGGCACCTGGAGTGCGCAGATCACCCGCCTCGCCACGTCGGTACGGCACAACCGCTCGATCTGTCGGGAGGACCGGACACCGTCGGCATACGCGTAGATCAACAGCGCCAGCATCATCCGCGGGTCATACGCCCGACGTCCCACTCCGCCCAACACGTAGCGCGCTTCGAGGCGGCGCAGGTCCAGGTGCTCGACGAGCTCCAGCAGCACCCACACCACATGATCGTCAGGCAGCCACTCCCGCATGTCCACCGGAAGCAGGAACTGCTGATCACGATCTACCGGACGGAACCCGTTCGCCATACCGCAATCCAACACGCCCCCCGTCGTCCCTCCGCAGGCGGGTCGCTCTGCAAAAAGCAACAGCCTCACCGGGCCGAGTTCGGTGTCCAGCGGTTGTGCGAGGTCCTGGGTGTCGCCCGCTCCGGTTACTACGCCTGGCAGGCCGGCGCTCGGGCGCGCGCCGACCAGGCGGCGGCGGAGGCCGCGCTGGTGGGCGAGATCCGTGAGGTCCACCGGGAGACGCACGGCGCCTACGGGGTGCCGAGGGTGCACGCGGAGCTGCGGGCCCAAGGGCGGGTGGTCAACCGCAAGCGGATAGCCCGTCTGATGCGCGAGCACGGCATCGTCGGCCGTCACCTGCGCAAACGCTGCCGAACCACCGTCCGGGACAGGAACGTGCCGCCGGCGCCGGACCTGATCGGGCGCGACTTCACCGCGGGCGGGCCCGATATCCGGTGGGTCGGGGACATCACGTATCTACCGGTTGGCGGCTCGTGGATGTACCTGGCCACCGTCATCGACCTGCACTCGCGCCGGCTCGTGGGCTGGTCGATGGCCGACCACATGCGCACCCGGCTGGTCGCCGACGCCTTGGAGGCCGCGGTGGCGACCCGCGGTGGCCGGGTCGACGGCGTGATCTTCCACTCGGACAGGGGCTCTCAAGGTGGATTCAACTGGTCGTCGCAACACCCTGATCTCGGAGGGGTGCGGCGTGGCCACAGCGGACTGGCGTTTGAAGACCAGCGATGTTCCGGAGGGGCGGCGTCGGCAGTGGCGCGCTGACCGTGCGTTGCGGCCGGCGATGCGTTCGCCGGGACGGCCTGATCCGTCTCGGGTCGCGCAGCGCCAGTTTTGGCGCCTGATCGCCACGGGGGTCACGACGGTGGAGGCGTCACTGGCGGTCGGCGTGTCGTGGCCGGTGGGTGCGAGGTGGTTTCGTCACGCTGGCGGCATGCCTCCGATCTCGTTGGCCGAGCCCTCGGGCCGGTACCTCACGTTCGAGGAGCGCGAGGAGATCGCGATCCTCAGGGCGATGAGCAAGGGCGTGCGCGAGATCGCCCGCGCCCTGGGGCGTGACCCGGGGACAATCTCTCGCGAACTGCGCCGCAACGCCGCCACGCGCGGTGGCAAGCAGGAGTACCGCGCGACGGTCGCCCAGTGGAAGGCTCAGCAGGCGGCCAAGCGTCCGAAGAGCGCGAAGCTCCTGGGCAACGACCGGTTGCGTGAGTACGTGCAGGAGAGGCTTTCGGGGAACGTTCACCGGCCTGACGGGACGGTCGTCGCGGGGCCGCAGACGCCTCCGTGGAAGGGGCTGAACAAGCCGCACCGGCAGGACAGGCGGTGGGCGACAGCATGGAGCCCGGAACAGATCTCGCACCGGTTGAAGGCCGACTTCCCCGAGGATGAGTCCATGCGCATCAGCCACGAGGCGATCTACCAGTCGCTGTTCATCGAGGGCCGTGGTGCGCTCAAGCGGGAGCTGGTCGCCTGCCTACGCACCGGGCGGGCACTTCGAGAGCCTCGGTCGAGGTCACGGAACAAGCCGCAAGGGCATGTCACCGCGGATGTCGTCCTCAGTGAACGTCCTGCAGAGGCCGGGGACCGCGCGGTCCCAGGGCATTGGGAAGGCGATCGTGCGACACGAAGTTGCACGAATTTGAGTGGACTGACCGATTGGAGAGGCGGCTGATGGTGAGGCCGTAGGTGCAGTCACGGGTCCGTGTCCGTATGACCCGTCCCCGCCCTTGACGTGCGATGCCGGTAACGGCGTGGTGCGAAGCTCAGGGGAAAGCCCAAGGGCCCCCGTTCCATCCGGGAGTTACCGGCAAGGGGAAGACCGGACGGGTGAAGTGCGCCGTGAGGCGCCCTGTTGTATCTCCGGCTCAGCCGGAATGAACTCGGAAGAACGTTCATGGATCTAATGGCTAACCTGAGATCGAAAGGTTAAGGGGACCACAGCATGCCAGGAAAGCAGCGACCGCGCGAAGGCGTCAAGGCGGGGTGCTGCGAGATCCGTGCGATACGGCAAAAGCTAAACTGCTTGAAACCTAATTCCCGATCGGTGAATGTCCGCGCCCACCGGAATGACGTCTGTAACCGGTGCCGCCCTGTGCGTCAGTATTGTTCGCCTACTGATGCAACCTCCGTGGGGCGGGTGATGCCCAGTGAGGGCAGTCAAGGGGATGAGTGGGTTGCCTAAGTCGCGCTCGGACGTACAACAGGGACGTACCGCGGGATTGCCTAAGGGGTGCGAGCCCTATGGTGACGGAGCGCCAATAGTAGTCGCAGGAGTAACGACCTACCAGGGGGTCCGGGAAAGCCGGACACAGGGCAAAGTGGCGCAGGTGACTGGACTGACCAGATACGCGAGGTCTGCGTAATGCAGAACGCCGAAGCGGTTCTGGAAGTTATTCGTGAACGTGGCAGGCGTGGCCTGCCGCTGGAACGGCTGTATCGACAACTGTTCAACCCGCAGCTCTATCTGGCTGCCTACGGGAAGCTGTACTCCAATGCGGGTGCAATGACCCCTGGCGTCACCGGAGAGACCGCAGACGGCATGTCCTTAGAGAAAATAGGCGCGATCATCGAGGCCGTTCGAAACCAGCGGTATCGGTGGAGTCCGGTCCGGCGTATCTATATTCCTAAGCGCAACGGGAAACGTCGGCCTCTAGGATTGCCCGTATGGTCAGATAAGTTGCCGGCCGAAGTCGTGCGCATGTTACTCAATGCGTACTACGACGTTCAGTTCTCGGATCATTCTCATGGGTTCCGCCCCCTTCGAGGCTGCCACACCGCGTTAAGCGAAATCGTGGACACGTGGACGGGGTCGAGCTGGTTCATCGAGGGAGATATCACTCAATGCTTTGATCGCCTTGACCATAAGGTGATGATCAAGACGTTGGGTGAAAAGATCCATGATGGCCGGTTCCTGCGATTGATAAGCAACATGTTGACGGTCGGGTATTTGGAGGACTGGAAATGGAACGCAACGCTCAGCGGTTCACCGCAGGGCGGGGTGGCCAGTCCGATCCTGTCTAACATCTACCTTGACCGGTTGGACAAGTTTGTCGAAAACGTGCTGCTGCCGGAGTACAACCGGGGGAAGCTTCGGAAGACCAACCTCGAATACAAGAGGATCGAAAACGCAATCACACGGGCGCGGAAACGCGGGGATCGACGGTCGGCACGTGAGTTGTCACAGGCCCGACGAACCCTCCCGAGTCAGGACCCACGGGACCCGACATACCGAAGGCTGCGTTACGTAAGGTACGCCGACGATATTCTCCTCGGATTCAGCGGGCCGAAGGCCGAGGCGGTGGAGATCAAGCAGCGGATCGGGGAGTTCCTGCGTGACGAACTCAAACTGGAACTCTCCGCAGAGAAGACGCTGATCACCCACGCTCGCACAGAGAAGGCCCGCTTCCTCGGTTATGACATAGTGGCCCAGCATGCCAATGACCGGCTCACTCGAAATCGGAGATCCGTCAATGGCGTGATCGGACTGCGTGTTCCCGAGGAAGCGATCACGCGCAGGTGTTCCTTGTATATGCGCTGCGGCGAACCAGCGAGTCGGTACGAAATGCTGCAAGATCAGGACTTCACGATCATCAGCAAATATCAGGCCGAATATCGAGGTGTAGTTCAGTACTATCTCCTGGCTGCGAACGTCTACCGTCTCGGTAGGCTGCGCTGGGTCATGGAGACCTCACTGCTGAAGACATTGGCGGGAAAGCACCAGGCCACTGTTTCCGCGACGGCTCGTAAATACAAGGCCGTCATGGAGACCCCCGAGGGGCCACGGGTGTGCTTCCGTGTCGTCATCGAACGCGGTGAGGACAAGAAACCGCTGATCGCGTGGTTCGGAGGAATCCCGCTGAAACGGCAGAAAGATGCGAAGCCCATAGACAGGGCTCCGATCCTGGCAGCCACCGGCAATGAGTTGATTCATAGGCTCCTCGCCGGAAGTTGCGAGCTGTGCGGCTCACCCAATAGATTGGAGGTGCACCACATCCGCAAGCTCGCGGACCTGAACAAGCCAGGCCGCACCGAGAAGCCCGCATGGGTACGCATGATGGCCATGCGTCGGCGCAAGACCCTCGTCATCTGCCGACCCTGCCACGAGCATACCCACGCCGGGCGACTCGCCGTCGTTCCCTTGAAATAGTCACTGGAGAGCGGTATGCGCCGAAAGGCGCACGTACCGTTCGGGAAGGGGCCGTCGGAAAAGGACCTCCTTGGAGGCACCTCGCCGGCGGCCTACTTCACCGCAAGTGAACTCCCGATGATGCCTCGTGATCCCAAGCCCCGCCGATGGGAAGTTCCAGTGGGGTGCATGGCTGGCCGCTGAGAAGCGGCAGGCGCTGGCTGGCAGAGGTCACTCCGGCCAGGTGGACACCGCCGCCTCGGGGTAAAGGGAGCACCCACCCCGGTCGTAACTCATTCGTGTGGAACGTGGAAACCCCGTTGGGGTCCGGGCCGTCGTGGTCCGGTCGGCCGACCGTGAGGAAGGTTCAACTCCCCAGCGGGAACAGGATGGCCCAAGAAGCCAATGCCGGAAGCCGAAAGGAAACGGGAACCCGGGGCAGCATGATCGGCCTCTCCGCTGGTCGCCCCGCATAACCGTCCGGATACAGGCTGCTGCCTGGACCCGAAAGGGTGCTGACGTGGGCCGGGTGAGCCTGTGCGGACTCACTGGACAAAGACGACGGAACCGAGGGACAAGTTGGACACCATGACGGATGCGGACGGAGCGGTCTCGGCCGTCCCGGCCGCCGCCGCGACGGTGAACGGACCTGAGGGCGAAGACCTGGTCTGGACGTCGATCGACTGGCGCCGGGCCGAGGAGGACGTACGGCGTCTGCGGCAGAGAATCTTCACGGCATCGCAGGCAGGGGACCTGAAGAAGGTCCGCAACTTGCAGAAGCTGATGCTCCGGTCCCGTTCGAACACGCTCGTGAGCGTGCGGCGGGTCACGGAGATCAACGCGGGACGCGCGACGGCGGGAGTCGACGGGAAGGTGGTACTGCTTCCCCAGTCCAAGGCCGCGCTGGCCCTCTGGGTCCAGCACCGTGCCCGACCGTGGACTCCCAAGCCCGTCAAGCGGGTGTTCATCCCCAAACCGGGGACCACGAAGAAGCGCGGCCTCGGGATTCCCGTGATCGTCGACCGGTGCCTACAGGCTATGGCACTGGGCGCACTGGAACCCGAGTGGGAAGCGCGGTTCGAGCCGAAGTCGTACGGCTTCAGGCCCGGCCGCGGCTGTCACGACGCGATCGGAGCCATCTACTCCACGCTCAACGGGAAGAACCCGCAGCGTGTGTGGGTGCTCGACGCGGACCTGACGGCGGCGTTCGACCGCATCGACCACGACCGGCTCATGGCCGCGCTCGGCACCTTCCCCGCCCGGGGACTGGTCCGGCAGTGGCTGAAGGCCGGGGTCGTGGACAAGGGTCGGTTCGCCCCGACCGAGGAGGGAACTCCACAGGGCGGGGTGATCAGCCCGTTGCTCTTCAACGTGGCCCTGCACGGGATGGAGGAAGCCGCAGGGGTCCGCTACTTCACCGCTGGCCGAGACGCCGGCAGTGCACAGAGCGGCAGCCCCGTGCTGGTGCGGTACGCAGACTTATGCCGAGTTCCGCATAAGTCGGCTTATGCCGATGTGCGGGTTATGCCGACCGGGGTGGTGAAGGTGCTGGTGACGGGCCTGCG
>NZ_JBHUSG010000076.1:0-28757 GCF_042673745.1 Kitasatospora sp. NPDC057015
CGGGCACCCCGCCCCCCGGCCCGGCACCCCGCTGGTCTGCGGGTGCCGGGCCGTCGGCCGTGACCGGTGGTGACCGCCGCGCCGCTGCGCCGCCGTCACCACCGAATCACGGGTACCGCTCCTACTGCCGTACTGCTGCTACCGCTGCACTGTCGTCATCGCCACGGCTGCCGCCGGAGGGCGGCCGCCGTCGGACCGGGTGACTCGGCTCAGGCGGCGTTGCCGCTGTGGCGGCCACGGCGGCGCAGGACGAAGACGGCCGCACCACCGGCGAGGACGAGGGCTCCGGCGACGCCGGCCAGCACCGGGGTGGCGCTGCTGCCACCGGTGGCCGCGAGACCGCCGCCGGCGGTCGCCGCACCGGGGCTGGTGGAGGTGCCGGTGGACGGGGTGGTGCCGGCGGACGGGGTGGCCGAGGTGCTGGTGGCCGGGGTCGGCGAGGCCGACGGGGTCGGGACGGCGACCTTGCAGTCCAGGACGCCCTGGAAGTCCTGGGCGAAGCCGTTCGGGCCGGTGACCTTGATGCTGTAGGCGGCGTCCTCGGTGACGGGGACGACGACCTTCTCGGCCTTGCCCGGCTGCACGGTGACGGCCTTGCCCGGCTGGACGGTGACGGCGGCCGGCTGGTCACCGGTGTTGGTGACGGTCACCTCGACGCCGTTCTCGACGCAGTCGACCTTGGAGGTGGCCGCGAGCAGCGGGCCCTTCTCCTTGGTCCACTTGGCCTTGGCGGTGTCGGAGACCCCGACCTTCTCCGAGCCGGCCAGGATCATCGTCTGGCTGTGCTTGTCGGCGGTGTAGCCCTTGCTGAGGAAGACGCGCCCGCTCGGGACGACCGTGGAGGCGGCGGCGGTCACCGAGGCGGCGCCGTCGGCCGTGCCGGCCGGGACGTCCAGGAAGAACTGGGTGTCCTTGGCGATCGGGCCCTTGAGCGAGGCGAGCGGCTTGCCGTCCTTGTCGACCAGCGCGACCGTGGCCGGCCCGCCGGTGACGGACAGCTTGACCTCGTCGGCGCTGCTGTTGACGGTGAACGGGCCGAGCTTGCCGCCGCTCTTGCCGGCGACGCTCTCCGGGGTGAGGCTGAGCGAGGGCTTCGGCTCGGCCGCGATGCCCTTGTTCTTGTCGCTCAGGAGGTAGGCGGTCAGCGCCGCGCCCTGCGCGTCGACCGGCGTGGCGGTCTTGCCGTCGGAGAAGTGCCAGATGGCGGCCTGGGTGCCGGCGGCGGCGTCCTGCTCGGTGAACTCGCCGTTGATGCCCGCCGTCTTGGCCAGCGCGCCGAGGTCCTTGACGTGCGGGTAGGAGTTCTCCAGGATCCAGCGGATCTTGGCGGCGGCCTCCGCCTTGCCCTTGGCGCCGAGCGAGCTCGACTTCCAGTCGGCCTCCTGGTACTGGACCTTGGCCGCGGTGTCGACACCGTGCCCGAAGTCGATGCAGTACGTCTGCAGCAGCTCCCCGTCGGCGGTCTTGAGGGTGAAGAGACCACCGTCCACGTTGCCCTCGCCGGTGACGGTGATCGGGCCGCTGATCATCGTCTGCTGCAGGGTGGCCGTGACACCCGCCCCCGGGCCGTCGGCCGCGGACGCCGCACCGGCCCCGAGGAGGCCGCCGCCGACCGCGAGGCTCGACGTGAGCATGACAGTTGCTACGCGGGGGAGAATCCGCCGCTGCATGTGGAACATGTGTGATCCCTCCGGGCCGGGCCATGCCGATCACAGCCCGCCTTGCATTGCCGCGCCCCCTGAGACGCGGCTGCACTTGTGTGAACCAGACGCATCCTATTGAGCCCTACCGGCCCGTAAACCAACGTGCTGAATCCGGACGATACCGTATCTGTATCGTTATCAGCCCGTCGATCATCCACATCTGCTGACGCCCCGCCAGCTGAACCGTACGATTCGTCGGATGGTCGCAATGACGCCTTCGTTAGGTCAAGAAGTATCCGGACCACCACAGTTGGCCCCATCTTTCGACACCAATCGATCACACGGCGGCATTCTTCTCCGCAATGCCGGCCCCACCCGCCGACGCGTCGACGGCCGCAGCCGACGCCCGCCTGGCCTCCACCGCGGCGACGATCCAGTCCGGCACGGCGGGCTCGGCGAGCGCCTCCGCGAGCGATCCCCGGGCGCCGGGGACCCCGGGCGCCGCAGCACCGACCGGCACACCCGACCCCTGCCCGTTCGGCCCGCCGGACGCCCCCGACCCCTCCGAACCGCCCCACTGGGGCTCGGACTTGCCCCGCACCGCCCAGCGGAAGGCCGACGTGCCCCGGCTGAGGTCATGCCCGACCGACCGGGCGTCGATCTCCACGCCGGTCCGCCTGCGCTCCCCCTCCTCCCACTCGCGGACCCGCAGCCGGCCGCTCACCACCACCGGATCGCCCTTGCTGAGCGAGCTCACCAGATTGGTCGCCAGCCAGCGCCAGGCCACCACGGTGACCCAGTGGGTGTCGCCGTCCACCCACTCGCCCCTCGCCCGGTCGAAGCGCCGCTCGGTGGCCACCAGGCGGAAGTTCGCCACCGGCACGCCTCCGGCGGTCTGCGTGTAGCTCACCACCGACGCCACATTGCCGACCATTGTCACCAGGGTCTCGTTCATGGAACACACTCCGTTCGCAGTGATGCACCGTACGGAATCAACCGGCGCGAGTTGAGAGTGCCTCCGCACGGAAATCCCCACAAGCGCGATCCGAAATCCTGTGGATAACTCGCCCATGTGGAAAACCGATCGATCCCCCGGGGTGAATTCCGCTGTCGGCGCGGCCGGCCCGACACCACCCGGGGATCCGCTTCACCCCCGGATCCGGAGCAGCGCCGAGCGAGGTCCGCCGGGGGCCGACGGGCCCACGCCACTGGCATAGTCACGCCGGCATCCCGCTCCCACCTGCGCGGTCATGACAACGCTCCGTGCACGCCCGGCTCCGTCCGGGTACCCGAACGGGTGGCCGGGAAGCCTATCCACCCACGTCATCCGACCGAAGGAACCCGAATCCGGCCCCCACCCGCGTCCATGGCGGCACTTTCTTCGCGTCGAATCCATAACGGGTGGGGCGACAGCCCCGTAACGACTGCACAACGTCCGGCGTCAGAGCCTGTCAGACCGCTGCACACACGGCCTCCACCTGCGATTATCGGACCGCCCCACCGGAGCCGACACACCGCCGACGGTGTTGTCAGACCCGGTGCAGGAACCGGGCACCCTTATCCTGTCCCCAACAGGGCGAGGGTCCGCCGATCCCCACCACACCCCCACGACGGGGCCGGGCACCGGGCGCCGAAAGGCACTCGACACCCGATCCCGGCGACGGTCACGCCCTGTCCGGGTCGCCCCGTCACGCCCCCATAGCTCAGCGGATAGAGCACCCGCCTTCTAAGCGGTAGGTCGCAGGTTCGAATCCTGCTGGGGGCACTCACCATGCCTGCACGGCGCCAAAGCCCGCCCCGGGACGCCCCTGCGGGGGCACGGCGGTCGGCGCCGGCGGCGCCGCGACAGCCGCAGGCCCAGGCCACCCGGTGCACTCCGGGGAGCGTCCGGGCGCCGGGCTGACGCGGACTCAGCGGCCGGGCGCCGAAACGGGCGGGCCTCGAAACGTCCGACCGTTGAAGTGTCCGACCGTTGAAGTGTCCGACTGTTGGAACGCCCCGGCTCGAAACGTCCGGTCGTCGAAGCGTCCGGGCGTTCAGGCGCCCGACGGCCCGGGCACCGGCTTCGCCGCCCGCACCGGCCGCAGACGGAGCGCCAGCAGCATGGCCAGCACCATCAGCCCGCCGGCCGACAGGAACACCGCGTCGGCCCCCTGCACGAAGGCCCGAACCGCGTGCTCGCGCGCCGCGCCGCCGAGGGTGGCCACCGCGCCCAGCGGCACACCGGGCTCGGAGCCGCCGAAGACCCGGGCCAGCACCGTGCCGAACAGCGCCGCGCCGAGCGCGCCCCCGAGGGTCTGGAAGAACCGGACCCCCGTGGTGGCGACACCCAGTCGGTGCGTCGGGGCGGCGCGCTGGACGACCCCGACGAGCTGGCCGATCAGCTGGCCGAAGCCCACGCCCAGCAGCACGAGTTCGGCCCGGACGATCCACAGTCCGGTGTCCGGCCCGCTCAGGCCGAGCAGCAGCAGCGCGAGGGCGGAGCAGCCGGCGCCGGCGCTCAGGAAGGTGCGCGGCGACCAGCCCCGCCGGGAGAGCCGGTTGACCAGCAGGCCGACGACGGTCATCCCGGTCGCCATCGGGATCAGGAAGAGACTGGCCGAGGTGGCGGCCACCCCCCGGGCGACCTGCAGGTACAGCATCACGTACACGACGGAGCCCGTCAGGCCCATCCCGACCAGCCCCTGCACCGCGAACCCGATCCGCAGGGCGGGGATCCGGAACAGCGAGAGCGGCAGCACCGGTTCGGCGGCGGTGGCCTGGCGGTGGAGGAAGAGCCCCAGCACGGCCAGCGTCCCGGCGGCGAGCGCGAGGATCGGCGGGGACGTCCAGGCGTACTCCTTGCCGCCCCATTCCGTCACCAGCAGCAGCCCGGTGGCGAACGCGGCGGCGAGTGCCGCGCCGAGGAGGTCGAGGCCGCCCCGGGCGGGGCGGTGCGGGAGCTCGAGGAAGAGGGCGGCCCCGGCCAGCACGAGCAGGCCCACCGGCAGGTTGACGTAGAAGATCCAGCGCCAGCCGAGGTGGTCGGCGAGCAGGGCTCCGATCAGCGGCCCCACCGCCATGCCCGCGCCGCCGACGATCCCGCCGATGCTGCCGCCGCCCCCGCCCCCGGGCTCGCGCAGTTGGGCCATCACCACCATGGTGACGCTCATCAGCCCGCCGCCCCCGGCTCCCTGCAGCGCCCGGAAGGCGATCAGCTGCTCCATCGATCCGGCCGCGCCGCAGAGTGCCGATCCGACCAGGAAGGTGGCCAGCGCCGCGAGGAAGACCCGCTTGGCGCCGTACAGGTCGCAGAGCCTGCCGTAGAGCGGGAGCAGGGCGGTGGCCGCCAGGGCGAACGCGCTGACCAGCCAGGGCAGTCGGTCGACGCCGTGGACCGGGTCGAGGTCACGGACGATCGGCACGGTGGCCGCCGAGACGATGTTCATGTCGAGCACCGCCAGGATGATCGTGACCAGGCAGATCAGCTTGGCGAGCCCGCGCCGACCGGCATCGGCGGAGGAACCGGCGGAGCCGGCGGCGGCGATCGCGGTCCGCGGCCGCGGTCGGACGGGTGCGGCGGCGGGTGCCGCGGACGGTGTCGGTGACGGGCCGATGCCCATGGAGTCCCCCCAGGTGACGGACGTGCGGGTGCCGCCGGGGCCGGGTGGTCCCGGCGGTCGGACCACCATGGCAGATATTTTTGTAGTCGGTCAATTCTTCTACTCGGTATATCTTTGATCCTGGTACAGTGACGCCATGCCGAAGACGACCGCCGCCACCCCCGCTCCCGAGGAACTGAGCCTGCGCGAGCGCAAGAAGCGGCAGACCGGCATCAGGATCTGGACCGTCGCGATCGGCCTCTTCGTGGAGCGCGGCTTCGACCAGGTGTCCGTCGCGGAGATCGCGGCCGCTGCGGAGGTCTCGAAGATGACCGTCTTCAACTACTTCCCGACCAAGGAGGACCTGGTCCTGATCCCGATGGAGCGGCACACCGGCGAGGTGGCCGAGGTGGTCCGCGAGCGCCCGGCCGGCTGCTCCGCCCTGGCGGCCGTCCGTCGGCAGTACCTGGAGGCGCTGGACGAGCAGGACCCGGCCTCCGGACTCTGCGACCGGCAGTCGGTGCTCGACGTCCTGCGGCTGATCTCCGACACGCCCGCGCTGACCCTGCGGGCCCTGGCCACCTCGACCCGGGCCGAGGCACTGCTGGCGGCCGAGCTCCGCGCCGCCAGCGGCGACCAGGACGCGCTCACGGCGCAGCTCGCGGCGGCCCAACTGCTCGGCACCCGCCGGACCCTGGTACGGGAGAACCAGCGCCGGATGCTCGGCGGCGAACCGGCCGCCGGCGTCCTGCCCGAGGCCAGGGCGAACGCCGTACGCGCCTTCGCCCTGGTGGAGAACGGCCTCGGCGACTACTGCGGCGGCTGACCGGCGGCCTCACCCGGGCACCGGGTGCACCCGCGCGCCCGACGGGCCCCGGAGCCCGGCCCGGCAGGCCGTCCTGCGAGAGTGTCCGGTACCCGTCCAGCCGCTCCCCGGAGGCACCCCATGACCGGATCACCGCTGCTCCTGGGACGCGCCGCCCTCCCCACCGGCGTCGACGGCCTGCGGGCCCACGTCGGCGGGGACGGGGTCGCCGTGCTGGTGCTCGACCGCCCGCACAAGCGCAACGCCCTCACCCTCGCGATCTGGCAGGCCCTGCCCAAGACCCTGGCGCTCATCGCCGAACAGCCCGGCGTACGAGCCCTGCTGGTCACCGGCGCGGGCGGCACCTTCAGCGCGGGCGCCGACATCTCCGAACTCTCCGAGGTGTACGGCACCCCCGGGCGGGCCGACGCCTACCACGCGGACAACGTCGCCGCCGAGGAGGCGCTCGCCGCCTTTCCGCACCCCACCCTCGCGGTGGTGCACGGCTCCTGCGTCGGGGGCGGCTGCCAACTGGCGGTCGCCTGCGACCTGCGGTTCGGTGCGCAGGACGCGCGCCTCGGCATCACCCCGGCCAAGCTGGGGGTGGTCTACCCGGCCGTCCCGACCCTGCGGCTGGCCCGGTTGGTGGGGCCGAGCCGGGCCAAGTACCTGCTGTTCTCGGGCGAGTTGGTGCCGGCCGCCCGCGCCGCCGAGTTCGGCCTGCTGGACGAGGTCGTCCCGAGCGCCGAACTGGACGCCAGAGCACTGGAGTTCGCCCGACTGCTCACCGAGCGCTCGCCGCAGACCATCGGCGCCGTCAAGGCCGCCCTGGCCGGCCCGCCGGAGCAGGCCGCCGCCGCGATCGAACCGTGGGCGCGGCGCTCCCGCGAGGCCCCGGACGTGCGGGAGGGCCTGGCCGCGTTCCTGGAGCGCCGCCGGCCGCGGTTCTGATCGCGCCGAGGCAGCCCCGCTCCGACACCGACCGGGCGCGGGCGAGGCGATGACCCCACGGCGATACGATCATCGGACACCCCGACTGAACGCCTTCTGGAGAACCCGATGACCGCGACCACCTGGGCCCGGCGGGTCACCGACGGCGTCGAGCCGAAGAACGTGATCATCGCGGTGCTGCCGCTGGTCGGCGCGGTGCGGTACGGCTGGGAGGGCCTCGCCTGGGCCGCGTTCGCGGCCCTGTTCGCCGCCGTGATCCCCACCTGGTTCATCCGGCGGGGCATGCGCCGGGGCCGGTGGGAGGACCGCCACGTCGGCCAGCGGCAGCGGCGCCTGGTGGTGATCCCGTTCATCATGCTGTCGGTGCTCACCAGTCTCGCCATGATGGCCTGGACCGGCGCACCGGCCGACATGACGGCGATGGTGCTGGCCATGTTCGCCGCCCTGGTGCCGATCATGGTCGTCACCGTCTGGTGGAAGATCTCCGTCCACACCGCCGTGGCCAGTGGCGCCGTGGCCTGCCTGGCGATCGCCCTCGGTGCCTGGTGGCTGCTGCTCTACCCGCTCGTCGTGGCCATCGGATGGTCCCGGGTGGTGCTCCGGGACCACACGCCGGCGCAGACCGTCGCCGGCGCGATGGTCGGCGCGCTCAGCGCCGGGCTGACCTTCTGGGCCGCCCGCTGACCGGGTGTGAACCGCTCGGCCGCGGTCCCGCCTGAACCGCCCGGCCGCGGCTAGCGGATCGGCATCCCGGAGATGGTCCGCGCGATCACCAGGCGCTGGATCTCGCTCGTCCCCTCGAAGATGGAGTAGATGGCGCTGTCCCGGTGCATCCGCTCCACCGGGTACTCCCGGGTGAAGCCGTTGCCGCCGAGGATCTGCATCGCCTGCGCCGTCACCCACTTCGCCGTCTCACCGGCGTACAGCTTGGACATCGAGCCCTCGGCGGAGGTGAACGGCTGCTGGTTGGCGGCCATCCAGGACGCCCGCCAGACCAGCAGCCGGGAGGCGTCGATCCGGGTCTTCATGTCGGCCAGGGTGAAGGCGACGCCCTGGTTGTCGATGATCGGACGGCCGAACTGCACCCGGGTCCGGGCGTAGTCGAGGGCGACCTCGTACGCGGCCCGGGCGATGCCGATCGCCTGTGCGCCCACCGCCGGCCGGGAGGCCTCGAAGGTGGCCATCGCCGCGTTCTTGACCGAACCGCCCCTGCCGGGCGCGCTCTTGGTGTCACCGCTCGCCGCGGCGGCCGCCCGCTCGCGGGCCCTGGCGAGCCGCTCGTCCAGCTTCTCCTTTCCGCCCAGCAGGCAGTGGCCGGGCACCCGGACGCCGTCGAGCACGACCTCGGCGGTGTGCGAGGCGCGGATGCCGTGCTTCTTGAACTTCTGCCCCTGGGAGAGGCCGGGGGTGCCCGGCGGGACGACGAAGGAGGCCTGGCCGCGGGCGCCCAGGGACGGGTCCACCGTCGCCACCACCACGTGGACGGCGGCGATGCCGCCGTTGGTCGCCCAGGTCTTGGTGCCGTTGAGGACCCACTCGTCCTTGGCCTCGTCGTAGACGGCGCGGGTGCGCAGCGCGGAGACGTCGGAGCCGGCGTCCGGTTCGGAGGAGCAGAAGGCGGCGACCTTCACGTCGTCGGGGGTGCCGAACATCTGCGGCGCCCAGGTGCCGATCTGCTCCTCCGTCCCGTTGGCGAGGACGGCCACGGCGGCGAGCGTGGTGCCGACGATCGACAGGCCGATGCCGGCGTCGCCCCAGAACAGCTCCTCCATGGCGATCGGGATGCCGACGCCGGAGGGGTCGAAGTACTGCTGGGCGTAGAAGTCCAGGGAGTAGATGCCGAGTTTGGCCGCCTCCTGGATGATCGGCCAGGGGGTCTCCTCGCGCTCGTCCCACTCCGCGGCGGCCGGGCGCATCACGTCGGCGGCGAAACCGTGCAGCCAGTCACGTACGGCGAGCTGGTCGGCGCCCGGGTCCAGCGAGAAGGTGCTCATGGTGCCTCCGGTGGAAGGGGGCTCGCGGGCGGCGGGGCGCCGCGAGGGGAGGTGTCGCGACGAGGGGTGCCGCGGGGAAGCGGTGTCGCGTGGAGGGGTGTCGTACCTGGGTTACCGGCGGTAACATCGCTGGGAGTCTGCTACTGATACGTAGGAAATGTCAACGCCCCAGCCAGGAGCCGCCCGTGCCGCCCGCCGCCCCCGCCACCCCCGGCGAGCCCCGCAGGGAACAGCTGCTCAACGCCGCCGACCGGGTCATCCAGCGCGAGGGCCCGGGCGCCAGCATGAACGCCATCGCCGCCGAGGCCGGGATCACCAAGCCCATCCTGTACCGGCACTTCGGCGACCGCACCGGGCTGATCCGGGCACTGACCGAGCGGCACACCGGCGGCCTGCTGGCCGCCGTACGGGTCGCGCTGAGCGAGCCGCTGGAACGGCGCGACCGGGTCGAGCACGTCCTGGACACCTACCTGGCCGGCATCGAGTCGCGCCCGCAGGTCTACCGACTGCTCACCCACCCCGAAGCCGGCGACCCGACCGGCGCCGGCAACGCCCTCGCGCCGGCGCTCAAGCAGATCGCCGAGGAGATCACCGGCGCGGTGGCCCTCCAGGTCGACCTCGGGCCGGAGGCGCCGCTGCTCTCCGAGGCCTGGGGGCGGGGCATCACCGGCATGGTGCTGGCGGCCGGCGACTGGTGGCTGGAGACCAGGCCCTGCTCGCGCGCCCGGATGGTGCAGGCCCTGGCCGACCTGCTCTGGGGCCGGCTGGCCGCCGCCGCCGAGCTGCCCTCCGCCGTCCCGCCGGCGCCCGCCACGCCGGCCCCGGCCGACTGAACTCTTGTGCGGTGCATGACAGTCCGGCATCATCGGGCCCCCACCGACCGCCGCCGGCCCAGCGAGGTAGCCCATGCGCCTGCTCCGTACCGCCGCCGCACTCCTGCTCGCCGCCACCGCCGCCCTGGCCGGCTCACCGGCCCGGGCGGCCGAACCCCCCGGCCACCGGGCGCAGTTCCCCACCGGCACCAGCACCGCGCCGGACGGCCGGACCGCCCTCACCGACCCCGCCGGGCGCGAACTGCGGCTGCGCGGCTTCAACCTGGACAAGTACGCCGAGGCCACCGAGGACGACATCCGGTCGGCGGCCGCCCACGGCTTCACCCTGCTGCGGGTCGCGGTCTCCTGGACGCGGCTGGAACCCGGCCCCGGCCGCTACGACCGGGCCGAACTCGACCGGCTGCACCACCTCCTGGACCTCGCCGAGCGGTACGGCCTGCTCGCCCTGATCGACTTCCACCAGGACGTCTACGGCCCCAGGTTCGGCGGCGGCGACCGGGGCGTCCCGGTGTGGGCGACCCGCGACGAGGGCCTGCCCTTCGTCCCCGACCCGGACGACTGGTTCGCCGGCTACTTCCAGCCCGCCGTCCAGGCCGCGTTCCGCCACCTCTACGACGACCGGGACCTGCGCCGCGCCCAGAGCGACTTCTACACCCGGATCGCCCGTGAACTGCGCGGCCACCGCTCGCTGCTGGGCTACGACCTGTTCAACGAACCGTTCGGCCCGATCCCCGGCGACCCCACCGATCCGGCCGACCAGGCCGCGGGCGCCGCCGAGTTGGAGCGGGGCCGGCTGGCCGGGATGTACCGCCGCCTGATCACCGCCGTCCGCGCGGCCGACACCCGTGCCTGGCTGTTCATCGAGCCGACCGTCCTGGTCGGGCAGGGCGTGCCCACCGAACTGCCCGGCTTCGACGACCCCCGGCCCGGCCCGCCGCGCCTCGGCTACGCACCGCACTTCTACGACACCGCCGTCGAGTCCGGCGCCGACTGGGACGAGAGCGGCGGCTTCGTCGAGGCGTACGTCGCGGCCATCGGCGCCTACCCGGCCGCCCACCGGCTGCCGGTGCTGGTCGGCGAGTGGGGGCCGCCCGACACGCGCAGGCCCGGCAACACCGCCCTGGTCCGCCGGCAGGTCGCCGCGATGGAGACGATCTCCTCCGGCTGGGCGATGTGGTACTGGTGCCGGGGCACCGGCGGATACTGCGCGCTCGCTCCCGACGGCAGCCCCGCCCCCGGCGCCGAGCCGGCCTTCTCCCCCTACCCGACCGCGCTCGCCGGCCACCTGGTGGACGCGGTCTACACCCCGGCCGACCGCCACTACCGGCTGGGCTACACCACCGGCGCCGCCTCCGGCCCGACCGTGCTGGCACTGCCGGCCGCCGCCTACCCGGACGGCGCCCGGGTCACCGTGAGCGGCGTCCCGGCCGCCCGGACCGCCGTCGAACAGCCCCGGCCCGGCCGGTCCGGCAGCGTACGGATCACCCTGCCGCCGACCCGGCCCGGCACCGCGGTGAGCGTCACCGTGACCCCGCGCTGAGTCCGGTCCCGGCCGCCTCCCGACTCCGCGGGAGGCGGCCGGGCCGGCGCCGGGGAACCTAGCCGAGCCCCCGCCGGGCCAGCAGCGGCCCGGGCCGCGGGTCGCGCCCGACCACGGCACGGAAGCACTCCAGCGCGTCCACGCTGCCGCCGCGGGAGAGGAGTTCGGCCCGGAACAGCCCGCCGCTCTCGCGCACGCTGCGCCCGTTGCCCGCGAACCACTCGACGGTCTCGGCGTCCAGCACCTCGGACCAGATGTAGGCGTAGTACCCGGCGCTGTACCCGCTCGCGAAGACGTGGTTGAAGTACGTGGTGCGGTACCGCGGCGGGATCGCGGCCACCGCCAGGCCCGCCTGCGCCAGCGCCCGCGCCTCGAACTCCTGCGCGTCCGTGATCTCCTGGCCCACCGCAACGGTGTGCCAGGCCCAGTCCAACAGGGCCGCCGCCAGGTACTCGACGGTGCGGAAGCCCTGTCCGAAGGCCTCGGCGGCGGTCATCCGCTCCACCAGTTCGGCCGGCAGCGGCTCGCCCGTGACGTGGTGCTTGGCGTAGTTCGCCAGCACGGCGGGCCAGGTCATCCACATCTCGTTGACCTGCGAGGGGAACTCCACGAAGTCCCGGGGGACTTCGGTGCCGGCGAACAGCGGGTAGCGGACGTCGGAGAAGAGCCCGTGCAGCGCGTGCCCGAACTCGTGGAACAGCGTCCGCACCTCGTCCCAGGTCAGCAACACCGGCTCACCGGCCGCCGGGCGGGCGATGTTGAGGTTGTTGACCACCACCGGGCGCCGGTCCAGCAGCGCCGACTGCGAGACGAACTCGTCCATCCAGGCGCCGCCGCGCTTGGACTCCCGGGCGTGGAAGTCGCCGATGAAGAGCCCGAGCGATCCGCCGTCCTCCTCGAACACCTCGAAGACCCGCGCCTCGGGGTGGTAGGCCACCAGGTCCGGCCGCTCCGTGAAGGTCAGGCCGTAGGCCAGGTTCGCGGCGAAGAACACGCCGTCGTGCAGCACCCGCTCCAGCTCGAAGTAGGGGCGCAGCACCGCCGCGTCCACCTGGTACGAGGTCAGCCGCACCCGCTCCGAGTAGAACGCCCAGTCGTGCGCCGCGATCTCCTCGATCCCGTCGGCCGCCGCCAACGCGGCCAGCTCCACCGCCTCCCGCCCGGCGTTCGCCACCGCGGGCGGCACCAGCCGGGCGAGCAGGCCACCGACCGCCTCGACGCTGCCCGCCGTCTCGTCCTCGACCACGTACGCCGCGTGGCTCGGGTGGCCGAGCAGGGCCGCCCGCTCGGCCCGCAGCCCGGCCATCCGGATCGCCAGCGGCCCGTTGAGGTCGGACGCCCGGCCGAGGGAGGCGGTCAGCAGCCGCTCGCGCACGGAGCGGTCGGTGAGCTGGGCCAGTTCGGTCTGGTTGGAGAAGCTCTTCAGGCTCAGCACGTACGCGCCGTCGCGGCCGAGTGCCCGGCCGTTCTCCGCGGCGGCCGCCACCTCGTCCGCCGAGAGGCCGTCGAGCTGCTCCGCGCTGTCCAGGACGAGGGCCCGGGCCCGGGTGTCGGCCGCGACGTTCTGCTGGAACGCGGTCGCGGCGGAGGCGAGTTCGGCGTTCAGCTCGCGGAGCCTGGTCTGCTCGGCCGGGCCGAGCCGGGCGCCGGCCCGCACGAAGAGGGTGTGGTGGCGCTCCAGCAGTCGCAGCGACTGGGCGTCCAGGCCCAGGTCGGCCCGCCGCCCGTGCAGGTCCTCGATCCGGGCGAACAGCGCGGCGTCCAGGTGGACGGCGTCCCGGTGGGCGGCGAGCCGGGGGCTGATCTCGGCGTCCAGGGCGTCCAGGGTCTCGTTGGTGTCCGCCGAGCTCTGGTTGAAGAACACCGCACCGACCCGGCGCAGCAGCGCGCCGGAACGCTCCAGCGCGACCAGGGTGTTGTCGAAGGTCGGCGGCTGCGGATCGGCCGTGATCGCCGCGATCTCGGCGAGCTGGTCGGCCATGCCGCGTTCGAAGGCCGGCAGGTAGTGCTCTTCCCGGATCGCGGCGAAGGGCGGCAGTTCGTAGACCAGGGTGCTGGGCTCGAAGAAGGGATTGTCGCTCATTCAGCCGACCCTACGCGGTGGCATTCGCGCTGCCTACGCATGCACGCCGCGCACGCCGCACGGCCCCTCGGGCGGGGCACGGCCGGCACCCCGACCGGCGCCGCCGCGCCCGGACCACGCGACGCCGCCCCGGGCCGCGCCCCGCCCCCGACCGGCGCCTGCCCCGCACTGTCGGACCCCACCGGTACCGTCGGGGGCACCACCCGAACACCCGAGAGAAGACCGCGTGCCACCCCGGATCGCCCTGGCCCCCGACCCGCACGGCCCCGGCGGGCGCCTCCAGCCGCTCGACGAGGCCGGCGCCCCGCTCGGCCCGCCCGCGCACGCCCGCGACCTCGCCGCCGCGGTGGCCGGACAGGAGGCCGCCGGGCACCCCCGCTGGGTCTGGGCCGGTACCGACAGCGCCTACGCACCGCTGCTGCCCGCACTGCCCGTACCGCTGGCGCGCTGCCACGACCTGCGGCTGGTCGAGGCCCTGCTGCTGGCCCACGAGGGCCGCTACGGCCAGCCCCGCTCGCTCGGCGCCGCCTGGGCCCGGCTGCGGCACCTGCCCGTCCCGGCCGACCTCCCCGACTCCGCCGGCCCCGACGACCAGGACACCCTGTTCGCCCCCGACCGCCTCCAGCTGCCGCCCGCCACCGACCCGCTGGAGGCCGTCGTCGCCGTCCACGCCGACCAGCAGCGCCGGATCCAGGCCGTCACCGGGTCGGCCGACGACGAGGGCGGCTCCCCCGCCCGGGCCCGGTTCCGGCTGCTGGCCGCCGCCGAGTCGGCCGGCGCGCTGGCCGCCGTCGAGATGGCCCACGACGGGCTGCCCTGGCGCGCGGACATCCACGACCGGCTGCTCACCGACCTGCTCGGCCCCCGCCCGCAGATCCCCGGCACCCAGCCCAGGCGGCTGGCCGAGCTCGCCGCCGAACTCCAGCAGGCCCTGGGCGGCCGGCCGTTCAACCCCGACTCGCACACCCAGGTCCTGCGCGCCTTCGCCGACCAGGGCGTACGGCTGAGCTCCACCCGCTCCTGGGAGCTGCGCGGCGTCGACCATCCGGCGGCCGCCCTGCTGATCCGCTACAAGGAGCTGTCCCGGATCCACGCCGCGCACGGCTGGGCCTGGCAGGACGCCTGGGCCCGGGGCGGCCGGTTCCGGCCCGAGTACGTGGTCGGCGGCGTGGTGTCGGGGCGCTGGGCCAGCCGGGGCGGCGGCGCCCTGCAGATCCCGCGGATCCTGCGCGGCGCCGTGGTCGCGGACCCGGGCTGGCTGCTGGTCGTCGCGGACGCCGCCCAGTTGGAGCCCCGGGTGCTGGCCGCCCTCTCCCGGGACGCCGGCCTGGCCCGCTCCGCCGCGGAGGGCGACCTCTACGCCGCGCTGGCCGCCACCGCGTTCCAGGGCGACCGGGACAAGGCCAAGCTCGGCCTGCTCGGCGCGATGTACGGCCAGACCAGCGGCGACATCGGCCCGCTGCTCGCCACCCTGCGCCGCCGCTACCCCGCCGCGATGGGGTACGTGGAGGCGGCCGCCCGGACGGGCGAGGACGGGGGCGTGGTCGGCTCGCGGCTGGGCCGGGTCTGCCCACCGCCCTCCGCCGACTGGCAGGACGCCGCCGAGGACGCCGACGACCCGGCCGACGCCGGGGCCCGCTCGGCCAGGGCCCGGGGCCGGTTCACCCGCAACTTCGTGATCCAGGCCAGCGCGGCCGACTGGGCGCTCGCCCTGCTCGCGGCGCTGCGCCGCCGCCTCGCCACCCTGTCGGCGACCCCCGGGGACCGCCCGCACCTGGTGTTCTTCCAGCACGACGAGGTGGTGGTGCACACCCCCGCCGATCTGGCCGACCGGGTGGCCGCCGCCGTGGCCGAGGCGGCGGAGGAGGCCCGGGCCCTGGTGTTCGGCGACACCCCGGTGCGGTTCCCGCTCAGCACCGCCGTGGTGGACTGCTACGCCGACGCGAAGTAGCCGGCCCCGGCCGGCGCTCAGAACTTCCGGAATCCGCGGGCGTCCTGGGCCGCCGCGACCACCTCCGCCAGCGCCGCCCCGGCGGAGGCGGTCACCACGGCGGCCACCGCGCCCTCCACGAAGGGCGCGTCCACCAGCACCGCGTCGGGGCGCGGGTGGTCGGCCAGCACGGTCACGGCGGTCAGCACGGAGCTGCCCAGGTCGGGCAGTACGACGACCCCGGAGCCGGAGTCCGCCTCGGCGAGGGCGGCCACGATCCGGTCGTAGCTGGTGCCCAGCGAGCCGTCCTCGGTCCCGGCGGCGAGCACCACCGGAACGGTGCGCGAGCCGAGTTCACGCAGCAGTTCGGCCAGGCCGGCGGCCATCGCCGGACTGTGCGAGACGAGGACGACACCCACGGGTTCGGTCATGTACCGACCATAGGCCTTGCCCGGCCGCCGGTGCCGGACCAGCGCGCGGCGGGGCACTCCCGGGGCCGGGCCGCACCGCCGCCGAGCACCCGCGGCAGGACTCCGCGGCAGGGCCATGCCGGCGCCACCGCCCTTTCCCCGGTGGCGAGTTCGCGCAGAGGTGGCGCAATCCCCGCCAACCGCGCCGCTCTCGCGTAGCGTCGGCCACGGCAGCATCCGTGGTCCGAGGGAGCGCGTCGTGAAGAAGCTGATCAACACTCCGGAGAGCGTCCTGGAGGACGCCCTCGCCGGGGTGGCCGCCGCCCATCCCGAACTGGCGGTGGACATCCCCGCCCGGGTGATCACCCGGGCGGTGCGGCCGGCCGCACCGAAGGTGGCGCTGGTCTCCGGCGGTGGGTCCGGCCACGAGCCCCTGCACGGCGGCTTCGTCGGGCCGGGCATGCTCGACGCGGCGTGCCCCGGCGAGGTCTTCACCTCCCCGGTGCCGGACCAGCTGCTGGCCGCCGCCCGGTCCGTGGACGGCGGCGCGGGCGTGGTGTTCGTGGTGAAGAACTACACCGGCGACGTGATGAACTTCCAGCTCGCCGCGGAACTCGCCGCGGAGGAGGGCATCGCCGTCCGCACCGTCCTGGTGAACGACGACGTCGCGGTGGAGGACTCGACCTGGACGGCGGGCCGCCGCGGTACCGGCGCCACCGTCCTGGTGGAGAAGATCGCGGGCGCGCTCGCCGAACGCGGCGCACCGCTGGACGAGGTGGCGGCGGTCGGCGAGCGCGTCAACGCGGCCTCCCGCTCCTTCGCGGTGGCCCTCACCGCCGCCACCGTGCCGGCCGCCGGCAAGCCGGGCTTCGACCTGCCCGAGGACGAGATCGAGGTGGGCGTCGGCATCCACGGCGAGCCCGGCCGGCGCCGGGAGAAGCTGCGCCCGGCCCGCGAGCTGGCCGCCGAGGTGGTCGGCACCGTCCTCGCCGACCACGACCTGGCGGTCGGCGACGAGGTGATCGTCCTGCTGAACGGCCTCGGCGGCACCCCGCTGCTGGAGCTGTACATCGTGTTCGGCGAGGTCGCGGCCCGGCTGGCCGAGCGCGGGATCACGGTCGCCCGCAGCCTGGTCGGCAACTTCGTCACCAGTCTGGACATGGCCGGCTTCTCGCTCACCCTGACCAGGGCCGACGCCGGGCTGCTGGAGCTCTGGGACGCACCGGTGGCGACCCCGGCCCTGCACCGGTCCTGAGCGGGGGAGCGCGATGGACACCGACACCCTGGACGCCGCCCTCGCCGAGGCCTGGATCCGCGCCCTGGCGGCGGCCGTCGCCGAGCACCGGCAGGAGCTGATCGACCTCGACTCCGCGATCGGCGACGGCGACCACGGCAGCAACCTGGACCGCGGCTTCACCGCCGTGCTGGCCGCCCTGGACGCGGCGCGGCCGACCGGCGCCGGCGCCGTCCTCGGCCGGACCGGCACCACCCTGGTCTCCACGGTGGGCGGCGCCTCCGGCCCGCTGTACGGCAGCGCGTTCCGCGCGATCGGCGCCGCCCTGCCGCAGGACCCGGCCACCCCCGCGCAGTTCGCCGAGGCGCTGGCGGCGGGTCTCGCGGCGGTGCGGCGGCTGGGCGCGGCGCAGCCCGGGGACAAGACCATCGTCGACGCGTACACCCCGGCGCTGGCCGCCTTCGAACGGGCGGTCGCGGGCGGGGCCGGACTGGCCGGCGCGGCGTCGGCGGCCGCCGACGCCGCCGAGGAGGGCATGCGGGCCACGGTCGCGCTGCAGGCCCGCAAGGGCCGGGCCTCCTACCTGGGGCCCCGCAGTGTCGGCCACCAGGATCCGGGCGCCACCTCGACCGCCCTGCTGTTCCGGACGCTCGCCGACGTCACGCGTGAGCGCCGGCCCGCCGGATGAGCGCGGTCGCGCCGACGAGTGCCGCGGCCCCCGCGTGACGGCCGGAGGGAGCGCGCCGGGATCAGCCGGGCCGCCCGCCGGGCGGCACCGCGCCCTGGTCCGTGCGGCTGATCAGCAGCAGCAGCGCGTCGTCCCCGAGCACCCCGCCCGTGTGCGCGAGCAGGTCGGCGTACAGCCGTCCGACCGCCGCCTCCAGCTCGGCCGGCGTGCCGGCCGCGCCCCGCACCAGCGGGCCTACCCGCTCGGCGAGCGGGTAGAACTCCCCGGAGTGGTGGTGCCTGGCCTCGACCACCCCGTCGGTGCAGAGCACCAGGACGTCCTCGGCACCGAACGGCACCTCCCAGCTGCTGGGCTCACCGGGCGCCAACCGGCCGAGGCCGAGCGGCACCCAGGGGTCGGCGGACTCCAGCACCCGTACCGTTCCCTCCCCGGTGACCTGCACGGGCGGCACGTGGCCGAAGTGCAGCAGCTCGACCGCCCCCGGTCCGCGGAACTCGGCGAACAGCGCCGTGGTGAACTCCCCCTCCGGCACGTGGCGCTCCACGCTGGCCTCGATCCGGGCCGCCACGCCGCCGAGTCGGACCTCGTCGTAGGCGGCCTCCCGGAAGGCGCCGAGCACCACGGCCGCGGTCTGCACCGCGCCGAGGCCCTTGCCCCGGACGTCGCCGACCAGCACCCGGGTGCCGTGCGGCGTCTCCAGCACCGAGTACAGGTCCCCGCCGATCCGGGCGTCGTCGGCGGCGGAGGCGTAGCGCACGGCCAGGCGCAGCGGGCCGACCGTCGGTCCGGGCAGCCGCAGCAGGGCCCGCTGGGCGGCCTCGGCGACCGAGCTGACGGCGGCGTAGGCGCTGGCCCGGCGCATCCTGATCCGGGCGACCCAGGCACTGAAGACGGTGAGCACGATGTAGGTGATCATGGCGCCGAACAGGAAGCGCTCGTCGTTGACGTTGTCGACCTGGTCGTAGCGGCTCAGGCCGAACACCGCGAGCAGTCCGAGGGCGCAGACCAGCAGCAGCTCACGGGGCCTGAGGGTGAGGGCGGCGACCGAGGGGACGACGGTCATCAGCGGCGCCAGGTAGCGGTCCTTGCCGGAGAGGAAGTCGGCCAGCGCGACCAGCACCATGGCCACCAGGGCGGGCGTGGCGCGCTTGTACCAGGGGATGTCCAGGAGGTCGACGGCCAGCAGGGCGTTGCGCCGTCGGGCCGGCGGGAGCGCAGCGGCCGTCAGGTCCACGGGCGACTGGGCTCGGCGGATCCGGAACACCTTCCGAACATATCGGACGATCTATCCCCCCGCCCGCGCCGGTTCACCCGGCCCGCTGCCCGGGCGGCGCGGACGCCGCCCGTCGCCCCGGGGCCGCCGGCGGTCGGACCGGCCCGTCCGGACCGTCGCGCCGATTCGGACCGAACGTACCGGTCCGCATACTCTCTGCAATCGAGTCGCTCTCCCGATGCGATCCACGACACAGGAACCCCTCCCGCTCGGAATACCCAGTGGGGGTATGGTGTTGTGACCAGACAGCAGCACGGGCACCCGCCCGGCGCAGCCATTTCCCGGAGGTCCCCGATGCCCAGCACCATCACCTACACCGTCACCGGCATGAGCTGCGGACACTGCGAGAAGTCCGTCAGCTCCGAGGTCTCCGCCATCCCCGGCGTGACGGAGGTCGCCGCCGACGCCAAGGCCGGCACCGTGACGGTCTCCTCCTCTGCCCCGCTGGAGGACAGCCAGGTCCGGGCCGCCGTCGACGAGGCGGGCTACGAGCTCGTCGGCCGCTCGGCCTGAGGTCCGGTACGGCGGGGGCACGCCACCGGCCCCCGCCGTACGCTCTCCCAGTAGGAGGAGACGTTATGAGCACCACCACCCCCGGCACTCCCCGCACCGGCTCCGTCGCCCCCTCCGAGCCCACCGCCACGGCGGCCGGCGGCGAGCGCGTCGAGCTGTCCATCGGCGGGATGACCTGTGCCTCCTGCGCGGCCCGGATCGAGAAGAAGCTCAACCGGATGGACGGCGTCGAGGCCGTCGTGAACTTCGCCACCGAGCGGGCGCGGGTCGACTTCGCGCCCGGCGTGAGCGTGGCCGACCTGATCGCCACCGTCGAGCGGACCGGCTACACCGCCGAACTCCCCGCGCCGCCCGCCGCCGAGCCGGCCGAAGCCGACGCCCCGGCGCCCGCCGCGGACCCCCAGCGCGAGCGACTGCTGATCAGCACCGCGCTGACCGTCCCGGTGGTGCTGCTCTCCATGGTCCCCGCCCTCCAGTTCGACAACTGGCAGTGGCTGGCCCTCGCCCTCACCGGCCCGGTCGTGGTGTACGGCGGCCTGCCGTTCCACCGGGCCGCCTGGACCAACCTGCGGCACGGCGCCGCGACCATGGACACCCTGGTCTCGCTCGGCACGCTGGCCGCCTTCGGCTGGTCCCTCTGGGCGCTCTTCCTCGGCCACGCCGGCATGACCGGCATGAAGCACGAGTTCTCCCTCTCGGTGTCCCGCGGCGACGCCTCCTCCTCCCTCTACCTGGAGACCGCCGCCGCCGTCACCGTGCTGATCCTGCTCGGCCGCTGGCTGGAGGCCCGCTCCAAGCGCCGTGCGGGCGCCGCCCTGCACGCCCTGCTCGACCTCGGGGCGAAGGACGTCGCGGTGCTGCTCGACGGCCGCGAGGTGCGACTGCCGGTCTCCCGGCTCACCATCGGGACCCGGTTCGTCGTCCGGCCCGGCGAGAAGATCGCCACCGACGGCGTGGTGACCGAGGGCGCCTCCGCCGTGGACGCCTCGATGCTGACCGGGGAGTCCGTCCCGGTGGAGGTCTCCGTCGGCGACCCGGTCACCGGCGCCACCGTCAACGCGGGCGGCCGCCTGGTGGTCGAGGCCACCCGGGTCGGCGCCGACACCCGGTTGGCCCGGATGGCCCGACTCGTCGAGGAGGCGCAGAACGGCAAGGCCGCCGCCCAGCGGCTGGCCGACCGGATCTCCGCGGTCTTCGTGCCCGCCGTCATCCTGATCGCCCTCGCCACCCTGGTCGGCTGGCTGCTGGTGAGCGACAGCCCCACCGAGGCGTTCACCGCCGCCGTGGCCGTCCTGATCATCGCCTGCCCCTGCGCACTCGGGCTCGCCACGCCCACCGCGCTGATGGTCGGCACCGGCCGCGGGGCCCAGCTGGGCATCCTGATCAAGGGCCCCGAGGTGCTGGAGACCACCCGCCGGGTGGACACCGTCGTACTCGACAAGACCGGCACCGTGACCACCGGACGGATGGCCCTCACCGCCGTGCACACCGCCCCCGGCGTCACCGAGGCCGAGGCACTGCGACTGGCCGGCGCGCTGGAGCACGCCTCCGAGCACCCGGTCGGCGCCGCCATCGCCGCCGCCGCGGCGGAGCGGCTCGGCGAGCTGCCGCCGGTCGAGGGCTTCGAGAACGTACCCGGCCGCGGCGTCCGGGGCGTGGTCGAGGGCCACGCCGTGGTGGCCGGTCGGGAGGCCCTGCTGGTGGAGGGGGCCCAGCACCTTCCGCCCGTCCTGGCCGAGGCCAAGGCCGCCGCCGAGGCGGCGGGCCGCACCGCGGTCGCGGTCGGCTGGGACGGCGCGGCCCGGGCGGTGCTGGAGGTCGCCGACACGGTCAGGCCGACCAGCGCGCAGGCGATCGCCGAGCTCCGCGCGCTGGGCCTGCGCCCGGTGCTGCTCACCGGCGACAACCGCAGGGCCGCCGAAGCGGTCGCGGCCGAGGTCGGCATCGACCCGGCGGACGTGATCGCCGAGGTGCTCCCGGAGGAGAAGGTCGCCACCGTCCGCGCGTTGCAGGCCGAGGGCCGGTCGGTGGCCGTGGTCGGGGACGGCGTCAACGACGCGGCCGCGCTGGCCCAGGCCGACCTGGGCCTGGCGATGGGGACGGGGACGGACGCGGCGATCGAGGCCGGCGACCTGACCCTGGTCCGCGGCGACCTGCGCGCGGCCGGCGACGCGATCCGGCTCTCACGCAGGACCCTGGCCACCATCAAGGGCAACCTGTTCTGGGCCTTCGCCTACAACGTGGCGGCGATCCCGCTGGCCGCCGCCGGACTGCTCAACCCGGTGGTGGCGGGCGCCGCGATGGCCTTCTCCTCGGTCTTCGTGGTCACCAACAGCCTGCGGCTGCGGAGCTTCCGGGCCGCCGCCTGAGACCGGCGGCCGTCACCCGGCCACCGCCGGACCACGACCCGCCGAGCGAGCGGCAACCGGCGCCCCGCCCCCCGCCCGACAGCAGGAGCCCGTACCCGCACCGGTACGGGCTCCCGGCGCGATCAGCGCCCGAGCAGCTCCCCGCCGTTGCAGTGCAGGATCTCGCCGGTGATGAAGCCGGCTTCGGGGGAGGCGAGGAAGTGGACGGCCGCCGCGACCTCCCCGGTCTCCCCGATCCGGCCGAGCAGCGTCCGGGCGGCCCGGCGGGAGACCTCGGCCTCGTCCAGCCGGGGGCCGAAGAACTCGGTACCGGCCACCGTCCCCGGGGCGACGATGTTGGCCGTGATCCCGGAGGGGCCGAGCTGGGCGGCGAGGAAGTTGTTCCAGGCGTGCAGCGAGGCCTTGGCCGCGCCGTACGAACCCGCCCCGCGCAACGCGGCGATGGAGCTGACCGTCACGACCCGGCCCGAGCCCTGGGCGAGCCGGTCGCGGACGGACTCCGTGAGCAGCACCACCGTCAGCACGTTGCGCTCGAAGTCGCCGCGCCAGCGGGCCAGCAGGGCGTGCGGTCCGGCGCCGATCACGGTCTCGCGGCTGCCCGCGTTGTTGACCAGGACGTCGATCCGGGCCGGCAACCCGCCGATGGCGTGCTCGACCGCGTCCGGGTCCGCGAGGTCGCAGACCAGCGGGGTGACCCGGGGGCCGAGGTCCGCGGCGGCCTGCTCCAGCACGGCGCGCCGGCGGCCGACGATCACGACCCGTTCACCCGCTTCGGCGAACCTCCGCGCGACCTCGTACCCGATGCCGGTGCCACCCCCGGTGACGACGACGTTCCTGGCCATCTGCGCACTCCCTCCCCGGCCCGGCCACCGCGCCACCGACGGGCGGGCGGTCCGTACCGGAATGCCACGATTCCTATCACGCTGGGTCGCCGTGGCTGCGGGGAGGGTGACGTCGGCCGTTGTTGATGATGTGGTATGAGCCCGGCACCAGGCGCACACGGAGCGTGGCGAGAGGCAGCTCACACCCCCCGGGCGTAACTTTGAGCGCCCTGATACGTCTTAGCTTTGTAGTGCGGCAGTTTTTCGGCGCGCGGCGAACGGCGGACCTCCGCCGTGCGCCCGCGTGCTCACGACTGCCGCCGGCGGGGCTCCGGCGGGCCCCGGGACGGCCGTCGACTGGTCGGCGGTCTTCGCGCACGACGCCGGGGTGCGGCGGGTCAGGGGCGCTTTGAGCGGCCGCCCCTGGCCAGGACCGCCCCCGGACGTCGTGCGCCGAACGCCCCGGCCGCGTACACCGCGCCGCCCCGCGCCACCGATACCCGCGGTTGCCCGCACCCACCCGGGCGAAGCCCGGACACGCACGAGGGCCCGGCCGCGCCGCTCGGCGAGAGCGGTGCGACCGGGCCCTTGCGGATCACCCGGAGCGGGGTCAGCGAGCGTCGAGGCCGACGTAGTCGCGGATCGCGGTGCCGGTGTAGATCTGACGCGGACGGCCGATGCGGCTCGTCGGGTCGTTGATCATCTCGTGCCAGTGGGCGATCCAGCCGGGCAGCCGGCCGAGCGCGAACAGCACGGTGAACATGCTGGTCGGGAAGCCCATCGCGCGGTAGATCAGGCCGGTGTAGAAGTCCACGTTCGGGTAGAGCTTGCGCGAGACGAAGAAGTCGTCGCTCAGCGCGTGCTCCTCCAGCTTGAGCGCGATCTCCAGCAGCTCGTCGGACTTGCCGAGCTGGGCCAGCACCTCGTGGGCCAGGATCTTGACCTGCGCGGCGCGCGGGTCGAAGGCCTTGTAGACGCGGTGACCGAAGCCCATGAGCTTCACGCCGTCCTCGCGGTTCTTCACCTTGCGGATGAAGGCGTCGACGTCGCCGCCGTCCTTCTGGATCTGCTCCAGCATCTCCAGCACGGCCTGGTTGGCGCCACCGTGCAGCGGGCCCCAGAGCGCCGAGATGCCCGCCGAGATCGAGGCGAACTGGTTGGCGTGGCTGGAGCCGACCAGGCGCACCGTGGAGGTCGAGCAGTTCTGCTCGTGGTCCGCGTGCAGGATCAGCAGCTTGTCGAGCGCGTTGACGACGACCGGGTTGAGCTCGTAGTCCTCGGCGGGGACGGCGAACGTCATCCGCAGGAAGTTCTCGACGTAGCTCAGGTCGTTGCGCGGGTAGACGAACGGCTGGCCGACCGACTTCTTGTAGGCGTAGGCCGCGATGGTCGGCAGCTTGGCCAGCAGGCGGACGGTCGACAGGTGGCGCTGGCCGGCGTCGAACGGGTTGTGGCTGTCCTGGTAGAACGTCGACAGGGCGCCGACCACCGAGGAGAGCATCGCCATCGGGTGCGCGTCCCGGGGGAAGCCCTGGTAGAAGCGCTTGACGTCCTCGTGGAGCAGGGTGTGCTGGGTGATCTCGTTGCTGAAGATCGCCAGCTGGTCGGCGTTCGGCAGCTCGCCGTTGATCAGGAGGTACGCGGTCTCGATGAAGCTGCCCTTCTCGGCCAGCTGCTCGATCGGGTAGCCGCGGTAGCGCAGGATGCCGTTGTCGCCGTCCACGAAGGTGATCGCGGACTTGTAGGCGGCGGTGTTGCCGAAGCCGTTGTCCAGGGTCACCAGGCCGGTCTGCGGCAGCAGCTTCGAGATGTCGAAGCCGGCGTTGCCCGTGGTGCTCTCGACGACCGGGTACTCGTAGTCGGCGCCCTGGTACCGCAGTACTACAGCGTCTGGACTTTTCTCGCTCACGCTCTTCCTCACCGACGAAATGAATCCTCATCCAAGATGCCCTGACTGTCTCTACCATCCCCCATCTGGCGGACAGTTGCGCACCCGGGGTGGCCCGAAAGGGCCGGCCCCTACAAAACCCGACGCCGCAGCCGGTATGAACCGGACAAGATCGGCACCACACTAGGCTCTGCCCTAAATCTCTTCACGTCAAGAGAACTCTAGAGGCAAGGATCCCCTTGGAGAATCATCCAGTCGCCAGCCGGTGATCGAGCGCGGAGTGCCTGCGACCTGCACTGACCGTGCGAACGGCCTGCCCGATCGCCTTGCGTGACCCCACCAGCACAACCAGTTGTTTCGCCCTGGTCACGGCCGTGTAGAGGAGGTTTCGCTGGAGCATCGTCCAGGCCGAGGTGGTGACCGGAATCACCACGGCCGGGTACTCGCTGCCCTGCGATCGATGGATCGTCACCGCGTACGCGTGCGTCAGCTCGTCCAGCTCGTCGAAGTCGTAGCCGATCTCCTCGTCCTCGTCGGTCAGCACCGTCAGCCGCTGGTCGTCCGCACTGAGCGAGGTCACCACGCCGACCGTGCCGTTGAAGACCCCGTTGCGCCCCTTCTCGTAGTTGTTCCGGATCTGGGTGACCTTGTCCCCCACCCGGAAGGTGCGGCCGCCGAAACGGCGCTCGGGCAGCCCCTCGCGCCCGGGCGTGACCGCCGCCTGGAGCAGCGTGTTGAGGTTCCCCGCCCCGGCCGGCCCGCGGTGCATGGGCGCCAGCACCTGGACGTCCCGACGCGGGTCCAGCCCGAACTTCTGCGGGATCCGGCGGGCCACCACGTCCACCGTCAACCCGGCCGCCCGCTCGGCGTCGTCCTCCACGAACAGGAAGAAGTCCGCCATCCCCTCGGTCCGCGGCGGCAGCCCCTCGTTGATCCGGTGTGCGTTCGTCACCACGCCCGACTCCTGCGCCTGCCGGAAGATCCTGGTCAGCCGCACCGACGGCACCGGCCCGCCGTCCGCCAGCATGTCCCGCAGCACCTCGCCGGCACCCACCGACGGCAGCTGGTCCACGTCCCCCACGAACAGCAGGTGCGCCCCCGGAGCCACCGCCTTGACCAGCTTGTTCGCCAGGATCAGATCCAGCATCGAGGCCTCGTCCACCACCACCAGATCGGCCTCCAGCGGACGGTCCCGGTCGTACGCCGCGTCGCCGCCCGGCCGCAGCTCCAGCAGCCGGTGCACGGTGGACGCCTCCACCCCCGTCAGCTCCGACAACCGCTTGGCCGCCCGGCCGGTCGGCGCCGCCAGCACCACCTTGGCCCGCTTGGCCAGCGCCAGCGTCACGATCGACTTCACCGTGAACGACTTCCCGCAGCCGGGCCCCCCGGTCAGCACCGCCACCTTCTCGGTCAGCGCCAGCCGCACCGACTGCTCCTGCTCCGGCGCGAGCTCGGCCCCCGTCCGCTTCGCCAGCCAGCCCAGCGCCGCCGGCCAGTCCACGTCCGCGAAGGCGGGCATCCGGTCGTGATCCGCCCGCAGCAGCCGCAGCAGCTGGTTGGACAGCGAGATCTCGGCCCGGTGGAACGGCACCAGGTACACCGCGGTGACCGGTTGCCCGCCCTCCCCCGGCACGGGCTCCCGCACCACGCCCTCCTCCGCGACCAGCTCGGCCAGACAGTCGATCACCAGGCCGACGTCGACCTGCAGCAGCTTGACCCCGTCCGCGATCAGACGCTCCTCCGGCAGGTAGCAGTGCCCCTGGTCACTGCTCTGCGAGAGCGCGTACTGCAGCCCCGCCTTCACCCTCTCCGGACTGTCGTGCGGGATCCCCACCGCCTGCGCGATCCGGTCCGCCGTCAGGAAGCCGATCCCCCAGACGTCCGAGGCCAGCCGGTACGGCTCGTTCTTCACCACCCCGATCGAGGCGTCCCCGTACTTCTTGAAGATCCGCACCGCCAGCGAGGTCGACACCCCCACCCCCTGCAGGAAGACCATCACCTCCTTGATGGCCTTCTGCTCCTCCCAGGCCTCGGCGATCTTCTTCGTCCGCTTCGGCCCCAGCCCGGGCACCTCGATCAACCGGGCCGGCGCGTTCTCGATCACCTCCAGGGTGTCCACCCCGAAGGCCTCCACGATCCGCTCCGCGAACCGCGGCCCGATCCCCTTGATCAACCCCGATCCCAGGTAGCGCTGGATCCCCTGGACCGTGGCCGGCAGCACCGTGGTGTAGTTCTCCACCACGAACTGCTTCCCGTACTGCGGATGCGAGGCCCAGCGGCCGTGCAGCCGCAGCGACTCCCCCGGCTGCGCCCCCAGCAGGGCGCCCACCACCGTCAGCAGGTCGTTGGCACCGCGCCCGGTGTCCACCCGCGCGACGGTGTAGCCGGTCTCCTCGTTCGCGTACGTGATCCGCTCCAGCACCCCCTCCACCTGGGCGAGCTGGCGCGGAACCGCGGGCTGCTGCGTGGCCACGGGACCCCTTCCACGATTCGGGTGACCATCCGCTACGCACCGTACCGTCCTGCTCCGACATCCCCGGCATCGCTCCCGACCGGCCGCCGCGAGGGCCGGGCCGGGGAGGGGGTCGGCCGGACCGGCGCGGCGCGCGGCCCGCACTGCGGCAGGCCGCCGGCGGTGGAAGGCTGGGGAAGGCAGGGGGGACCATCCGTTCCGGCCCAGGCGGGCCCCGCCGAAGGAGCAGTCCCGACCATGCTCAGTACCGACTACGTCCCCGGCTCCCCCATCTGGCTCGACCTCGGCAGCCCCGACCCCGACGCCTCGGCCGCCTTCTACGGCGCCGTCCTCGGCTGGACCTTCGCCTCGGCCGGCCCCGCCGCCGGCGGGTACGGCTTCTTCCAGCAGGACGGCCGGACGGTCGCCGCGCTCGGCCCGCTCACCGAGGAGGGCGCGGCCCCCGCCTGGACGATCTACTTCCACGCCCCGGACGCGGACCGCACCACCACCCTGGTGGAGGCCGCCGGCGGCAAGGTCCGCTTCGCCCCGTTCGACGTCTTCACCAACGGCCGGATGGCCGGCTTCACCGACCCGACCGGTGCCGAGTTCGCCGTCTGGCAGCCGCGCGACACCGCCGGCCTGGACGCCGTCGACATCCCGGGGACGCTCTGCTGGACGGAGTGCTACAGCACCGACGCCGAGGCGGGGAAGGCCTTCTACCGAGCCGTGTTCGGCTGGCAGGAGCAGGACGTGCCCTTCGGCGACGCCACCTACACCGTCCTCACCCCGGCCGGCGGGGGCACCGACGACGGCCAGGGCGGCATCATGCAGCTCGGCCCCGAGCAGACCGCCGCCGGCACCGACTCGCACTGGCTGCCGTACTTCGAGGTCCTGGATCCCGACGCCTGCACCGCGACCGCCGAGCGGCTCGGCGCGACCGTCCGCATCCCGCCGACGGACTTCCACGGGGTGGGCCGGCTCGCCCAGTTCGTCGACCCGCACGGCGCCGTACTGGCCGTCATCAGGAGTGCCGAGCCGGGACAGTGAGTCCACGGGCCCGCGCTCGGCCGCAGGGGCCCGTACGGCCCCGTGCAGGCCCGCAAAGGGCCACCGGGAGGCCCGCGGGCGCCGGTACCGGCTCGCCTAGTCTGAGCGCATGAACGATCTCAAGATCCGCCGCGCCACCGCCGACGACCTCCCCGCCGTCGTGGCGATGCTCGCGGACGACCCGCTGGGCGCCGTCCGGGAGTCCCCCGACGACCTGACGCCCTACCGCACCGCTTTCGAGCGGATCGAAGGAGACCCGAACCAGCACCTGGTGGTGGCCGAGCGGGACGGTCGGACGGTCGGTACCCTCCAGCTCACCCTGATCCCCGGGCTCTCCCGCCGGGGTTCCACCCGGACCGTCGTCGAAGCCGTCCGGATCCACGCGGACGAGCGGGGCAGCGGGCTCGGCACCCAGCTGATCCAGTGGGCCGTCGACACCTCCCGCGAACTCGGCGCCGACCTCGTCCAGCTGACCTCCGACGCCAGCCGCACCGGAGCCCACCGCTTCTACGAGCGCCTCGGCTTCGTCGGCTCGCACGTCGGGTTCAAGCTCCAGCTCTGACCTGATCCGATCCGGACGCCGGCCCCGGCCACGGGGCCGGGCCGCGTTTCCGGTCGGGAAACGCAGAAAAGCCCCGCCGGTTACCCGGCAGGGCTTCTCCACAATGATTGTTCGGCGGCGTCCTACTCTCCCACAGG
>NZ_JBHUSG010000077.1:0-25739 GCF_042673745.1 Kitasatospora sp. NPDC057015
GACTCCGTCACCATGCCCGCGACCCCCGCCGCCCGCTCTCCACCCTCGGCATCATGTGATCAAACCGGACAGATTGCCTGAACGACGCCGCCCTGGGCCCAGTCCTACGGCCGCTCCGGTCGCGCCGCCGCGTCCGGCGTACGTCCTGGCAGTATCCTGGGCGGTCCAGCGATTCGCGTAGCCCCACTTGGCCGTGGCTCGTACACCCCTGCCGGTTGCCCGCGCCCCCGCCGCAGTTGCTGATCCGGCGCGCTTGATCCCTCCCCAGGTTTTGGGGCCCAGTGCTCGGGTAACCTTCACGGCCGACCCGACCCGGCTTGCCACCCGGGTGGACTTGACCGCGACCATGGCGACCTTGACCAAGGCGGTTGCCCCTACCAGAGCCGCTACCACGACCAGGGCCATTTCTGCGGCCCGGTGAGCCTCGTCATGGTTGATCCGATCGCCCAGGCCCTCGACGGGAGGGCAGGGCCGCTCGCCCAGGCCAGCGCCGAGGGGATCACCACCTTCGGCTCCGCACCCCTGCACGGAGGTGAGCTGCCGGGCCTGATGACGCCCGAACTGGTGAACCTCGTCGGGCCAGGGTTGACCGCCGCCACGGCCGCCCTGCTGGTAGCCGCTTCCTGCCCAGGCCTGGACGTCGTGCTTCTGTCCACGAGCAGTAGGGCGCACTGGCAGGATGCACTGGCGGCCGTCGCCAGTCCATTGGACACCGATCGACTCAGGAGCGTGATCCGTGCAGTCGCCCCCCGATGAGCCCACGCGCATTCGCATGGAGGCCGCGCACAGCACGGCAGCCACCCTCATGGACCTCACCTGCACCGGAAGTCCCGTATGGGGGTTTGCCGGGCACACGATCGGCCGCCAGGCCGGCGACCGGTGGCTTCGCGTTGCCGCCTCCGCCTCCGCCTCTGCCCGCGCCCGCCGGCAGGGGGAAGGCATCGTCGGGGCGGAGGCCCTCGTGCCGGACGATGTTCCTCGGCCGCGGCTACACGGCATCCTCGACTGGACGGACGGAGAGCACGGCTACCGGGCCGACCTGATCGACTACATCACCGACCCAGTCGTCTCGTCCCGCCCTGACCTCGTGACCGACCCGGACATCCCCGACGACTGGTGGCGAGCCCTACGGACGGCGACGGAGCATCTGAGCGCGGCCGAGACAACCAAGATCACCGTCCGGGACGCCTGGATCCGGGCAGCGTTCCCCCAGTACCTCGGCATCCCTGCACCCGAGAAGGTGGAACGGGTCGCCGGACACGGCGACTACCACTGGGGAAACCTGACCTGGCCAACGCTGACCATCCTCGACTGGGAGCGCTGGGGCCTCGTACCCGTCGGCTTCGACCCCGGCATGCTCCACGCGAACAGCCTGTTCGTGCCGGCCGTCGCTGCCCGGATCCGCCACGAATTCGCTGCGGTCCTGAACAGCCCGGGCGGTCGCATCGGCGAGCTGGTGGCCATCGCCGAGATGCTCCAGGCCGTCGCGCGCGGTTGGTACCCGGAACTCGCGGTCCCCCTTGCCGGCCGGGCACGGGAACTGACCGGCATCACACCGCCGCGCGATGCCGCCCCCGAACTCGTGCGATAACGGTGGACCTTCGACAGGAGCCTGCCGAACACGTGCTGGCGATGGTGGAGCAACGCCTCGACGTGAGGCTGGAGAGAACGACACTGGTGCGAAAGCGCTGAACAGTCGGCGCCAGAACCGACCGAGGACTCTGGGTCCGGGTGAAGGCGGTGCCCATGGTCGCGTGCCCGGCAGCAGGGCTGGTCCGGCAGGGAGACTGCGGCTGCGCTGGCCGGCATCGCCATGGCCCCCCGGGCACAAAGATCCTCTTGCGGCATGAACGGGTCGGGGCATGGCCCTCTCAGCAACCAGTGGAGGGGATGTGGACCTTCGTGTCGATCCGGTCGAAGGGGTGCTCAGCTGCGCCGAGCAGGGACTGGGAGTCGAGTTCGACCGGGCGACGGTGGTGCGGAAGCGTCGTTCCGTCGGGGCGCGAACGGACCGGGGAACCTGGGTACGCATCGAGTGTCGCCAATTGGCCAGGCTGCGGGAGCACGGATGAGACGGGGCCGAGTGCGCGGAGGCGCTGACCGGTATCGCCAAGCCGCGGTGGCTGAAGTCGGTGGCCTGGAAGGACCTCACAGACGGGACGATGTGGCGGGCCGATGAGACGACCCTGTTACCGGGGCATCCGGTGGGGACCGCCGTCCTCGCCACCGACCCGCAGCTCCCGGAGGGATGGTGGCGTGACCTCAACGCCTCACTGGACGCCCTCGCCGGACAGCGAACAGCACGGATCGCGACACCCGACACGGAGCTGATCACGCAGGCTCTGGTGGACAGGACCATCCGGGCGGCGTTTCGGCCCGAGGCCGACACCGTGATCCGGGCATGGCTGCCCGCGCACGCCGATCTGAACTGGGCGAACGTCACGGGCCCGCAGTTCTGCCTGTTCGACTGGGAGGACTGGGGGAACGCACCGCGTGGCCTGGACTCCGCCTCTCTTCTGGGCGCCTCGCTTGCCGTTCCGGCGCTCGTCGACCGGGTGCGGCAGGAGCGGCACCGGGACTTGGAGAGCCGGGACGGCAAGGTGATGACGTTGTTCGTCTTCGCGAAGTTCGCCGGGCCAAACGCCCACCCGGGCGATCCCCGCATCGGCGCCGCACGGCAAGAAGCCGCGCAGCTCATCAAGGCGCTCAAGGCCACGTGACACCTGCTGCGCGACCACAGGAGCTGCCGCTACTGACCCGGCTTCTCCTTGTCGACCTCATACCCCAGGCAGTTGGCCAGGCCGGGTCTCACAGCCGGCGGGGCGCGCTGCCTACGAGAGGATCGGCCGGATCATCACGATCAGTGGGGGCGCCTCGGGAGTGGGCCGTACCTCGTTGACGGGCTCGTAGCCCCACGCCTGGTAGAGCGCTGCGACCTTGCCGTCGCCGGCTGCCGGGTTGACCATGAGCGCCACCTGCTCCTCGCTACGCCCGGCCAGTAGCTCGTCGTGGATGCGGCGGGCCACACCGGTGCCGCGCCAGCGGGTGCGCACCCCGATCTCCTTCAGCGCCAGTGTGGGGCGGGCCGTGATCTGGCCGGGTGTCGGCCTGCTCATGCGGCTCCACCAGGGGTCGCCGTGCTCGATGGTGTTGCCGTAGGCGTAGCCGATGGGTTGGCCTGCGTCGTAGCCGATGACGGCCTCGAAGCCGGGTTCGGAGCTGTGCCGGTCGAGGCGTCCCGCGAAGGCGGTGACTGCGTAGTTGGGCAGGTGGAGCAGCGGCGCCCGGACGTCGGAGTACACCTCGATCAGGGTCCGGCGGACCGGCGCGGTGAGCCGTGGATGGATTCGTAGCTCTATGTCGGTCACGTGATTCCCTGGGTGTCGTGGGCGTACTGGTCCCACCGTTGCGCATGACTGCTGCCGGGCGCCAGGGCGTTGAGCGAGGCGCCGAAGCGGTTGAGCATCCCGGCCACGCGGGGGTGTGCACAGAGGCCGGTAGGGATGCTCATCGCGGTGTTGACGGCCGGTTCGAGGTCGCTCTGTCCGAGTTGGGCGCGGGCGAGGCGTGCCTGCGTGATCGCCCGGCTTCGTTGCATGTGAGGGCGCAGGAGGGCGAGGCTCCGGTGGGCGTGGGCCTCGTTGTCGTCGTACCGGCCCAGGGGTAGGTAGGCAGCGAGGGCGAGGGAGTCGAGTGTGGCCTGGTCGTAGTGGGCGGTGAGCCAGACGGGACGGGTGAAGCCGGGCTGGGCCCGGTCGAGTACGTCTCGCGCCTCGCCGAGGGAGCGTTGTACCGCGGTGGCCTCGTCGGTCGGTCCGTGGATGGCTGCCTGGCGGGCATGGCCGAGGGATGTGAACAGCGGGTCTCGGCGGGCGATCGGCAAACTGCGGGCGACCTCGTTGGCGGCGAGGGCGTCGCCGGGTCGGCCCATGTGTCTGTAGAGGCTGCCGGCGTGGGACCAGATGCGGAACTGAATCGCGCCGTCGCCGGACAGGGCAGCCAGGCTGGCGGCTCTATGTGCACCGCGGCGGGCGAGCGCACACGACCGCGCCGGAGGTGGCCGCCCTCGCCGTCGGCGACGGGGAGCACATCGTCCTCACGCCGGAGGCGGACGTCTGGGCGATCGGCGCCTCCCTGATCTGGGCTTGGACTCGCCTCGCGCCGACCGACTACCGGAGCCCTGAGGTGGACCGCGACGGGTTGCTCGCCGACACCGTCGCCGGGTGGATGCGGCCCCTGGAGACATCGCGGCCCTGGCCGTTCCCCGCCCTCGAGAATGGCGTGCGGGCGTGTCTGACGGTTGACCCTGCACGGCGGCCGACAGCGCCCGAGCTTGTTACCGTTCTCCGCCTGGCCGCCGACCCCGAAAGGGAGGTTGAGCACCGGTAGCGGCCGCGCCGCCCGGGGGAGTGCTGGGGCTATGGCTGGATGGGCACCATGCAGCCCTACCCGGTCGCCCCCGCTACTACTCCATGATCCGGTCCCCATATAGAAGGACCTCCCCCACGGGTGGGGCAAGGCCGGGGATGCGCCTCGAGCATCGCGTCGAGTTCCTGAACGAGGGTGAAAGGGGCTTGGCGGGCTGGCGCCTGCGGAGGCTGATGACCAGCCGTGCTGCCGCCTCCGGGCAGGGGCTGCTCGGCTACGTCGTGACCAGGGGAGGGGGCGGTGAGGCTGCTCGAGTGACGGTTGGGGCCGCATCAAATGGGTCGGGGCCCGTGGGGGTTTCCGGGCAGGCGCCGAGCGGGGGTGTCTCGACGGGGGGAGTTGCGAGGTGACCGGCGTTGCTCGCCGACCACCGGTGCGAGGGGTTTGTGGCCGGTGACCCTCTTGGAAGCCAAGGCGGCGAGGCGTTCCCGGAATCGGCTGTTGGTGTATTCGTTGAGTGCGGTGCTCAGGTGCTGCCACTGTGGCTGGCTGGTGTCGTGGGGTTCGGGGCCCAGTGGGTCGGGGCCGGTGATGTTGTGCTCCAGCCGCCATCGGGCGCAGGCGGTGACGAGGCGCTGGTGGAAGTGCTGTTGCTCCGGGTCGTCGTGGGCGGGCGAGGGGATCACGGACATCCAGTCCCGCCGGCCCCCGGGGTACCGGGGGAGTGCTGGTTGCTCGGCCACGTTGCTGCTCCTGTTTGCTGGGGTGCCGGTCTGTCGGCGCTCCGAGATGCTCCCGGAGTTGCCTGCCGGACTCTTGTCGGGGGCGGGGTTGTGCCGTGTGAGGCGGTCGATCCTCGCCTTGAGCTCTTCCCAGGCGCGCGGGTCGGTGGTGGGTGGGGGCCGGTGTCCGATTCCGAGGGTGGCTTCGGGCTGGTGGTGGAGGGTTCGCCAGGCCTCGGTGAGGGCGGCGGTGCGTTCCCAGTCGGCGCGCCGGGCGGGTGTGTCTTTGCGGTCGGGTGGTGGGCCCAGTGGGTGTGTCCAGGAGGGTGGGTTGGCGGCGAGTTCGGCGCCGCGGCGGCGCAGATGATGGTCGATCACGTCGCGGCGTTGGCACAGGTGGAGTCGCCAGTCGGGGGGTGTGAAGGGGTCGTTGATCGCGTCGGCCGGTGCGAGCCAGCGCGGGACGTCAGTGACGCCAGGAGGCCGGCGTCGGGCGGCGGCAGCGGTGCGGGAGCTGAACTCGACGGCCTGCCGCCATGCCAGGCGAGCAGCAGTGACCCGGTCACGGGCGGCGGCGCGCAGCGCGTGGCGCAGAGCGGCGGACGGTGGCGTGATGGCGGATGCATCGGCGCGGCGTTGTCGGTCTTCCAGGGCGACGTCACGGCGAGTCATGGTGGAGCGCAGGCGCAGTTCGTGGTCGAGCGCGTCCTGGACCGCTCGGGCGGCGTACCGGCGAGCAGTGACGGAGGAGGTGGCGCGTTCGGTTCGTGCCTGCCGGTCCAGGGCGGCACGAAGTTGCGGTTCGGTGAGGTGTCCGTAGGGGCGATGGGGCCAGGCGGGGTGGGCGCGGCCACGCGCGAGGATCGGGGCGGGCAGGGCATCGAGGTGTTCCTCGGCGTCCCGCAGAGCGGTGAGTGCGGCCGCTGGGTAGCGGCGTGCGAGGTGGGTGAGCAGTCCGCTTCGGGCTGCGGTCCAGGGCCCCTGCGGGTGTGCCGGGTCGGCGCTGGAGGTGAGGTGGTCGATGCGCTGCGCGAGAGCTGTGGTGGTGGCGTCGGGGGCGGTGTGATGCGCGAGCGCGAGGACCTCCCACGCGGTGAGCCCCGCCTGTTCGGCCCGGGTCAGTGCCTGGGTGACGGCAGTGAAGGCCGGTCCCAGGGCGGCCGCGGTGTCATGTCCCAGCACCGTGTGAAGTGCACGCCGGTGACGTAGCTCGGTCGCTCGCTCGGCGACGTACGCGTACTGCGCGGCGAGCTGCTCGATGCCCTGGGAGCCCTGCTGACTGCGGATGGTCTCGCGTGCGCCGGGGACGTGATCGCTGTTGGTGGCTATGCGCAGCAGCGCGGTGTCGAGCCCTTCGTTGTCGCCGAGCCCGATGTAGAGCCGGTTGCTGAGCCGTCCTCGCGTTGCGCCGACGTAGGCGGCCTCGCGGGTGGCGCGGGAGGTCAGAACGGCATGGGTCGTGTCGACGGTCATGCCCTGGGTGCGGTGGATGGTGGCCGCGTAGCCGAGTTCGGTGTCGCCCGCCAGGTAGGCAGGGGGCAGGGTAAGCCGGCCGCGGTGACGAGTGTGCCGGACGACGGCCCCACCGGAGCGAGTGAACCTCTCGATCCTCCAGGTGTCACCGTTCTTGACGAAGTCCCGGCCTCCCAGGCACAGGAGGCGACGCTCGTTGCGCCGGGTGACGACGGTATCCCCGACGAGCGCCTTGGATCCGTCGTGCAGGGCCACGCTGCGGCCGTTCGCATCGAGACGGCCGGCCGCCAGGAGCGCGTTCTGCGCCCTGAGGTTGAGTGCACCGACCAGCACACGGGTGGGAGCGGCCATCACGGAGCTGCGTCCGGCGTCGATGTCGCCCCGCCAGGCGGCGAAGGCGGCATCGAGCATGGCGTCCTCGGTGCCGGCGTGGATCCGGTTCTGCTGCCGGTACCAGGTGAACGCCTCGGCTGGTGTGCCGGCCCGGAGCTTGAGGGAGGCGTCTGCTTCGCCGGGGGTGCGGAAGCGGTGCACCTTGGTGAGGTGGACGGCGCCTGCTTCGGTCTGGAGGAGGCGCAGGATCCCGCCCGCCTCGACGGCGGCGAGTTGGGAGGGGTCGCCGATCAGCCGGACGTGGGCGCCTGCCTTTCGGGCCAGGGTGACGATCTCCGCGAGGTGGGCAGTGGCGGCCATCCCGGCCTCGTCGATGATCACCGTGTCGCCGCGCCGCAAGGGCGCTGCCGCCCCTGTTCGGGCAGGCGCACGGGTGCCGGGTTGCTGCTGGCGGAGCCAGCGGTGGATGGTGTCGGCGCTGTGGCCGATGGCTTCGCCGAGGACCTGGGCGGCACGCGCGGACGGCGCGAGCGCGATCACCCGGCGCTTGGACGATGTGAGGGTCTGTACGGCGAGGGTGAGGGCGGCGGTCTTCCCCGCTCCGGCGGGGCCGATGGCCGCGATCACCTGTCGGCGGCCGGTGGCGAAGGCCCGCGCCAGGTCCACCTGCCCGGCGTCCAGCTGGCCGGTGAAGCGGCGCCGGTGGTGGTTGAAGACCGTGGTGCTGCAGGCCGGAGCGAGTTTGGTGCGGGCGGCCGCGACGATCGCGTCCTCGGCGGCGAGCAGCGCGGGTGTCGTGAAGAGCCGGGAGCCGAGATCGTGGAAGACGCTCGTTCCGTCCGCCCGCTGCAGTGGTGCGAAAGACGGGTTCAGGTCCGGCGTGGTCAGGTCGAGGCACAGCTCGTCCAGAGCGAACCGGGTGACCCGCTCGGCCCAGTACGACGGATCCACCAGGCCCGACGAGGCGTACGTGATCTGCCGGTACACCTCCGCGAGGATGTGGCGGCGGCCGAACACCGCCCGGTGCATGGAGACGGTGTCCACGGCCGCCCGCGCCACCGCACGGACGTCGACACGGTCGGTGCGACGGCCGAGTGCTGCGAATGTGCGCGCGGCGTCCTGGGCAGCGGCGAGCATGCCGTCGACGGCCCGCCGGCCGAACCTTGCGATCGCCTGCGCGCGCCACCGCGCCCGCAACGTGGGGAGCGGCCCGGCCTGCTTCTTCGCCGGGCGGGTTTCCAGAGTGGCGCGCTGCAACAGTCTGACGCGCGTCGCCTGCGACGGCTCACGGCCGTGCTTCGCCCGGTAGGCATCCAGCAAGGCAGGCAGGCGCCTGCGGATGGCGGCCGTGCGGGCCGGTGAAGCGGCCAGCAACCGCTCGTCGATACCCGCGATCTCCATCACCGGGCGCCGCCCGTCCGACCGGGGCCGCGCCCGGACCGCCACTCCCAGGCCCACGCAGACCCGGTGGACGACCTCGGCGTTGTACACCTCCGACGCGCAGACGACCTGCGGCAGAAGATGACTCCCGTCGATGGACAGCCACTTCCCGTCCGCACACCTCACCTTGTTCGCGATCAGGACGTGATCGTGCAGACCAGCGTCCCCCGCACGCGAGTCGAAGTGCCGAAACTGCGCACCGACCAGACCCGTCGTCACCCGCTCCTGCACCAGACCGTTATGACCCCGGCGCGTCGCCAGCGCATGATCCTCGATCCACCGGACCGTCACCGCCACCGCCGCGTCATGGGCGTCCTCGACGACCTGCCGGACCCCGTCCTCGCCCAGCGCCCACAGCAACGTAATGCTCGGAGGAGGCTGCAGGACCGCATGGAAGGCCGCCGTGGACTGCCGCGCAGGTGCGACCCGCCCACGATGCCCAGCCCCGTCAGAACGGCCACCACGGCCCTCCCCGGGAACGGGTTCGCCACCGGCGAGCGCCCCCGCAGGGGATGAGTCGAGCCCGAACCGGTAGAACGCCGTACCCAACTTCGCGGCCGCCACAGCAGCCTTCGCCCGGGCACCCGCCCGAAGCGCCTCGGCCGTGATCTCCTCCGCCCGCGGATGCAGCCCCTCCCCGAACAGCGCCCGCAACTGCGCTTCGGTCACCTCCCCGTTCACACCGAGGAGCGCCGAGGCCCGTCCCACCCACACGCCCGGCGGAAGCCCGGCGCGCTGCTGCAGATCGCTCATCGCGCAGCCATGAGGACGCGTCTGATCGCCGGACGTGATCTGCCGCTCGAAGTAGCGGTAGCCGTCCCCCGGACTCATCTTCTGGACACTGAGCACACAGCCAACATCCGCCGTCACCGGCCGTGGATGCCAGAGGTGTTGAATGCAGTTCCCGCCTGGCGGCACACCAGGAGGGAACTTCCCGCCCTGCGGGACAGCGCCCTCGATCCGCTACCCCCGTGCCCTGCGCGAACCGTCCACTCGGAGGAACAGCCGGGCACGGTGACCCGGCACGGACGACGAAGGGACGCACCATGGCACGGAACAAGCCGCGCAAGGCAGTCACGATGGTCGAAGCCCGCAAGCAGGCGCGCCTGCTCGCAGCGGAATTCGCCGAACGGCAACAGCAGCTCCTCGACAGCGCCGAGCAATTCCTCATCGTGCAGGAGGAGACGGACCAGGAACTGGCCGAGATCTCCGCCCGCATCGACCAGCTCAACGCCGAAGCGCAAGCCGCCCGGCAACGGGTACGGGACCGCCAGGCCCAGATCGTCTCCCGGATGCGCGAACTTGGCGCCCGCGAGCACGAGATCAGCACCCGCCTCGGACTGGAACGAACTGACATCCGGCGCCTGCTCGCCCATCCCGCAGGGCAGACCCGCACCCCTAGCCGGGCCGGCGCGCGTCCCACGACGAAGGCTCAGGCCGATGGCGCGCAACCCGATGACGGGGCGCTGTTTCCATCCCCGGCGCCGCGCTGGCCCCTCGACAATGTCAACGCCTGAGGCAGCCCCCCCCGCAACATCCACGCGGACTCGGCGTCGCCCGGGCCGGCGGTGCTGATCCACCCCGCGCTTGCGAATGCGCCCGGCAGCGGCCATCCCGTCGGCGGGCTCAGACGGAGCGAGTGAGGAGCCCGAGTCGCGGCACGAGTGCAGGGGTTCGGGAACTCGTAGCCGGTCCCGTGTTCCGCTCCGCACGGAGCCGTTGCTTGGGGACCCAGGTGGAGTGTGAGGCTTGCCACGGCCTAGTGCTGCTGCGGTCGCCAGGGCTGTGCAGCTCCGGCTGCCGCCCCATTCCCGGCCCGACACGGCATCGTCGCCGAGGTGTTGGTGCCGGATTGCTTCCTGATGCCGAGGCTCGCGTGTCTCAGGAGCCGTTCGTCGGTGACGGTCATAACGGTGCCGTGCGCCATCACCGTCGCCCGCTGCCCCGCTCTTTGGCAGCGGGCGTAGCAGCGGGTCGGCCAGGGCTGCCAACAACCTTCGTAACGGTCCCTTCAGACCAGGAAACCAACTGCGCGCTCGTCGAGCGCAGTCGCAACGCCGCGGCTCCTGAACTGCGAGAGGCTTTCGCGTATCTCCAGGACGCTCGGCGGGTACGGACGGATTGCGCTTCGGCCATGGCATCAAGCGCGCAGCTCCAGGTCCCGCATGCCTGCTCGATACCGCCGTCGGCGATCAGCCTGCTGGGCCTGTGTCACCAGGGCCAGGACGAAGGTGCGCGCACATGTTGTGGCCGGACGGGTGGTGTCGGCCGCTGCGAAGTTCTCGGCGGCGCCCTTCCAGTCATCGAGCCGAGAGAACACCTTGGCGCTACGAGAATTGACCGTGGCGCGTGCCGGCCCCCAGGGGTGGTCCCAGTACGGCCGGCCTGTCATCGCCGTCGTCTGCTTCCAGCAGGTCTCGGGTGCGCTGTACGGCCTGGAGAGCCGGGTGGCGCGAAGAGCGGCGGAGCCCCATGCCCTGCTGGGAAACGGTCCGCAGAACGAAAGCGTTGTGGCCGATGATCCCGCGGAGGAGCTCACTTTCAGAGCAGATCCACCACCACTTCATCCCGCGTCATCTGGTGACCGCATGGGCTCGTTGGCAGCCGTGGAGATCCCCGTGACCGGCGCGCTTCGCCTGGACGGCAGCCACCCAGTTTCGGGGTGGAGTGCTGAACATGTCTCCAACGATCTACGGCGGCGCAGAAATCCTGCCTGCGCAGTCCGTTGACCACCTGCGCAAGCGGAAGGCATTCACAGGCGGCCACGCGGGCCACGCAATTTTCCACGTCGATCCGGACGGCAAGGCATCGATCTGCAAGGTCTGCCGCGTCTCCCAGATCGACCTCGCCGCCGAAGGGGTCGAAGGGGTCGAAGGGCTTCACCACCTTGGTGGTATCGCCGACTCCCTCGTGCTTCGCACCGGTGGGTGCTCCGGCTGCGCTGTCGGGCGCCTGCGGGACCTGCCGGCCGCTGGCCAAGCTCTACCAGGAGGCGAAGGCACCACGCGCGAGCTACTGCCAGCACGGAGGCGCATGATCCCTGCCCCCCGTCCCGAACTGAAACGACGAGAGCCCTAGTCAAGAACTCTGGTTGATTCGAATTCAGCGCTTGATCTCACACAGTCGGCCCTACCGGCCGGGAGGTCATCATCGAGGCGCTCACCGAGACGCCGCAGACCGGCCGAGACCGTCGCCTGAAAAGTGTTCGTCGCCCGTCGTCCAGCGCCGCTAACCTCACCGATCATGGGAGCACGAGCGCAGTACGTGGTGGTCGAGAACGGCACCTGGCAGCGGTACTACTCGCACTGGGCCGCCAACCGGGTGGTTGACGATCTGCTGCCCGGTCCGGCCGCGGCGACACGCTGCTTCCGCGCCAACCGGGAGACCGGGGAATGGCTCGACGACGTGTGGTGCGAGGGCGCCGCACTCGTCGACCAGGACCGCCGGATCCTGCTCTGGTTCGCCTTCGCGGACAGCTGGGCCGACCACCTCGCCTCCCGCGCCGTACTGGCCCGGACGTGGCCCGGTTGGGACGTGCGCTTCGCACACGACGGCATGGGGGATCTGACTCACCACCTCGGCCTCGGCAGGGACCTGACCCGTCCGCCGGGCTGGTTCGAGACCTTCGAGCCATCCTGGTTCGCGGAGACCGACAACACCGAGCCCAGCTCCGTCGTCTCCCTGCGTCTGCCCGACGGAAGCGTTCGCGCGTGGGGCAGCAGTCGGGAGCCCATCGAGCACGTCTCCGACGGCCCCGGCCTGATCGACCTACTCGCTGCCTCCGCGGCCACCCCACCGCCCACAGACATGCCGTACGGCGGCGTCCACTTCGACCCGCAGGCCCGCTCTGTCTCGCTCTGGGCAGTGCAGACCGTGGCCGGCATCCACGACTGGCCATTGCCGGGCTGGGAGAACTGGACCCTGGACTTCCGCGGCGACGACCACAGCCAGCAGGCCGGGCTGCTCCCCGCGGACGTCTCCTTCCCGCAACCCTCGCTCGCGGCCGCACTGCGGAAGCTCAGCGGTCGCCTCGGCACACCCCCGCCCGACAACGGCGCGCTCCTTGCCCGCGTCACCGCTGCACCTGGCCCTGAGGGTGGCACCGCTGTGGTGAACCCCGCTGCGCTCGTGTCCCACGAACCGGTTGATCCCACCCACGCCGAAGTGGCCGAGTTGCGTACGGTGCTCGACGCGCTGATCACCGGGGCGGAGGTTGACTGACCCCTGCCCTCATGGGCACTCCGCGCCTGCCGACATTGCCGTCATCGACTGAGCAATAGTCAAGATCTGTAGATGAGTTGAGGACGATCAGCGTCGGCTCTGCTGCTTCAGGTTGATCCGAGCGGTGTTGCGGATCCGCTTGGTGCGACCGCTGTCGGCGAGGATCTCGAGGGCGGCGGCGTTCGACGCTTCGGCCGTCTTGAGTTGGAGCCAGTCGGATGAGTCGAGCAGAGCGTCCGGACGCCACGGTTGCCGCAGTGTGACGGCTCGGAAGAGTGACCATTCGCGCAGGCGCCGGGTCAGGAACGGATAGCGCGTCGTGGCCCGGGTCATCTTCTCGGCCCACGGTTCGTAGGCGGGCCCGTAGTGGAGGTCGGCAGCTCGGCGGTCCAGGTGCCGCACGACGGCGGACTGGGCCATCGTCTGGTCCGGGTCGGTGAGGACTTCGCTGACCAGGTCGACCTCGTCGGCCTCGGTGGCCTGTTCAAGCTCGCTCAGGTAGTCCCGGAAGCGGAGGTGCTCGGTTGGCTCCTCCTGCTGCGAGGTGTCGTGCTGATTCATGCAGCCTTCTCCTGTCGCTCGACCAGCACGCCGTTCTCGAACGTGGCACCCGCCCGGACGAGGGATACCAGGTGGGCTCCGGTGATCGCGCGCCAGCGGGCCTGGGCGGACTCGACGAGCTTGAACACCATCGCGAGGGCGGCGGCTGGGCTGCCGGCGCCGCGGGTGACCTTCGTGCGGAGCTTGACGGTGGAGAAGGTCGACTCGATCGGGTTCGTGGTCCGCAGATGGATCCAGTGCTCGGCCGGGAAGTCGTAGAACGCCAGCAGCTCTTCCTGGTCGTCGGTTGTCTTCGCGACGGCCTTGGGGAACTTCGCTCCGTAGGTCTTGGCGAATGCCTCGATCGCCTGCTCAGCGTGTTTGCGGTCCTCGGCGTTGTAGATCTCCTGCATCGCCTTAGTTGCGCCCGGCTGTGCTGACTTCGGCAGGGCGTTCGAGACGTTGCGGGCTTTGTGAACCCAGCACCGTTGGTGGCGGGCGCCGGGGAAGACCTCGGCGAGTGCCTTCCACAGGCCCATCGCGCCGTCGCCGACGACCAGTTCGGGGTCGCGCATGCCGCGTCGGCGGCAGTCGCGCAGCAGGTCGGCCCACGACTCGGTGGACTCCCGCAGTCGCTCCGCCAGGGCGATCAGCTCCTTGGTGCCGTCCAGTCGCACCCCGAGCAGGACCAGCACGCACGAGTGGGCCTGGCCGAGCCGGACCTTGGGGTGCACCCCGTCGGCCCATACGTAGACGAAGTCCCGGTCCGACAGGTCCCGCTCCTGGAAGGCGGCGTGGTCTTCGCCCCACTGCTTGGTCAGCCGGGTCACCGTGGCCGGCGACAGTCCGGCCGCGCCGCCGAGGAACTGCTCCAGCGCGGGCAAGAAGTCCCCGGACGACAGGCCGTGCAGGTAGAGCAGCGGCAGCACCTCGGAGGTCTTCGGCGACTTGCGGCACCACGGCGGAAGGATCTTCGAGGAGAACTTCTTGCGTTCGCCGGTCTCTTCATCAACGCGGCGGTCGTTAACGCGCGGGGCCCTGACCTCGACGGGACCGGCCGCGGTTCCCACGGTCCGGGGCCGGTGGTGGCCGTTGCGGACCACCAGACGCCGGCCGGCCCCGTCGGTCTCGGCTGCCAACTCGGCTATGTACTGGTTGACTTCCGCTTCCAGTGCGGCGGCCAGCATCCGGCGGGCGCCCTCGCGCACAATCTCGTCGATCAGGGAGCCGGACTGTGTGGAGCCGTCGTCGGTGACTACGCTGAGCACGGGCGTGCCTTCCCGACCCGCGCTGCGAACGCGGGCCTACTCGGTGACCATCACAGGATCATTCGGGAAGGTACGCCCTCCGCAGCCTTCCCGGAACCGATCCACAGGTCTTGAGCATTGCTCTCATCGACTTCGACGTCCGCATTCCGGCCCTGCTCGGCTACGACCTGGACAAGGTGATCGTCTCCCACCGCTGACCTCCAGCAGCCTTCGTTGTTGTTCTGAGCCGTGAGGTTCGTGGAGGCGGCAGCCCCGCCTACTGAAACCCGGCCAGGTCTGCGAACACCGCGGCGACGAGCTCGCGCCGGCTGCGGACGCCGAACTTGTCGAAGACGGCGCTCAGGTGCTCCTGGACGGTGTTGGCGGAAATGTGGAGCTCCTCGACCAGTTCGCGGGTGGAGCGTCCCCGGACGACCAGGGCCGCGACCCGGGTCTGTGCGTCGGTGAGCCCGTGGGCACTGAGCAGCACGGCACCGAGCTCCGCCGGTCGTGCCGGTTCCACCACCACGCCGATCTGCGGGCCCACCCGCGTGGTGTGCAGGGCCATCCACTGCCCGGAGCGGCCGCGGATGCGGACGGTCGAGGGCACCGGGCCGGCCGCCACCGCGTGGACGGTGACCGGGAGCGGGCCGGTACGCGGCTGGTCGCTGTCGGGGAGGTCGGCGAGCCATGGTTCGGCCTCGGGGCTCATGGAGACGAGTCCGAGGTCGGCGTCGAGCAGGATCAGACCCACGCCGGCCGGACGGGCGGCGGTGTCCGAGGCAGGCGCGGCGGTCACGGCCTGGCGTAGTCCGGCCGCCAGGTGCGGGGCGATGCGCCGGACGATGGCGAGCTCCTCGGCGGTGAAGCCGGCGGGAGAGTCCTCCCGGTGCAGGCACAGCACACCCCAGCAGTGGTGCCCGGTGACCAGCGCGGCGCGCAGCTCGTCGCCGAGGCCGAGTGGGGCCATGATCTCCCGGTAGCGGGCGCTGCCCGACCGGTCCCCCCGGGTGGCCTGGTCCAGCGAGGCGACCGGATCCGCCGCCCGAGCGAGCGCGGAGAACTTGTTGACGTCCGCACGTCCGAACTCGTTGTCGAGGAAGGGCTCGGTCGCGGAGCCCAGCGGGTCGTCGGCGGCCACCGAGGTGAACAGCAGCGTCACCGGGTCGACAGTGGCGAAGAAGACCGCGTCCGCCGGTACCACCCGGCGCAGGCGGCTCAGCGCCTCGGTACGCAGGGCGGCGGCGTCCAGCCCGCCTCGGCATCGCTGCTCGATGTCGGCGACCCGGCGTTCCACTGCCGTGCTTGCCACGAACACGACGCTACTCCTGGTCCGGGGCGAGTCCGAGTTGGCGGAGGAAGCCCAGCTCGTCGAGTCGGCCCCAGCGTTCGACGATGCGGCCGTCCCGGATCCGGAAGATGTTGATCCCGCGCAGCGTGACGGTGCGGCCGGTGGGCGGCGCGCCGAGTAGTTCGCCGCGCTGGGTACCGGTGGCGCTGAAGTGTTCCGCGACCAGGTCATTCTCCGCGATGAGGAGATCGGGCGTGGCCTGCCAGTCGGGGAACGCGTCGCGGAACACGGCAGCGGCCCGGCGCATGCCCTCGCGGCCGGTGTCGACGTCGAACGGCGGGTCGTGGTTGAGGAAGTCCTCGGCGAGGTACTCGTCGACCGCTGCAAGGTCGCCCTGGGTGAACAGCGCGTCGATGAAGGCGCGCACGATCTCCCGGTTCTCTTCGATTCGGCTCTGCTCAATGGTGTCCATACCCACAGTCTTCGGCGGTGCGCCGCCCTCCGGTACCCCAGAAATCTGGGGTTTGCGCCTGCGCCGGTGCGCTCCTCCTCGTACCGCTCCGCAGCGCTGGTCGTACTGACTACGGAGGGTTGGTGACACGGGTCGGCCCGCCTCCTTGAGCGGGATGGCCTTGAGCGGGGTGGCCGCGTAGGTCCAGCGGAACGGGCGATTACAGTCGTTGCCGTGAGCGACTCTGCTGCACTCCAGGCCGTTGCCCGGCCCCGCACCGCCGCCGGTGTGCTGTTCTTCGACGAAGCCGACCGCGTGCTCCTGGTGAGGCCCACGTACAAGCTGGGCTGGGAGATTCCAGGCGGCCAGCTCCATCCCGGTGAGACTCCCAGCGAAACCGCGGCCAGGGAGGTACAGGAGAGATCGGCATCAATTCGCCCATCGGCCGGCTCCGCTCTGACGTCCTACGAACGGTGAAAATGCCCGAGCGGCGCTATCGGCCGGCATGTCACCCTGGGCCGGCCCAAGGGCTGGCCGCTGGAGCATCGCAGGAGGTGAACAATGAAGTATGTCGATCTCGATGCCCGAGTCGGCGAACTGGCCGGGGTCCTCGACCCTGGCCCCTACCTTGAGCTTCTGCCTACGCTGAGCACCGGCCTGCCATCAGGCGCCAGGGCCTTCGCCACCGACCCGAGCCACTACCAGTTCGCCGGGCGGCGCTGCGTGAAGGACCTGACGCTCCACCAGGTGACCTTCCTCCACGAGGGGCAAGCCCTCGGCCTCCGCCTCCGTCACAACTGCTGGAAGCACGACGAGGACCTGGTCATCTCGTATGCGGGAGTGACGGCCGTCCAGATCAGGACTCCGAACAAGCCCTCGACTTGGGACGACCTCGGCACGCTGAACCTGGACGAGGTCCTTCCGCACGACCAGGGCTGCACCCATGAGATGGCCTTCAGGCCCGGGTCGGTCATCGTCACGTGCAACGACATCACCGCTACTTGGGTTGCAGCGGACTGCCCCGAAGCCCACTGAGGTCAAACAATACGATGAGTATCACCTCCGTAGGCTGCCCTGGGGCGGTGAGTACGGCGGGCCGGTGCAGCCTCACCCGTACGGGGCGTCCGCCTCCGAGGTGGTCGCGGCAGGGTCCGGGCTCACGCGCAGCACACGGGCCACGCCCGTGCGGCGCAGCAGGAACGCGACGGGCGCGGTCGGGTTCAGCAGGTGCAGTTCCGTGCCGGCTTCGCGGGCGTTGCGGTGGGCCCGGATGAGGGCGTTGAGGCCGCCGGAGTCGCAGAACCTGAGCCGGGACAGGTCCATCACCAGTTCCCCCGGGATGGCAGGCCCGGTCAGGGCCCTGGCCACGGTGGCGTGCAGCAGCGGGCCGGTGTCCTGGTCGAGGTCGCCCACCACGTCCAGCACGAGGTCGTCCCCTCCCGGCCGAAGACGGACGTCGAGGTCGGGCGGGTCGAACTCTGCCGAAGCGGCCACCGGGTACTCCTTGCGTCCTCGGGTCTTGGCGGCCGGGGTGCGCCCGTGAAGCGGGAGAGTGACCTGACGGCCCGCCGGCCGGGGCTGACTCCCACCGTAGCGACCGGAGGCCCGGCGGGACCACGGAACGGTATCGCCGGGCGGCTGGGTCAGGTGTCGGCTGCGGGTTCCTGGCCGGGCTGAGACCGGCGTAGTTGTTCGTTGATGCGCAGGGCTTCTTCGAGTTGGTCTTCGAGGATGACGATGCGGCAGGCGGCGTCGATGGCGGTGCCCTGGTCGACGAGGTCGCGGGCGCGCATAGCGATCCGCAGTTGGTAGCGGGAGAAGCGGCGGTGGCCGCCCTCCGAGCGCAGTGGGGTGATGAGGCCGTGTTCGCCGAGGGCGCGCAGGAAGCCGGCGGTGGTGCCGGTCATCTCGGCGGCGCGGCCCATGGTGTAGGCGGGGTAGTCGTCGTCGTCGAAGGAGTCGGAGCCGGAATTGGAGCCGGGGTTGGGGCTGGGGTTGTGGGGTCGGATGGTTGCCGTGGTCACTGCACCTCTTCTGTGTAGGGGTCGGGGACGCGTGGAGGGGCCCCGGTGCCGTTGCGGCTCCGGGGCCCCGAAGGGATACATCACCATCTGCCGGCCTCGGGCCGGCTTTCTTTAGTTCCGCACTGCCCCGGGGGAGGGGGTGTGCGGGGATCGCGTATGCGTGACCGGAAACCACCGTCCTTCGTAACTGGGGGGTCTGCGGTTTCCGCCCGGACAAACGTGCCTCACGGGCCGGGCGATCCTGATGGCGCTCTGTCCCCTCCGTTCATCCTCTGCGTGCGTAATGGACTGGTACCGCGAACTGCCTGGTACTGCTGGTTCTTCTCAACACGGGTACTGCTCGGTACCGCTGTACCGCGAACTGCCTGGTACTGCTGTGGTGGCCTCGAAAGGTCACCGTGTCCGGCAGCCAGCCCCGTCGCCCGTCCTGCACTTTCCCTGGCTTGGAACCCCACTGCCCGGACCTCCCAGCACGCGCGCCCGCAGCCGGGGCGCCTTCACCGGGATACCGCGTACTGCGACTGCCGATAATGCCAACCTCAACTTCGACCTACCGGGTACTGCACCTACTGCGGTACCGCTGGGTGGCGGCCCCTGATACCTGCGGGCCGCCCGGCCCGGCCGCCGGCCCTGTCGCCGAACTGCACCAACCCTGGCTTCAGAACCCCACCACCGTGCCGACCTGCGCACTTCTGTCCTGCTGCCCGCCAGTTCGTGTCTGGCGAGTACCGCTCGACTGCTTGCTACGAGAGAAACACTAATCACGACACCGGGTAATGTCTACTCCGGCCAGCATAGATTTTCCGGTGTCCCACGGGAAGATAGTCTTCGCCCCGCGATGGGACGGGCCACGCACCTTGCGGCCCGAAACGATGAGCGGCACCACGAAGGAGAGGCGACGGATGGAAGGGCGACAGGCCGAACCCGCGGTGCACGCACCCGCGCCGCGCACGCAGGCGTCGCTGCTGGCCGCCATCGCCGAAGCCGTTCACGACCAGGACCAGGACCAGGACCAGGACCAGCGGGGCCTGCGCCTGCTACAGGCCGCCATAGCCGAGCTGCGCGCCCTGCGCGACGCACTCGACCCCCGCCACAGCCGCAGCCAACAGCCGGGCTCCCGGTAGCCGGCACGGGCACAACCCCGCCGCCACGACGTACCGGGTGTCAGGTGGCGCGGACGGCGGCGTCACAGTTCAGGCGGATGTGTGCCCGGCCTGGTCGGCGCACTGAGTGGTGGGTCCATCCCGTCGCCGGATTCGGTGTCGTCGGCTGCACCCGGGGCCGCATCACTGGGGCTGGGCTGTCGTCCGTGGCGCGATCGTCCCTCGGGAGAGGTGGCCGGATGGCTCAGCTCTGTGGGCGGGCGGTGGCGGCGGCATGCTCGCAGGGCTGTCTGGGGCCGGCAGCGGGCGTGGGGCGGCCGGGCCCGGACGCCCCAGGCCGCAGGATCCCCCGGCGGCCGGGCCCACACGGGGCCTTGCCGCCCCACACCGGAAGCCGCCCCGCGAGCGCTTGCGGGCGTGGTGGCGCCCGCCGGGTGATGGCCCAAGGTGTGCGTGTCTCGGGTGCCGGCGGGCGCGTGCTGCCTACGCTACCGGCCGCCGGGCGCAGGGCACCGGCAGCGCGGCCGCAACGGCAGAACGACTACGCCGGAACAGGAAGGAGAAGAATGGTCAGCATGCAAACGCAGTGGGTGTACCAGCTCCGCAACTGCCCGGACACCGAGGACGTCGAGGCCCTGGCCGAGGAGGAAGGCCGGCCCCTGCAGGTCCTGGCCCGTAGACGTGAGGGCGCCGACGGCCTGGTGGACGCCTACATCCTGCAAAGGATCGACGCGCAGGCTCACACCGCCGTCTACGCCTGGGTACTGGCCGGGGATTCGGGACTGGTGACGGACTACCTGCTGGAACTGCTGGCCGAGGTCTGCCCGGGGGAGCGGGCCCGGTAGCGCCCCCGCCACCCCCAACCCGCCCCGGCCGGGCCCGACCGGAACCTTCCCAGCCCTTGCTGGCCCCGACCGTACGCTTCGGCGGTGTCCGTCGTCGTCCATCGGTGGTCGTCCGTGTGCTCGTCCAGTGGTGGTGCCAGGGGTTGTCTCAGGGCCGATCGCCGGTGTATCCGAGCAGCCAGGCCAGCGCCCGGAGCGCTCCCAGCGCGAAGTCCCGCTCCATCAGATTGATACCCACCCGATCATGCACCCGCCTCAAAGCAGCCCGCTCCTCGCCGGCGAGCTGGGCCCCGGTCGGCACCTCATCCAGCAACTGCGCCCCGCTGACCGGCGCGAACAGCCGCCGGCCAGCCACCCACTCATAGGCAGCAAGTGCACCCCGAAGGGGCACAGGAAGCGGCTGCGGGCTGCTGGACAGCCGGGCGATCGCCGCCTCGACCTCGGCCGCCGCCCGCGTACCGACCCGGCCCCCGGCCGGACGATCCCTGGACATGCACTCACCGCAGCCATAGTGCCCGGGAGGCACCCGACGCCAGGCCCCCACCGCACGGCACTCCGTGCGGGACGGCCCGACGGTCGCCCCGTTTTGCGGTGTCACCCGGCCGTCGGGGTGGCGGTGCGGTAGCAGCGGGCGGAGCAGAACCGGTCCCGGCGCCGGACACCGGGATGGTCGAAGGGGCGACCGCACCCCACGCAGCAGCGGCTCGCCGCCTCCTCACCCACCGGGCCCACCTCCTCGTCGGGTATCAGTCCCAGGGCCCGCAGGAGCAGCCGGCAGTCCTCCGCGTCGCGGGCATGGCAGGCCACCACCGACAGCACCCTGCGGGCCGCCGGCTCCGAGACCACCGGCATCCCGCCGGCCACCGGCTCCACAGTGTCGATGAGCGTCTGCAGGTCACGGGAACGAACCATGGACAACACCCCCTGGCAATCAGCTCCGACCGGGTGACCTTCCAGCTTACGACTGCCTCCGCACCGTCGGAGCCAACGCCCAAACGCCGCCCGCGCCGGCAGGCCGAACAGCCGCAAGGCCACCCGTCGGCCTGCACGGGGCACCCGTCGGCGCGGGCCTTGTCGCGCCCTGCCGGCCCCTACCCCGCATCCGCCGGCTCCGGCGTCGGCCCGCTGGCGTGGAACAGCGCCGTATCGGTCGCCGCCCAGCAGCCCTCCGCCAGCGCCCGCACCACCGCGGCACTGTTGGGACCGGGGAGGGCTGGGAGGGTGTCCCGGCGGCTGCTGTGGGCTGCTGTGCGGCCGTGCGCAGCCGTGAGGGGCGCGAGGGCGGTGGCGTGATCGTGTGGACGCGGCATGCCCCGGGGTGTCCGGTCTGGTCGGCGCGCTGAGCGGTTCGGGTCAGCCCAGCCACTCGCTGGTGTCGCCGAGGTCGTAGCCCTGGTCGTCGCTGTCGTCGTGGTCGGGGCGCGGGTCCTGGTCGAGCTTGTCGAGCTCGGCGCGCAGCAGTGCGGTGATCCGGTCGGCGACGTGGGCCGTCGTCTGGGTGGTGCGCTGCTGGGGGTCGTGCGGGCCGGCGACGGTCAGCTGGATGTTGCGGGTGGCGTTGGGGGTGGCGGTTCGCTCGGTGAAGTCGTCCAGGGCGTCCGCGAGGTCGGCGGTGGCGCCGGTGTTGTCGCTGTTCATCGGGTCAGCGTAGGAGTGCGGATCGGCGGCTGTGTGAGTTCGGCGTGGGCGCGGCGCAGGCCGATGAGGGTGTCGCGGGTGGCCTTGACGAGGTCGCCGATCGCGCGGCCGGCGGCGGTGAGGTACTGGGCTTGGGGCCGTCCACGTCGGCGGCCACCAGGTCGAGGAAGTGCAGGAAGTCCACGGGACTGCCTCTCTCGGCTGCCCGTCCTCGGGGGCGGTGGCCGGGCGTGGTGACAGGCGGATGGCTGTTCGCAGGCGTGAGGCCGGCCTTACCGAGGACCGCGAGCAGGGCTGCGGTCAGTTGGCGTTGCCTCCAAGGCGGAGCCCAGGCGCGGGCAGAGGCGTGCCGCGGCTCCCGGTGGTCCGACTTGGGAGCCGCGGCGCGGCGCGGTGCTACCGCTGGGTGGCCGCCGCCTTGGCCTTGCGGGCGGGCAGGCGGTCCTGGAGGTTGTTCCAGTCGATCGTCTTCTCGTCGACTGCGTGCTCGCGGGCGAACCGGAGCACCTCGTCCTGGGCGTGGACGGGCCGGCGGGACTTGGGGGAACCGTCGGACGGCTTGAGCTCCGCCACCAGGCGGGCCGGGTCCGCGTGGTCCTCGGTCACGACGATCGTCTGGGCGGGCTTGTTCTTGGTCTTGTTCTTGTTCATGGCATCACGCTAGGCATCGGCAATGCCACTCTGCGCGGTCAGGCCGCCGGACGGGTGGTCGCTGGCGGTCATCGCGCCGAGTGCCGTCGATGACATGGCGCGGCCCGGTCCCCGGGGACGCCGCGAGAAGTCTCCGCCGGGAATCGGCCAGGGGATCGGACAACACCCTGGGGGACCGGTTCCACGGTCCGCGGCGAATGGCTCCTGAAGACGCGGACCTGCTCCCTGTCCACCGTACCGCCGAGCCGCCGTACGCCGGCCCGTCCGATGCACACGCCGGCGCCCATCCGCCCGAGCATCTCCGCCTGGAAAGCAGCAAGGGAGCCCGCCAGGCGCGTGGCCAGGCCGCGTGCGGCCGAGGCAGACGCATCCAGGCAGCGACCGTCGCTGCCCGGGCGACAGCGCGGCCCTGGGCTGTTTCGGGGTCAGTTGGTGGGGGCCTGGTGCGGGGTACTGCCCGCTGCTCCGGGAGGGGTGGTTCGGTCGTCGTCCCAGGAGGCCGTGGCGAGGTGGTCGGCGCTGCCGCCGCGCCATTCGACCAGGAAGAGCGTCGCGTCGTCGCTGGCGGCGCCGCCGCGCTCCCGCTTCAGGGTGTGGGACAGTTCCCGCACGGTCGACCGCAGGCCGACCTCGGCGCGCCCGACCCGGGTGACGATGTCGATCAGCTGTTCCTCGCCGAACTGCTCGCCGCCGGCCAGGTGTTCCTCAACAAGACCGTCGGTGAAGAGGAGCACCCGGTCACCGCGGTGAAGCTGCTGTTCGCTGATCCTCGGCTGCTCCCCGCCGAAGCCGACCGGCAGGGTCGTGGGGCCCTTCAGCTGCTGGACGACGTCATGGTCGCGGATCAGCAGCGGCGCAGGATGGCCGGCGTTGACCCACCGCAGGTGCCCCGAGGTGATGTTCAGCTGCATCATGTGCGCGGTGACGAAGTGCTCGGGCCCGAACTGCTCGGCGATGGCCGCGTCCATGAAGGCATACGTCTCCGCGAGCCCGATGTCGGAGCGTCGGGAGTGCCGGTAGGCGCCGATGGCGACCGTCGCCATCACCGCCGCGTCCAGCCCGTGGCCCATCGCGTCGATCACGGCCACATGAAGGACGTCGCCGTTCAGCGCGTAGTCGAAACTGTCGCCGGCCACCTGGTAGGCGGGCTCCAGGATCCCGGCGACCTCGACCTGCGGGGTGGACACCGTCAACGGCGGCAGCAACGACCACTGGATCTCCGCGGCGGTCGTCATCGGCGAGAGGCGACGCGCCCTGAAGAACTCGTCGGTGTACCCGTTCTTGGTGACCAGGATGTCGGCCACCAGCCCGGCCAGCCGCAGCAGCAGCCGCCGGTCGTCGTCGTCCACGGCATCCAGCGTCAGGGCCAGAACCCCCACCTGGTCACTGCCGTCCAACAGCGGAAGGTACATCCGCACCCCGTCGGGCTGCGCCACCTCGACCGCCGCCACGCGCAGGAACGCCTCGCCGGCGGGGGAAGCGTCGATGGGCTGGGGCTCCCCCACCGTCAGGCGTCGCCCGGGCAGCGGGACCAGCATCAGCTGCTCGTAGTCCTGCAGCAGGACCGCGACCTCCCGGCCCCCGACGATGGCGACCTCCTCGGCAATCAGCGGGGCGAGCAGCTGCGGCGGCATCTCGTGCGCCCGGTCCAGCAACACCCCGAGCAGCCGCTCACCGAACCCCTCCGACCGGTCCACCACCACCCCATCGGTACCCTCTGCCACAGTCACCCACTCCACCACACCCCCAGCCGGTGCCCCTCGGCCAACACGCAGGTGGCAGGCAAATCGCGCGCCCCGAGACCGGACGGCCGAGCTACGGTCGGACCGGCGTCGCAACGCCCACCTCGCCAGGTCGCGGGGGCCGTCGCACGACGCGTCGCCCGGCCCGCTCCCACCGGCGGGGGTCCTGCGGTCCTGCCCCGCGACCGTGACGGGTCGGGCGCCGCACCGGAGTAGCCTGGAAGCTACCGAAGGCACATCGCAGGCCGGTCCCCGAACCGGCTTCGTCTCCGGAGACCGACAAGGCCGGGCCCATGTGAATGGACCCGGGGACAGGTCCGGGACATGAACGTGACCCTCGACCGTGAGACGACCATGCCACGGACACCACCAGCACCACTGCGCCTGTCGCTCACACCGGACGACGCCACCGCAGGCCGGCTCGACGGCGCCTGGTGGCCCCGGTCCCACGACCTTCTCGCCGAACTCCCCTCCCTGGCGGAGGAACTGGACAACCGTTGGGGCCGGGTCACCCGCGTCACCCTGAATCCCGCGCACTGGCCCAGCATTCCCCCGCGGATCCCGGTCGCCGGACACGTCGTCCATGCCGGCTGGTTCCAGCAGGAACAGGATCCCAACGAGATCATGGTTCGCTCCTACGCACCGGGTCGCCTCGACCTGCTGGTGGTCCCCCCGCACACCGGCCCAACCGAGGCCGCCAACCTGATGGCAGCCGCAGCCGACCCCGCGAACACCCTCACCGCCAGCGACCTGCTGGCAACCCGGCCGACGGAGCACATCGTGCGAGGAACGGACTGATGACCACCTACCAGCCGCTCCCGGACGGATCCGTCAACACGGTGCACGATGTGCTGGTCCGCGGCATCGTCCCGGTCGCCGCGATTGACGACCGGGACACGGTCCAGGACCGCATGAGCCTGCCGGACCTGCAGATCAGTGACGACGTCCTCGTCGACACCGCGATCGACATCCTCCGCAGCGCCCACGTGGGCCACATGCTGGTCCGCGGACACGACGGCCGATGCACGGGCCTGCTGACCAGTGCACAGCTCGGCCCCTACCGCCGGGCGGGCTACGCAGGCGGTACCTCCGTGGACGACATCGTCCACGACCGCGGCCCGTTCGCGCACACGTCCATGCCGGCCGGCACGGCCCAGGCCGCCATGCGGATCCGCGGCTTGGAGGCCTGGCCGGTCGTGGACGACGACGGCTACAGCGTCGGTCTCCTCGCGCGAGAGCGGGCCTGACGTATGGCCGGGTGGGTCACTCGCGTGACCACTCGGTCTCGGCGGCGGGCTCGCCCACAGCATCGGCCCCTTCCCAGATCCGGATCCTGACCGCCCGAGGGCCCGGAGCAGGCCGGGAGAGTGAACGCACGAACACGTCCCGCAGGTGGTTGGCCGCCCGCTGGGGCGGCCCGTCGTACTCCAGCGGATTCTCCAGGGGAGCACCGTCCAGCCGGGACCAGTGGCCGTCGTCGTCCTGTACCTCCAGGACCCACCGGTACTGCCGCATTCCGACCTCCCGCGCCAACGATCCCACCCCACAAGCAACGCTAGTGTGACGCGCCACAAATCACGAGGGTAAGTTGATACCCTTTTATGGTGTCGCATCCTGGGCCCTCCGCTGTGTCGATCGCGCTGTCTGACG
>NZ_JBHUSG010000078.1:0-24694 GCF_042673745.1 Kitasatospora sp. NPDC057015
TCTCAGCACGGCACCCATGGCCGCTCCACCCCTTCGGCAGCTCCAACAGGAGCATCATCCTCGCAGCATATTTGAACGCGTTCAATAGCTTCCCTGGGTTGGCCTCTGTTCGAGTGGCTGGGTTGACTCATGAGCCACCCCAGCCATCTGAATCGGCATCAACCCGGACAGATCCTCTGAACGACGCCGCCCTGCGTGGCGACTGCCTGGCACTGCTGGCCGAGCACGGCCTGGAGAGCACACCGAAGAGCAGCTGCCTGGGGTGCCCGTTCCACGGCAATCAGCAGTGGCGGGAGATCCGCGACGGCGACCCCGAGGGATGGGCGGACGTCGTCGAGTTCGACGCGCTGATCCGGGCCGGCAACGCCCGCGCCACCGAGTCCGGCAACCCCCTGCTCGGCCAGGCATACCTCCACCGCTCCCGGGTGCCGCTGTCCCAGGCGCCGATCGACCGCCTCACCCGCCGCGAGCAGCTTGCCCTCGACGAGCAGCAGGCAGCCGACGAGGCCGAGTTCGGGCCGGCCGACGGCTGCTCCCCGTACTCCTGCCGCAGCGGCGATCCGGTCGCCTGACCACCCCTCTCCTCGAAAGGAGGTGTCCACGCATGAGCATCTGGAACACCCCCGCGCCCGAGCGCGTCGCCCACCTGCGCGAGCAGGCCGAGCGATACGGCGACCCCACGGCCGGCCTCTCCGACCTGGAGCTGCTCAACGTCGCGTACGAGTCGGTGCTGCGCGAGCAGATCGACACCCGGGACCACCTGATGGGCCTGTTCACCTCCCTGCGCGAGCGCGACGGCCAGGTCCGCACCGCCGCGACCGCCTCCTTCAGGGAGCACGCTGACCGGTACGCGCAGGACCGGGTCCGCGAGCACATGCGGCCCTTCGACGAACTCCTCTACCGTGCACACAAGTTGCCCGACCGGCCCGGGGCCGCTCAGTTGGAGGGGCTTCGGTCGGCCGCCGGCCGGGTCGCCTTCGCGCTCAAGCAGGACGGGCCCGCCACCGAGCTGATCGACCCCGACGGCGCCCACCAAACCCTGCGAACGCTCGGACACGTCATCGGCGTGCTCGACGGGCGCGCGGGCCTGGACGGCGCCGACGTGCTGCGCCTGGTCAAGAACACGCTCAGCGGCGGGGACATGACCGACCTGTTCGATGTCGCCGACCGCAGCCCCCGCCCGGCGGAGCCGCCTACGCCGGCGCCGCCGTTCGCCGGGCCGGGCTGGAGCGATGAGCGCAGCTACTGGATCTACCAGCCCGACACCTCGGATGCCCACGTGAAGGCGTTCGCGCTCGGCCAGGACTGGCACCTGGACCTGTGGTCCGAACGCGGGCTGCTGGCGTTCGGCAGCGTGCCGGCCGACGAGGTCGCGGCCCTCGCCCCGGTGCTGGCCGACCGGGCCGCCGTCTGGGCATCGGTACGCGATGAGTACGCCTGGCGCCGCTTCGCCGACACCGCCCAGGCGGTCCGTGCGGGAGGCGCCCCGGCTCCCGACACCACCCGGGTGCGTGCCGCCGCCGCGACCACTCCCGCCCGCGCACTCGCCGGACTCGCGCCGACACCGGTCACCTCCGCGGCAGCCCGGGAGCCGGTTCCCTCGCCCACCCCCCGCCTCGGTCGCTGACCTCCGTGCCGTACCGCCTTCAGGAGGCTCATGAAGAAGACGATCGATGCCTTGGAGGGCTGGACAGCCGATGACGCGGAGGGTGCCGCGCACCTGCGCTGGCTGTGGCTGATGGCCGACTGCTACGAGACCGTCGGATTCCACCAACACAGCTACGGGACCGAGCAGTTCTTCGTCGCAGCGGACCTCCTCGCCCCCTCCGCGATGACCGGCAGTGCCCGCGCCGCCGCCGTTCACCTGCGACTCGATCCCGCCACCCAGAGCTGCCACGTCCGGATGATCAGCGCCGTCACGTTCGCGTGGGCCGGCCACTGGCTCGTGCAGCGCGGCACTGACCCCCGCGCCCTCGCCGACTACCGGCCGCCTCCACCCGACCCGTACCACCTGGGCCCGCAGGAGAGCGTCGAAGGGCTGCTGGACGGCGGCGACTACTGGATCACCCGACCCGGCGACACCCCCACCCGGCTCATCGAGGACCGTGTACGCCGCTCCGGGGACCGATACCAGCTCCTGGGCCGGCAGATGGCGTACTCCGGCGGCTCCACCGACCACGCGCGCGAGGCCAACTGGGCACTCCTGCTCGACCGCGACCCCCGGGCGGTCGGCCGCCGGTTCCTCCTCCAGCTGGAGACCGTCGACATCAGGCGCGCCACCTACACCCTCGCCGAGGGCGGCTTCCGGACCATGCGCCAGGCGCTGGACTGGATCGACGGGATCAACCCGCTCGACGTCGCACCGCTTCCGGCGGTGAACCCCGCCACCGGGCTCCACCCCGGCCCCCGGAAGTCGCTTGTCCGGGCAGCCGCGCCCACGGTGTTCCAGCCTCCCCACCCCTCCCTCTCCCGGCACCGGGGACAGTGACCATGCCCGTCATCGCCACCACCTGCCGGACCACTGCCGCAGGGCGCCGGCCGGCCTCGGAGGCGGGCCCGTGGTGAATCCGCAGATGGAGGCCGAGCAGGCCGTCCTCGGCGCGATCCTGCTCGCACCGCGCCAGCTCCGTTCGCTGTCCGCCTGGCTGCGGCCGGCTCACTTCTACCGGCCCGCGCACGCCGCCCTGTTCGAGGCGCTGCTCGCCCAGCAGGAGGCCGGCCACCCCGGGCTCGTCTCCGACTCCGACGTAGACCAACTCGCCTGGGTGACACAGGCGATGGCAGCAGCGTCAGCGGCCAACCCCGGCTTCACCGCCGCGTACGGCCACGCCCTGATCGCGGCCTGCCCCGTACCCGGCCACGCCGTGTCCTACGGCCGGATGGTGCTGGAGACCGCGGTGCGCCGAGAGGTGCACGAGCACGCCCACCGGCTGCTCAACGCCGCCCGCACCGGCCACATCGAGGCCGCACTGCAGCTCACCGGGGCCCTGCGCACCGCGATCGACCGGCTCGCCGACTCCTGGGGGTCGCCGGACGAACGTCCGCGCCCCGCACCCGGGCCCTGGCCCCTGGAGCTGTCGGAGCACATCGTCGAGGAGACCCGGCAGCACGAGCAGGTACTGCTCGGCGCCGTGACCGCCGTCCCCGGCGAGCTGGCGGAGATCACCTCCTGGCTGCACCCGGCCGACTTCCTGGACCCCGGGCACCGGGCCGTCTACCGGGCGCTGGCCGCCCTCGGCCACCGCGGCGATCCCATCGACCCGCTGACCGTGCTGTGGGAAGTCCAGCACCGGGGCACACTGTCCGGCGGCGACATCACCGCCGACGGTGTCCGCTCGATCACCCGCGCCGGGTTCACCGGCGATCCGGGCTACTGGGCCGAGCAGGTCCTGCGGGCCTCCGTCCTGCGATCGGCCACCACCTCGGCCGGAGCGGTACGCCTGCTGAGCCTGGACGCCTCGGTCCCCGCAGCCCGACTCCTCGGCTCCGCCCTGCACGTCCTGCGGGAGACCGAGGCCATGCAGAAACGCTGGCGGACGGCCACCAGCGGCGCAGAGCCCGGGACGTGCGACACCCGACCGGGGAAGCACCGCCGCGGCGCCGCCCGCGCACGCACCCTCGCGCCGGTCCCCGACACCGCCGGCGCCGCGGCGCCCTCCCCGGCCCAGCAGGCAGTCTCCCCGCGCGCGCCCGTCAGGAGCACGCAGTGAACCCCACCGAACCCCGACCCGAAGGACCGCCGTGCGACCTCCCACTCCGATCGCCACCCGGCTACGCGCCAACGCCGACGCCCTCGACGAACTGACCGTCGCCGTACCCGGCGCCTACCGCGAACAGGGCCCTCCGTCGGCCGGCGAACTTGCCGCGGTCGCCGCACGGATCGGCGCACGCCACCAGTTGCTGCTGCGCACCGCGTCGGTGCTGGCCCAGACCCCGCTCGCCGACACCGCGCAGAGGGCGGGCGCCCGAGCATTGGCCGACGCCGGTATGAGGGTCGGCGAGGCTCTGGCGACCATCAGCCGGGCGAGTGCCATGGCCACCCGCCTTCACGAGGTCGAGGGCCTCGATGGCCGCAGCCCGCAGGACGTCCGTGAACAGGCGGGCCGCGAGCTGAACCTGTCCCTGTCCCGGACCCGGCTGGCCCTCACCGACGCCGGCGAGGGTCTGCGCCGGGAGGCCAGGGAAGAGCGCGACGGCGCATCCCGGGCGCCCGGGCGCCACCGCGCCGCCGTCGTCCGCAGCGTGACCGCCCGCCCGGCACTCGCCGTGGCACCTCCGGCCGCCGCCCTCCCGCAGCCCGCACTGCCCGTCGCCGCATCGCCCCGCCGGTAGCCTCAACCCTCTTCTCGGAGCCCGCCATCACCGCACCCGCGCCCCCCGCCCTCGCCACCGAGCTGACCCAGCTCACCGACGTCCTCGTCGGCGTGGCCGAAGAACTCAACGCCGCCCCCACCATGCCCGAACACCTCTCCGTGCCCACGTCCGCCGCCCTGGCCTCCGCGGCCGAGAACGCCCTCACCGTGCTCCGGCACTGCTCGACACGGGCAGACACCCTCGGCGGCGACCCGGACCCCGCCCGGCAGACGGCCGCCCGCGCATTCCGGGCCGGGCGTGCGCACGCCGCGCGCGTCCACCGCCACCTGGCCCACGCGCTGGACGCCGCCGTCGCCCTCGACACCGGACCGGTGGCCGAGGTGCAGGCGGACGCCCTCGCCTACCAGGCCCTCAACTCGGCGGCGCTCGCCCACAACACCGTCGTGGCTGGCTGGCGGGAGATCGCCGAGATCCGTGAGGAGCTGCCGCCTCTCGGGGAGCAGACCCCGCCCGCCCCCACGACCAGGCGAACCCGCCCGGTGTCCGCCGCACCCGCCGCGCAGGGCGCGCCGCTGCCGGTAGGCGGGCGGCGCCGATGAGCGACGTCAAGGCCGAGGACGTCCAGCGGCTCGCCGACCTCGCCGACAACCTCGCCCGGATCCGGCGCGACCTGCGGCACACCGCCCGCAATCCGCCCGCCAAGATCCCCGATCTGCTGGCGCAGAACATCACCACGCTGGCGGACTACGTCGCCGCTGCCTCCCTGCTGCGCGCCGAACTGTCGCACCGCACCGGACCCCGCGTGGCGAACGTTGGGGAGGACTGGGGCCCCACCTTCGCGGCCACCCGGGCGAGCCCGGTCCTGCACCGGCTTACCGAGATGCTCGACAAGGCATGCGATCTCGCGAACCAAGTCCGGCCGCGCAGCACGACCCGCTCCCACTTCTACGCGCCCGGACTTGAGGAACGGCTGGCGCTGCAGTTCGCCGAGGTCGACGACATGCTGACCCACACCATCAGCACGATCCGTCGCTTCCGCACCGGGCTGGCCCAGGTCCGCAGGCGCGAGCTCACCCGCGAGCAGGAGACGTTGGCGGATCCGAACGGCAAGTCGGCCCGGATGCTGGCGGCCCGTGCCCAGTACCGGGACCAGCCGTTGGTCCTGGTGCCGTCCGGGTTCGCCGAAGAGGCCGCCGCCACCGCCAGCGCGGCGGCCCGCCGGACCGGCAAGCCCCATATCGTCTCCCCGGCGCCGACGGCCGCCACCGCTGACACCGACGCCCCGGCCTCCACAGCCGGGCGGCGCTGACCCCTGACGATCGGAGCCCCCTGATCGACACCGAACCGGCGGCGGTGCTGCGGTCCTTCGCCGACCGGCTGGAGGCCCTGCGCAGCACCCTGCTCCCCGCGGCCGGCTCCGGACATCCGTCCGAGACGGCCTGGCCCATGACCCACCTGGTGGGCCTTGCCGCCGAGGCGAGCGACGAGTACCTCTTCCGGGTCTCGGAACCAGGAACCGACCGCGCCCTCCTCGCAGCCCTGACCGCCGCGACCGCCAACACCGCCCTGGCCCTGTCCGGCCTCGCCGCCGTCACGAACCGCCTGCTGACCGCTTCGTCCGAAGAGGTCCCGAGCAGGGTCGGGCCCGCTGTCGCCCAGGTCGACGACCTCGTGGCCCTCGCCGCCCGTGAGCTGCGCGAGGCCGCCGAGCGGCTCGCACCCGCCCCGCTGGCCCCCGTCGCCGACCTGTCACGGCTGCGCGGCGCGCAGAGCGCGGCGGCGCTCGCCCGGTCCAAGGCCGTCAGCGTCCAGCCCGCGACCACCGACCAGAGCCCCCCGGCCGCCCGCGGTGCCACCGTCATCCCCCTGCACCGGGGCCGCTGAGAGCCCGATCCCCCGGAGTCTCCCTGCCTCACATCACCGACCACCAGAGGCAACTGCAGTCGCTCGCCTCCAGCGTGGACTCAGCGCTCGCCGACTGGCCGAATCCGTGGACCGCCGGCCCGGCCGACCTGCCCGCCGCTTTCGTCCTCCACGCCCAACTGGCCATCCTGCGCGGGCTCCACGCGGAGGCAGTCACCGCCGCCGTCCGGCCCATCGACCCGTTCGCCGCTCCGGACGCCGCCACCGTCGCCCGGCGCAGCGTCAAGGCCGCAACCCGTGCGGCCACCCTCGTGGCCACCGGCACGCAGCGCCTGGGCGAGGTCCTCGAACTCGCCCTCGCCGACGCTGGTGAGATGCGCCCGCCGAGTGTCGCTCACCTCCAGCACGCGCAGGCCCTGTACCGGGACGCGGGCGGCTTCCTCCACGCCGCCGCCCAGCACATGCGCCTCCACGCAGGGCGCCCCGCCGGCAAGCCGCTCGCCGCCGTGAACGAGTTCGGCCCGGTCCGCCGCACCGCCGCCCGCCTGCGGTCAGCACTGCGCCCTTCGCCCAGAGCCGGACCCGGGGCGACGCCCGGCGGCCCCCCGCCGCCACCCAGGGCCACGCGCACCCGCTGACCAACCGATCCCACCCACCGCTCCTCCCCCGCCGCCGAGCCGGGGCGGAGCAGCTGGCCGCACCCGGGCCGCCCGTCGCTGTCCACCCGCGACCGGGCCCTTCCCCCTTCCCCGGAGCACTCCCTGCCCCTGCCCTCCGATATCGAAATCGAGTGCCTGACCAGCACGGCGAACGCGCTCCGCGTCCGCGCCCAGCAGGTCACCTCCTTCTCCCAGCATCCCGGGATGCCCCCGGTCGCCACCGTCAGCGATCTGCTGGCCGACCTTGCCGAGGTCCACGACCACGTCGTGCGCGAGACATGGACCCAGCCGCCCGCGGCGGCTCGGGCCGGCCACGCCGATGTCGCCCACGCCCGCACCACCACCGCCTTCGCCCTGGCGTCCGTGCTGACAGCCCGGGCCAGCCTCTTCGCCGCCCCCGCCCTGGTGGCCTCCGCCCAGATCGAATGCCGTCCGCAAGCGGCCACCACGGAGGAACTGGCGAACTTCCGTACCGCGCTGGGCCATTCGGCAGCCGCGCTGCTGGAGGCCGCCCGGGTGCTTGGCACCGTCGCGCGCACACTCGGCGGGCCCGAGCCGAAGGTCCTGCGCGACCTGAACGCCCGGCCCGCCGGCACCAAGGCCGCCAGCACCGCCAGGTCGCGAGCGCGCCCGTCCGCCATCCTCTCGGTCGGTGTCCAGCCTGCTGCCCAGGCCGCAGCCGCGAGACGGACCCGGTGACCGCCCACCCGCCGGACCTGCGCATCCCAACCGGTCATCTCACCGGCGAGCCGCGTGCCAGCGCGAGCGAGTCCGGCGCGGTCCCTCGTACCGCCTGCCTGCTGCATTCCTTCCCCCACAGGAGCAGCAGCGGCGCCGACCGTGCTCATCCCACCGCTTCCCTGGCCAAGCGGCGCTGATCCCCCTCACCCCCTCTGGAGATCCTCCCTGTCCTCCCCTGACCACCAGCAAGCCGCGACGATCACCGACGTCGTCGAACGAATACAGGCCGTCCGCAACGGTCTCGCCCAATTGCGCCAGCCGAACACCCTGCACACGGCCTACAGCCACGTCGAGGCGATACGGCTGGCACACCTGGCCGCCGTCTCGCTCGCGGCCACGTTCAACTCCACCCGGGCGCCGCACGATCCGCCCCACACGGCCGGCGAGGTCCTCGGGGCCGCCGCGAAGCACCTGTCCGACGCCGACCAGCAGCTCCTGGAGCTGGCCACCGGCCTGTGGCGCAACAACGTCACCGGAGTCACCTACGCCGCCGACGGCACCGCGCACCACCGCCAACTGCGCCGCGCCGAGCGGAGTCTGGACCGGGCGGTCGAGGAATTGCGCGCGCTGGAACCCTCCGGCGCCCGCCGCGGCGGGATGCGAGCCGCCGCAGCGCGCCTGCGCTCCACGTTCGTCCGCCGCCCGTGGCCCGAAGGCTCGGCAGAGCTGGCACCCCCGAGAGGCACCGCACCGGCGGCGACCCCCGTCACCGGGAAGTCGCGGTGAGCGGCCTGCGCATCGGCTCGCTGTGTTCAGGCTACGGCGGCCTGGACCTCGGCGTGCAGGCCGTCCTGGGAGGGACGGTCGCCTGGCACGCCGACCCCGCCCCGGCCGCCGCCGCGATCCTCGACCACCACTGGCCGGGCGTGCCGAACCTGGGCGACATCACCGAGGTCGACTTCCGCACCGTCGAGCCGGTGTGCGTGCTCGCCGCAGGGTTCCCGTGCACCGACGTGTCGGTGGCCGGCAACAGGCTCGGCCTCGCGGAGGGAACCCGCTCCGGACTGTGGCACACCATCGCCCGCGCCATATCAACTCTTCGACCCTGCATGGTGGTTCTTGAAAACGTCCGCGGCCTCCTGTCCACCCCCGCTCGCTCGGCAGCCGATGGCGACGTGGAATTCTGCCCGTGGTGTCTGGGAGACGCCGGCGATGAACATCATCTGCGGGCACTCGGTGCCGTACTCGGAGACCTGGCCGACTGCGGGTTCGATGCGCGCTGGCAGGTGCTACGAGCCTCCGACGTCGGAGCCCCTCACCGACGCGAACGGGTCTTCCTCGTCGCCTGGCCTGCCGACACCCCGGGCCCGGGACTTCAAGGGCCCGGATGCGCGGCGGGAGGACCTGGGCCATGTGGTCACTCTGCTGCTCACCCCGACCTCGAACCTCGGGAGCATCGGCGGCTCCCAGCACCCCGACCGGCGCAAGGAGGGCGGCCACGGCCCGAACCTGTCGGATCTGGTGGAGCACCTGCTGCCGACGCCGAGAGCCACCGACGGGACGAAGGGGGGCCCGAACCAGCGGGGTTCGAAGGGCGACCTGACGATGTCGAGCGCGGCGGCCAGGCTGGCACCGGGCAGTCCGAGCCCGAGCAGGGCGGGGAAGCGGCCCGCCGTCCCGGCGATCCCGCAGGCGGCGCTGCCGATGTGGACCGGGCAGGAGGACTGAACCGCTGGGGCGAGTACGGGCCGGCCATCGCCCGCTGGGAGCGGGAAACCCGCCCGGCACCGGATCCGCTCGATTCCCGAGGGCGGCTCTCGCCCGAACTGGTCGAATGGGTGATGGGCCTCGATAAGGGCTGGGTGACGCAGATCACAGGGCTTTCCAGGTCCGCGAAACTGACCGCGCTCGGAAATGGCGTTGTCCCCCAGCAGGCCGCAGCCGCACTGAAGTTGCTGACTCCGGGAATTCCCCTGTGCGGAAAACACCGAATTCCTTGCACGTGAGAAACGGTGTCGCATACCCCACCTGATATCTCCCGGGCAAGGACAGGGGTGGCGGGCATTGTTTGGGACGTCGCCCCGCCTCCCCGACGTTCGGAGCAGCCCTTGTCCCTTTCCACCCCCGACGGTCCGCCGGGCCGCCCGACGGTCACCGCGGAGACCGTGGCCGAGTGGCGTGCCACGCTCGCCGCGCTCCAGGCGGAGCGGGACTCGCTCGCCGTCGTGGCCGACCGGCTCGCCCAGGACTACGACGAGGAGGCCGAAGAACTCCTGGACCTGGAGGAGACCGGCGCCGACTCCGAGGCCGAGGCCGAAGGCGGCACCTCCCTGACGATCCTCGCCTTCGACGACGACGCGCTCGCCGAGGAGGTCCGCACGATGACGCCCTGGGTGGACCACATCCTGCTGAGCGCCTTCGGGGCCGAGATCACCTCGGGCCGGCCGTGGTGCACACGGTGGCCCGAGCACGACGAGGCGCTCGCCAGGATCCACCACTGCTGGCTGGCCTGGCAGGAGCTGACCGACTCCCGCTCCGGAGCGACCGGCCCGAGCGTGTGGCAGCGCGACCACCTGGAACCGCTGCTGCTCAAACTCCGGGCCGCGGACGGGCCGTTCGGGGCGTGCACCACCAACCCCGACCACCCGCACCACCGCCTGCTTCCCCACCCGCCGCACACCGACCTCACCTCGCTGCCCGTCCCCGGAGAGCCGCGGACCAGCGTCTGACCCTGCCGAAGGAGCCCGCCAGTGACAGCCACCGCCGTGCTCCTCGGCTTCGACGCCCACCCGGCCGCGCTCGCCGACCGCGACCGCCTGCCGCCCGCCGTCCAGGAAGCCGCCGTCATCCACCTGCGCAGCCTCGTACGGGCCCAGCAGCGCGGAGCGGCCCTGGACCGGCGGGGCCTGTGGGACCTGACCGGCTGCCGCAAGCTCTGCCTCGATGCGGACAAGCGGTGGCGCCTGGTCTACCAGGAACGCCCCGCCCGGCCCCTGTCGCCGCATCCCGGCGAGATCTACCTGCTCGCCGCCGGAGCGCGAAGCGGCCACGAGGTCTACAACACGACCGCTCGCCGCCTGCAGCTGCTCACCGCCGCCGGCCGCTTCTCCTCCTGACCCGCCGCCGGGCCCGACCGGCACACCCACCATCCCGCTTCACCACCCGCGAAGGACTTCTTCATGCCTACCTCCGTCGTGCGCGATCTCGCCCAGGCCCCGCAGGTTCAGCAGGCCGTGTCCGTGCTCAGCCCGCCCAACACCATCTCGGTGCTGCGGACGCTGGACCGCAACGCCGGAGAGCTGCCGACCTACGGGTTCTCCGACGCGATGCCGTGGATGGGCTCCAAGCTCGCCCCCCGGCTGAAGGCGATGGAGGCGGGCGGCCTCCTGTCCAAGGCCCGTTCCGGGCAGGCCAGCGTGGCCTGCCTGACCGTGGCTGGCCGGGACGCCCTGCGCACACAGATGCCGTTCACCCGCTGGGCCTCCGCCCACCAGAGCGTGCCGGAGTCCGGTACCGGCATGGGTGCCTACACCGAGCAGGCCCTCGCCTCGCTCAACCTCACGTACACCGTTGCCACCGTGTGGGCGCTGGCCTCCGAGGGCGAGCCGGTGTACCCCTCCGAGATCCAGGACCTGGTCCTGCCCGCCGACGGCCCGCACCCCTCGGCGCTCTACCGCCGACTCGCCCAGCTGGAGGTCGCCGGCCTGGTCGAGCGCTCGGGGGAGTACCGCGCCTACATGTACGGCCTCACCCAGGCGGGCCAGGACCTGATGGAGCCGCTGGAGGCCCTCGCCCGCTGGGCCGAGCGATACGTGCCCGTGCCCGAGGCCAGCCCCGCCGTGCCGGTGCCCGTCCGCGCCGAGGCCGCTGCCGTCGCACCCGTGATCCCGTCGCCGGTCAGCGCCCCGCCTGCGGCGCAGCCCTCGCCGGCCGCGCAGGCGGCCGGCCGTGCCCAGGCCGCGGCCGTGCGCTCGGTCACCACCGCCCTGGCCTTCAGCGACCACGGCGCGCCGCAGCCCGCCCCGCTGGTGTCCAACTCCGCTCCCACGCGCCAGCGCTGACGGGAACGACACCACATGACCGTGATCCCCAGCGTCTCCGGCGCACTGCCCGCATCCCTGTCCCGCGCCGTCGTCGAGGCGATGCCGCGCCCCGCCGCCGTACCCGCCCGGCTGGCCAGGACCTACGTGGAGGTCCGGCCCGCCTACCTCGCACCGGCCACGGCCCGCTCCACCGCGATGGCCCTGCGCACCCTGACCGCCGCCCGGTGGAAGGGCACCTCCACGGATGCCGGCACGGAGTTCCGGCACCCCTCGACCACGACCGTCATCGCCGTCACCGCGAACGGCGTCCACGCGACGGACCAACTGGTGGCGAGCGGTCCCTCCTGGCAAGCGCGGTTCAGCGCCCGCGCGCCCGACGAGGTTCTCGCCAACGCGGTCGCGGCCCTCGTCGAGCACACCGCCCACGGGCCAGGGACCGCAGACCTGGACGACGCGCTGGCGGGCCTGTCCGAGGCCGGATGGAGCGGCACGCACCGCGACGGCACCGTCCAGTCCTCCGCCCCCGATTCCCTGGTCCACCTGAGCTGGGGCCGGGACGAGGACACCGGCCATCCGAGCCTTCGCATCGTCGCCAGCCACCCCGGAGCACTCCAGTGGGACGCCGAAGTCAGCGGCGCCGCCATCCCGGACCTGCTCGCGGAGTCCCTCCTCGCCTATCTGGCCAGCCCCACCTCGGCCCGCCGCCGCCTGGGAGAGGACCCCGTCGACCTTCTCCAGGACCTCGACGTCTCACCGGAGAGCGCCCGAGCCGCAGCAGCGGTGAGCGCCTCCCCCGGGACATCGCCGGCGGCGGGAGCCGCGCCGCAGGGAGCGCGGATCCTCACCTCACCGGCCCCCGCCCGACCCACCTGGAGGTCCCGTTGACGTCCCTGCCACGCCCCGCTCCCAACGCCGGGGCGGACGACCTCGTCGCCGACCTCGTCGAGGAGAGCGAACAGGTCCAGGCCCTCGCCCGCTCGCTCGACCTGCCGCTCCACTCACTGGACCCCGTACACCTGCTCATCCGCCACCTGCTGAGCACGCTCGTCCACCTGGCCACCGCCACCGCGACGGCCGCCGCCGTCGTCGACCTCGCCGACCCCCTCACCCCCGCCCGCCTGCGCGCCCTCGCCCGCATCCACTCGGCCCTGTCCTCCCTGCTGTCCGCGAGCGGATCCATGGCCACCGCCTTGGACCAGCTCGCGGCCGACCAGCCCGTCACCGACACCGCCGGACTCGTCCAGGCCAGCCGGATACGCGGCGCGGCCCTGCTCACCAGCGCCTCCGCCCACCTGGGCGCCGCCGCCGGCCTGCTGCGCCCCGGACCGGACCACGCGCCCGCCGCGCCTTCACCGCCGACCGTCACCCCGGCAGTTCGGGCCTGGTCCTGAGCATCCCCGCCGGGTGCGACCGGCCGAGGCCGCCCGCCGACGGACGCCCGGCCCTTCCCTCCTGGAGCCCGTGACCCACCCCGCCCCGCACCCGCCTGGCATGCGCCGAGTCCTTGCCGCCCCCTACGTCACGCCTCTGCTCGCCGGCACGCTCATCGGGCGCCTGCCGACCGCGATGGCCCCCATCACCCTCCTGCTCGCCGTCCGCGCCGAGAACGGCCCGATGCTCCTGGGCGCCACCCTCGCAGCCCTCTACGGCCTGGCGAGCGCGATCGGCCAGCCGCTGCTCGGACGCCTCGTCGACCGCACCCAACTGGCCCCCGTCGTGGCCGTCTCGGCTGCCGTCAGCGCCGTCGCGTTCACCATGCTCGCCGTCCTGGGCTGCACACCGCACCCGGTATCCGCCGCCCTCCTCGCGGTGCTCGCCGGAGCGGCGACCCCGCCGCTGGAGGCCGGACTGCGCGCGATGTGGCCCCGCCTGGTCACCCGGGCCGACGAACGCGCCGCGTTCACCCTCGACAGCATCAGCCAGGAGGCCGTGTTCGTAGCCGGCCCCCTCGCCGCCACCGCACTGTGCCAACTCGTCTCCCCGGCCGCAGCCCTGGCCGCGTGCGCCGCAACCGCCACCGCCGGAACCCTCGCCGTCGCCACCCGGCCACCCGCCCGGTGGAAACCGCAGGCCCGCCGCGCCACGCACTGGAGCGGCCCGCTGCGCTCGCGCGGACTGCTGCTCCTGTTCGCCGCACTGTTCTTCCTCGGCATCAACCTCGGCGCCTTCAACGTGCTCGCCATCTCCCTCGGGGACCTCCACCACAGCGGCTGGCTCACCGGCCTGCTCCCCGCAGTCCTGTCGGTCGGCAGCCTGATCGGCGGCATCGTCTTCGCACGGTCCCCGTGGCCAGTCCCGCTCACCCGGCAACTGCTCTACGCCGCAGCCGGATTCGCCATCGCCTTCGCGCCGCTGGCGTTCGTCACCGCCCCGCCGCTGGCCCTGGCCTTCAGCTTCTGCCCCGGCCTCTACCTCGCTCCGCTGCTGACCTGCAGCTTCATCCTCGCCGACCGGCTCGCCCCGCCCGGGACCGCGACCGAGGCCGCCGCCTGGATGATCGCCGTGATCGGCGTAGGCCAGGCAACCGGCTCGGCCGCAGCCGGGCACCTCGCCTCCCTCGGCACCGCGGCCGTCGCCTGCCTGCCGGCACTGGCGGCCCTGCTCACCGCCGCAGTCCTCGTCACCCGACGAGACCTCCTCACCCCCGCCAACACCCAGACGGAGAAGCCCGCTTGACCAACCGCACCACCACCTCCGGCACCGCCGCGCAGCCCAGGATCCACGTGGTCTGGGACTGGAACGGTACGGTCCGCGATGACCTCTCCGATCACGTCGCCGCGCTCAACGCCACACTCCCCGACCTCGGCGGAAGCCCGGTCAGCGTGGAAACCTACCGGGCGCTGCACCGCGTGCCGATCAGGAGCTTCTACGACCTGCTCCTCCACCGGGAGATCACCGACGAGGAGTGGCTGCGCGGCGACGCCGCGTTCCTCGCCGTCCTCGACGAGCGTCCGGTGCGCCTGCGGGCCGGTGCCCGGCAGATCATGCTGGGCCTGCGCGCGGCCGGCCACCGGCAGAGCCTGCTCTCCCTCGCCCCGCACGAGCGGCTGGTGCACGAAGTGGAGAAGGCGGGCATCACCAAGCTGCTGGACCGAATCGACGGCCGGATCGGCACGGTGGTGCGGACCAAGGGCCCGGCCCTGGCCGCCCACCTCGCGGCCCTCGGCGTCCCGCCAGACAACGCCCTCGTGATCGGCGACAGCCTCGACGACGCCGTCGCCGCGCAGGAGGTCGGCGCCTACCCCGTCCTGCACACCGGCGGCCTCCACAGCGCCCAGCGCCTGGCCACCGCCGGCGTCACGCTCGTCGACACCCTGCAGGAAGCCGTCGAGGTCGGCATCGCCGCCATCGCCGAACGCCAGGGCACGGCCACGTGAACCAGACACCCGCACCGGTCTGGACGGCGTCCCCCCAGGTCGGCACCGCGCTCGTCCTGCGCGCGTTCGGCGTCGAGCGACTGACCGCACTGCCCGGCTGGCACGACGACGAGGACACCCCGCTCGGCCGTTCCGCCGACGAGGTCGCCCGCACCGCCCGGCGCCTAGACCATGTGCAGCGGAACATGGTGGCGTTGGCCGTCAGCATCCGCAGCGACATGCAGCGCGTCATCGACGGTGACGACGTCGACCTTCCCCAGACCCACGGCCTCCTCGGCAGCACCGCCCAGTCGCTGGACCTCCTCTCCGCCCGCCGCACCGAGCCGTACCAGCACCTGGACGCCCTCACCCAGCTGCACAAGACCCTCGCCGTCTCCTCGCCGCCGGACTCGGGCAAGAACCGCGCGCCCGCCACCGCGGCCCCGGCCCCGGCCCCGGCCCCGGAGGCGAAGCTCAACGCCACCCAGAAGGCGATGCTGGAACTCGTGGCCAAGGGCCTGATCACCGTCCAGGAGAGCGGCGTCCACCGAGGGGCGCGCATGACCGCCCCGGGCGTGGACGTCAGCCCCGCGTCCGTGAACGTCCTGATCAAGCGCAAGCTCGTCGACCGCGACACCAGCACCAGCCTGTACGCGGGCCAGCGGCTGCGCCTGACCGTCGCCGGGGCCCGTGTGCACGCCACCCTGACCGGCGCCGGGTCCGCCACGAGCGCCGGCTCGGGCGCCGCGCCGTCGGTCGGTGCCGAGCCTGCGACGGTGATCAGCGCCCACGCCCCCCGCACGGTCAGGAGCACCCGGTGAGCCGGGTGCCGGAAAGCGGTCCGGCACCCGCGCCATCGGCCGACGGCGATCCCGCCTTCGCGGGGCGCCTCCTCGTTCGGGAACGGCTCGGCCTCGACTCCCACGATCTGTGGCACGTCCACGCCGAGCCAGGTGAACTGCGGACACTGGCCCGGCTTGTGCAGCGGCAGGCGGACCGTGTCGACGAAGCCGACAAGGAGCTGCGCCGCACCGCCGACCGGCTGATCGCACGCCTCGCCCGGACCAAGGCCGGGGATCACCGCGAGATCCAGTCCTGGGGGCTCCTGCGCACCCTCGGCAGCGACATCGAGACCCTCGCCGCCCGCTACGACTTCGCTGTCGAGCAGCTCGGCCTGGCCATGCACGTCTACAAGCAGGCAGCCAAGCCCGCCGCCGGCGCGGACCGGCGCGACGCCGCGCTCTCCCGTGCCAGCGCCCCCACCACAGGCCGGCCACCACCTCGCCGGCCGCTACCGCAGCAGCCAACTTCACTCCCCAGCGCAGTGGTTCGCCCAGCGTGCACCGCTGAGCCGCCCCGACGAACCGAGGAGGTTCCGCGCCTTGGGTACCTGGGGCATCGGCCCATTCGACAGTGACCACGCGAGCGAGTTCGCCAGCGAGGTCGACCGCGCCCGCCCGGGCCAGCGCCACATCGTCATCGAGCACCGCCTGGTCCGGTACACCGGCGAGGCCGACCCCGACAGTTACCTGCGCGACGAGGCCGTCGCCGCCGCCTCGCTGGTCGCCGCCCAGTGCCCCGGCGGTGTCCCCATCACCTCCGGCTACGGCCCGCAGGAGGCGGTCCCGGAACTTCCGGCGCGCCTGCGCCCGCTGGCGAGCGCCGCGCTCGACCGCGTTCTGTCCGACGTCCAGCTCTACCTGGACACCTGGTCCCGCGTGGGCCAGCGCGGCAGGGGCGAGCAGTGGCTGGAGGGAATCGAGGACCTGCGCACCGTTCTCGACCCGGCGACCCCCTATACCGTCGCCTACGCCCCCGGTCCGCTGCTGCCTCACGAGGTCGGCACCCGCACCGTCCACGAGGCGCTCGGCGTGAACCGCATCCGGGCCCTGCCCGGCGCCGGTGAAACCGGCCCGCGTGGCCTGCTCGTGCAGCAGCTCAACGAGGCGGCGCTCCGGCTCGACGACGCCCACAAGGAGTTGGTCCAGGGCGTCGACACCGCCTTGGCCGGCCTGGACGCTGCCCGGCGCGGCCTCCAGGCGCTGGCCGCCGGAGAGGTGGCGCAGTTCCACCCGAGGGACGCGCCGCTCTACGCGGTCCCCGGCTCGCTCGCACTGGCCATGGCTGCCCGCGCCGAGCGGTACCAGCACCTGATGGGCTTGATCGACCTGTACCGGGAGCTGTCCCCGGCACCCTCCAGCAGCGGCCGAGCCGCATCGGCACGCGGGCACACCACTGCTCCTTCCTCCACTGCCGCGCACCCCCTGACGGCTCCGCAGCCCCCGCAGGCTGCCGCTCCACCACAGGCTCGCGGCCGGTGACCCGCCGGCCCGACCCACCCGCTCCCGCCCACAGCCCCGACACCGGGAGATCCACCTGACCACCGCACCTGACCCGCACATCGAGTAGGCCCTGCAGATGGTGGCACCCCCGGCACTATCCGCATCCTGCTCGCGGCCCGCCACTACGAGATGCACCCCGAGGCCCGGCCGAGCGGCGGACCGGCCATCGACGACATCCCGCCGGCCGAGATCCGCGGACACCTTCGCCGCCTGCAGGACCTGCGGCTCCTGGCCCACACCGGCAGCTACGACATCGAGCGGCAGGCCAGCACCGAGGCGGGCCGCGAACTGTGGCCCGCCTGGACCTCCGCCGTCCTGGCCGCCCGATCCCTGGGCCTCGGCGACCCAGCGATGTCCGAGCACATCGCGATGACCATCGAGCGGGTCGTGCACCTTGCCGCCGCCCCGGCCACCCTGGTTGCCGTCCAGCAACTGCGGGACGCCCCGGCTTCCCGCCAGGTCCTGACCGCCGCTCTCCACGCCGCCGGCGCCACCGACCTCGCCGACCGCCTGCCGCTGACCGCCCCGGCCGGGCCGGGCCGGGCCGGGCCGGGCCGGGCCGGCAACGACGATGCTCCGGCCGCGATCGTTGCTCTCCGACGCCTGGGAGGCGTGTACGACGCGCTCGGCGACTGGCACCGCGCGTACTTCCCTCCCTCTCGGGCGGCTGCCTCCACCGCCCGCAGCCACGGCCGGGCCGCGCCCGAGACGGCAGCTGCCCCCTCTGGCGCCGCGCGGCCGGCTGAGACGCCCGCGCCCAGGCCACCGCGCCGATGACCCGGTCCGAGCCCGGCGGCACCGACTTCGGGCTGACGGGGCTCGATCCCGCCACCGCGGACGACGCCGTCGGCGCCCAGATCCTGCTCCACAGCCAGCTGTCGTTCAACGCCGAGCACGAGATGGGCCTCGCCGCGACCGGCTACCTGGGGTCCGACGACGCCTCGACCCTGGCCGCCCGCGTCACCCGCGACCAGAAGTCCGGCACGTTCACTGTGCGCTTTCACCTAGCCGCCGACGCCGCCCAAGGCCGGGCCTGGCTCCCCGCCCAGGCCACCAACGGGCCGTCCCCGGCGCCTGCCCGGCGAGCCGCGGCCCTGGCCCGCAGCGCGCGGGTGACCGGCCCCCTCACCCGCGCGACGCCGTCCGCCCCCACCGCCGAACCGGCCCGAGGCCCTGCCCGAAGCCGCTGACCCGACCGACGGAGACCCCACCATCCCTGACCGACCCATCTTCGCGGGAGCCGACTTCGGCATCGATTCGCTGGAGCCGGACGGCTCGCCCAGCGAGCACGCCGCCGACTACCTGGCCACCATCGCCCGCGAGCTGCTGCCGCTATCCGACCAGCACACGACCAACCCGCACACCGCCGACCTCACCAGCAGCTACCTCGTACTGGCCGACACCGCGCACATGTGGAACGACATCCCGGGCCTGTCGTCGTTCCTGGCCGTGCACGTCGAACGCGACCTTGCCGCAGGCGTCTTCGAGATCGCCTTCGCCCCGCAGCCGCTCGCAGCGATGGCCCAGCAGTGGCTCGTCGAGCGCGGAGCGGACCCGGCCACCTTCACCCGCCTCGGCCCGATCACCGCGGCCGACCAGGAGACCGAGCGCGTGGAAAGCCTCCTGCGCGGCGCCGGCCCGGACCGCTACACCGTCCACGACCACTACACCTACGACAGCGAGCCGTTCGACATCTGGGTCATCGCCACCGACACCCAGGCCGCTGCCTCCGACCGGCCGGTGCGGGTCTTCCACGACCGGCGGCAGGTCGACCACAACACCTACACCCTGCGCGAGGGCCACTTCGCCACGATCGACGACGCCCGGGCGTGGACCGACGACCCCAGCGCCACGCTCCCGCAGGCAGCCCCCTCGCCCAGCGCCCGCGCGGCAGCCGCCCGACGGTCCACCACGGCCACCGGCACAGCTCCGGTGATCAGCGCCCTGCCCGCAGCACCGCCACCCCAGGGCAACAGCCGGGCCCCAACCCGCTGACCACGACCCCGGCGTCCCGGCGCCGCCAGCTGTCCCGTCCCCTTCCGCCTCCGCCGTTCGTACGGCCATCGCCCAAGGCCACCTTGACCAGTAACCCACCGCCCATCCACGTCCAACCGATCTACCTCGCCGGCCCCGATGACGAGCTGACCGTCGGCAGGCAGAGTGCCGCGCGCCGGCCGGACGAACTTCCCGCAGCCAACCTCACCCAGCTCACCACCCCTACGCCTGCCGGGCTGCCGGCTGACCGGCGCTCCTCGGCGCTCTCGCTCTCCCGCCCCGTCCGCCTGCTTCCACGACTCGGGCGCCCGCCCTCCCCGCCGCTGCCGACGGCGGTGCCCGCTGCCGGGAGCCGCCGCCGATGAGCGAACCCACCAACCCAACGGCCCCGCGCGCTGGGCGTGACCTCGCCCTGCTCCGGTTCAGCGAGGCGCTGGCCGAGCGGCTTCCCGGCTCCTGGACCGCCACCGACATCGACGTCAGCACCGGCGTCGCGCGGTCCGAACTGGACGCCCGGCTATGGGACAACGCAGTCGCGTCCTGGGCGCTCGGCACATTCGTCTACGACCGCGCGGGGATCGTCAAGGACAGCGGGGAGCGTTCGCTGGTCGTCCTGCCCCGGCCGTACCCCCACACCGACCAGTACGTCGTCGCCGCCCTGCTGCCCGCCGTCCTCGGCAGCGCCTACGACTTCGAGGACCTCGCCCCGCACGGCATCGTGGTCGACGCCAGCCCCGCCAGGGCGGCCTTCGCCGTCCGCATGCGACTGCTGCCCCGCTACACCGACGCCCTCCACACCGCGCTGTCCCGCGAGATCGCCGCCTACATCCCGAGCACGGCCGAACTGGCCGGGGACCGACCTGCTGCCGTCCCGCTCGCCGCCCCGGTGCCCGTGTACGTCCCCGACGGAAGCCGCTGGCAGAGCGACCCGCGCGACACCCAGCTGCTGCGTGAGGCCGTCCGCGACCTGCTGCGCATCGCCGCCCTGCGCTTCGACGAGGAGCAGACGGGCATCTCCGACGTCCTCGCGGGCGGCGGCGAGTTCCTCTGCGACCGCAACGACCTCGACCCCGACCTCGCACCGATCATCGAGGCCGCCGCCCTCACCACCGCCCTCGACGCGGCCGGCCTGCGCGTCCACTCCGTCCTCGACCCCGCGCTGCCCGAGCACCTGCAGCGCTTCGAGTCCTGGCCGGCCGACCGCCAGCGCGCGGCGATCCAGCAGGCCGCCGGAGCCCTCGACCCGCCGGCGGTGGAGCGGCCCGACGCCGCGCGCGCCCGCTCCGCCTCCCACCCGGCGGCACCGATCCGGTTGGCCACCGACCCGCCCACACCCACTGCCGCCCTACCGGCGCCCGGTCACCGACCGGCCCGGCCGACCGTCTGAAGGTCCCGCTCTGCCCACCGCCCCCACCTCCGACACCCTCGTTCGACCGCTCCACCTCGCGGGCCCCGGCCGCCGCGACTTCGCAGCGGACCTCGTCACCCACTTCGGATGGTCCGCCCCACCGGCGGCCGGCGACGACGTCCTCCTCGCCAGCCCCGACGGGCAGGCTCTCCTGGCCCTGCGCCCGGACCCCGCCCGGTGGGAGGTGACCGTTCCCAGCCCGCACCAGCGCGGGTTCCGCTGGACGGCCGCCTTCGACGACCACGCACCCTCCGAGATCGCCGCTGGCGTCCTCTACACCCTCGCGCACGGGCTGGAGCACTGGCCGCAGGACCTCCTGTACTCGGCGCCCGGCCGGGACGCCGCCCTCGCCGTACTGCACGAGGGCGGGTGGGCGTCCCAGCAGCGTGACGGCCACCAGGTCCTGCTGGCGCCGGACCGCCTCGCGGCCCTCACCCATCCCCTGTACGGCGACGACGCCCCGACCGTGCTGACCGGCGCCGCCCAGCGCGGTACCTGGAGTGTGACCTTCAGTCCGCGCACCCCGGCCACGGTGCTGCAGGTCGCCGCAGCCACCCTGCTGCGCCCGGCCGTCCGGCCGGCCGACGAGGTGCCCACCGCCCACCGGGTACGGATGTCCACCGAACCCCTGCCGCCGATGCCCGGGCAGCGGGTCCTCGTCTCCCCCCGCCACCTGGCCGCTGCGGAGAGCGCGTTGACCCTCCTGCCGCCCGCCTCGGCCCTGTGGCACCAGTACCGGCCCGGGCAGATGGAGAGTTCCTGCGGCCGGGTGCGGGTGAAGCGCACTCCGGGCCAGGGCCTGCGGGTGAGCGCGGGACCGGACGGCCCCGACCACCGGCTGGCGTGGACAGCGGCGTTCTCCAACGGGACACCGGCGGAGGTCGCCACCACCTGGCTGGAGAGCCTGACCGACTCGGTGGCCGCCGATATCGACCTCGGCACCGGCTCCACCTTCGCCCCGGGCCCGGGAATGACCGTGGGCGACGCCATCGAACCGCTCACCTGCGCCGGGTGGATCACGCATACCGACGACGCGGTCCTGCACCTGGTCTCGCCCGACGGGCACGCGAGCGCGCGGATCACCCACGGCCTGCTCAACCCGGCGACGACATCCGCCCAGGCCCTCGCGCACACCGCCCACTGGGGCGCCACCCTCGACGTCACCGGCGCCCCCAGCCACCGATGGCACGCCAGCCTCTCCTCGCTCGCCCCGCTCCACCTCGTCAACGCCCTCTCCCTGGCCGCCACCGACCCGGTCCCGGCCGCCCGCCGCAGCGACCGGATCCCGGCCCAGTTCCTCGGCGCCGTCCGCCTGGAGACCGCCGAGTCCACGCTGTCCCCGGCCGCACTGGCCTCACGCACCCGCAGCACGGCCACACCGCTGGTCTCCGTCACCCGCCCGGCCGCCGTCCCCCAGCCCTCGGGCCTCCCTGCTCCGGCCGCCCAGCGCACCGGGACCGCCCGATGACCCTCCCCGCCCACCACCTCCGGAGACCTCTATGCCCGCCGATTTCCGCGACCTGATCGAACGACAGGACTGGTTCGAACCAACCGGCATGGTGACCGTCACTCCTCGCCACATCGTCGGCCCGGGGCGGGACGCCGATCGGCTCATCACCGAGTTCTTCCTCGACCGCGGGTGGCAGGAGAACGAGGACCGGCTCACCCGGCCCTGCGGCCGGCTCGGCATCCACCGACCCACCGACACCGCACACCAGTGGACCGTCTGGGGCGCCCAGCACCGCGGCGCCGAGATCGCCTGGAGCCTCACGGTCACCACCGCCATACCCCCGGAGATACTGGCCGCCACCGTCGTCGAAGCCGAGGCCGTACTCGACGAAGACCCGCACACCCGCGAACCCTTCGTCCGCGGCATCCTGGCGCTCGGCGTGATCCCCCTGGCCCGGGCCGGCTGGACGGACGACGCCACCCCACGGGGAGCCGTCACCTTCCGGCCGCCCGACGGCTACGCCAACGCCCTCGTCAACGTCCCGTCCGCCCTGCACGAGCTGCGCGGAAAACCCGCCGCGAAGGTGTCCTCCTACGGCCCGAACTCATACTGGGAAGCCGAGTTCACCGCCGGCACCCCCTCGCGCATCCTCGGCGCGTTCACCAGAGAACTCGCCGACCCCGAACCCCTGGTGCGCACCGCCGACTTCCGGGACCTGCGGTTCACCGTCAAGCACGTCACCATCCGCCCGCTCATCCCGGAGACCGACGAGCAGCTGTCGCCCGCAGCGCAGGCAGCCCGCAGCCGAAGCACCACCCCCGCCACCACACCGGCACCCGCGTCCACCGCCCCGTCGGCGGACACGGTGCACGTCGCCGCCGAGCCGGAGCCGTCAGGCAGGTCCCGATGAACGAACCCCAGCCGCAGCTGGGCGCCGTCCGTCCGCTCGCACTCGCCGGCCCCGGGACACCGCCGTTCGACCTCGCGGCCCGTCTCGCCGAGGACCACGGCTGGTTCTCCCTCGCCGCCCAGGGGACGCGCACGCTGCTGGTCAGCCCGTGACTGCGGATGACCTTGGAGCGCGGCGACCGCATGATCGGCAACCGCCGGCTCAACGATGCCCTGGTACTCGCCGCCCGCCGGAGCCCGGGGGACAAGGACGAGTGGTGGGCCGCCTTCAGCCCCCGGGCGCCCTACGAACTCACCACCGCCTTCGTCCTGGGCGCCGCCGAACTCCTCGTCACCGATCCGGACAGCGTCCTGTCCGAGCGGCCCCGTACGGACATGGTCGAGCTGCTGTCGAACGCCGACTGGACGGTGGAGCACGGTTCCTACCGCACCGCCATCGGCTCCGCCGGAGGCGAGACCGGCGTGCTGTACCACCCGGAGCGGCCCTGGCGGCCCCTGAGCTTCTCGATGCTGGAGACGACCAGCGACCTCGCCTGGAGCGTCACCATGTCGCTCCAGACGCCGCCGGCCCTGATCACCGCGATGGCGACCGCCCTGGCCAGCGGCCACGCGCTGCGCCAGCCCGACGAGATCCCCGCCCACCACGCACACCGGATCCGGGTGGAGAGCGCCGACCGGCGGGAGAGGGCGGCCCTGGCCCGCAGCCGCAGCGCCCCGGCCCGGGCGGTCCCGCCACAACCCGCCGGTCCCCAGGCCCAGGACCCTCCTCGGCCGCGGCGCTCCCCCTGACCACCCACCACTTCCGGAGTTCCACATCCCTGAGCCCCACGGCCCGCCTCCGCTTGTCCACGTCACGCCGCTCGCACTCGCCGGCGCCGGAACAGCCCCCTTCGACTTGGCGGCCCGTCTCGCCGAGGACCACCTCTGGTCCTCCATCGGCGCCCCGTGCGTCCGGACGCTGCTGGTCAGCCCGTGCATGCGGATGACGCTGGAGCGCGACGACTTCCTGATCGGCAACGTGCCGCTCAACGACACCTGGCTGCTCCCCGCCCGCGAGAGCGCTGGCGGGGAGATCCACTGGTGGGCCGCCTTCAGCCCCGGAACGCCGTACGAGCTGACCGCCGAGTTCGTCCTGAGCGCCGCCGAACGCCTCGCCACCGACCCGAGCAGCGTCCTGGCCGACGGCCAGCCGGACGCAGTGGTCGAGCTGTTCTCGGAGGCCGGCTGGCAGATCGACCACAGCCCCCACCGCCTCACACTCACATCCCCCGGCGGCGAGACGACGGTGCTCCACACCCCGGAGCGGCCCGAGCGCGCCCTGACCTTCTCGATGCGGAACCGAGCAGCGAGCTGGTCTGGGACATCACCATGTCGCCCCGGACACCGCCCGTCCTCCTGTCCGCGACGGCGACCGCCCTGGCCACCGGCCACGCGCTGCGCCAGCCCGACGAGATCCCCGCCCACCACGCCCGGCGGATCACCGTGGAACCCGCGGACCGCCGGGAGGCCGCCCTGACCCGCAGCACGGCCGGCCCGCCCCGGACAGGTCCCCAGTCGCTAGCCTCGTCGCTCTCCCAGCCCCCTCCCCAGCAGCGGCGCTCCCGCTGACCACCACCCGCCACTCACGGAGGTCCCGATCCCCGAGAAGCCCCACGGCCCGCCCCCGCTCGTCCA
>NZ_JBHUSG010000079.1:0-24443 GCF_042673745.1 Kitasatospora sp. NPDC057015
GGCCCGCCGTCGACGGCGGGCCGGCGCGGAGCCGGGCGGTGATTGGGGCCTACCCAGCCGGGCAGACGGGCCATATGGCCACTGACTTCAAGGAGACGGAACGCACCTTCGCCGGCGCCCTCGACCGTCCACTGTCGGACGAACGGCTGCCGCAGGTGGCCGGGGTGCGGGCCGGCGGCACGGAGCGACTCGACGCCGTCTACTTCGACACCCCCGACCTGCGCCTGCTGCGCCGGGGTGTCACCCTGCGCCGCCGTACGGGCGGCCATGACGCGGGCTGGCACCTCAAGACGCCGGGGGACAACGGCAGCCGCACCGAAAGCCGCCTGCCGCTGGCCGCCGGCGCCGCCGGCCGGCCGCCGCCCGAGCTTCTGGCGCGGACGGCCCTGGACGCCCGCGGCGGGTCCGTGGCGCCGGTGGTGCACCTGCGGACCAGACGTGATCTGACCCTGCTGGTCGACGAAGGGGGCGACACCCTGGCAGAGCTGGCCCGCGACACGGTCTCCGCACGCGTCCTCGACGGAGCACCGCCCTCGTCGGGCTCCGCCGTGGCACCGGACTCCGTCGACTGGGTCGAGACCGAGGTCGAACTGGTCGACGGCGACACCGACCTGCTGGACGCGGTCGAGGCGGAGTTCCACCGGCTCGGTCTGGACCGGGCCGCCCGGCAGTCCAAACTCGCTCACGCCCTGGCCGGCCGGCTTCCCGAAGGGGCGGACGCCGGCGGGTGGACGCCGGCCGCGAGCGGCTCCGCCGGGAGCCCGGCGAAGAGCGACTCGGTCGGGGAGGCGCTCACCGGGTACCTGCGCGTCCAGGCAACGGCGCTCCGGACGCTCGACCCGGCCGTGCGCCTCGACGAGCCCGACTCGGTCCACCGCATGCGCGTCCACGTACGCCGCCTGCGCAGCGCGCTGGCGGCCCACCGACGGATCCTGGACCGGGCGGCCACCGACCCGCTCGACCACGAGCTGCGCTGGTTCGGAAAGGTCCTCGGCCGCGTCAGGGACAACGAGGTCCTGGCCGACCGTCTCGGTGCACAGGCCCGGGAACTCCCGCCGGAAGGCCACCCCGCCGAGGTGGCGGCCCGCATCCGCAGCTGGTCCGGGGCGCGGTACCGCGAGGCCCACCGCGCCGCGGTGCGGGCGATGGAGGGCCGGCGCTACTTCGATCTGCTCGACGCCGTGGAACGCCTTGCCGAGCGTCCCCCGCTGAAGGGCCGGGCAACCCGCGGCCGGGCCGAGGCCCGCCACATGCTCGACCGGCAGCGGCGACGCACCGCCCGGCGGCTGGACCAAGCCCTGGACACGGCGCCGGGCCCGCGGCGGGACGGCCGGCTCCACCGCGCCCGCAAGGCCGCGAAGCGGGCCCGGTACGCGGCCGAGAGCGTCAGCCCGTTCGCCGGCCGTCCTGCCGACCGGCTGCGGAAACGGGCGAAGGGGATCCAGCAACCGCTCGGCGCGCACCAGGACGGTGTGATGGGCGAGCGGGCCCTGGCCGAGATCGCCGCCGCCGACCCGCCCGACGATGGTTCGGCCTTCGGCCTGGGCATCCTCTACGCCCGGCAGCGCGCGGACGCGGCCCGGCAGGTGAGGCGCGCCGCCGAGGCACGCAAGCGGCTGGCCGGCTGAGCCCGGGCAGACGACGAGCACGGGGGCCGGAGGTGACGGCCGGGCGGAGCGACCGGCACAGCGGAGCGGGTGAAGACCGACAGCGGATCGGACCGGGCTCCCCGGCTGGCACGGCCGCCGGGGAGCCCGGTCCGGCCGTCATGGGCCCTCCGGCGTGGTGGATCAGTCGGAGTGAGTGTCCGGCACGATGGCGGGGACGTCGGGGTCGATGGGGAACACCTGGTCGGCCCCGGTGATCTCCAGCAGTCTGGCCACGGCCGACGCCGGCCGGGCCAGATGGATGACGGTGCCCTGGCCCTCAGCGTCGATGCGGGCCTGCAGCAGGGCGTTGAGGCCGGTGGAGTCGCAGAACGTGACGTCCGCGAGGTCGACCACCAGTCTCGGCGGCACGGGCCGCACGGCCAGGGCGTGTTGCAGCGCGACGCGCAGGCGTGGGGCGGTGTCGTAGTCGAGTTCGCCGGTGACTTCGACGACCGGGCTGCCGGGGCTCTCCCGGCCGGCGATGGTGAACCGGCCTGCGGTGCTGTCGGTCATCGCTCGTCCCGCCCGCAGAGTGTTTGCATACGACAACCTTACTTGTCGTGCGCGGGCCTGCCTACAACTGCCGGCCGAGCCGACGTGTCCGCCGAACGGGTGGACGAGTGGCGGCGTGCGGCCACGCAGCGGGCCGCACCGGAGGCCGAGGGCGCCCCGGTCCGGTCCGTGCGTCGACCGATCGGGATCACCGCAGCGCGTGCCGGCCGGAGCCCCGGCGCAGCCGCAGGCCCGCGTAGGTCAGATCCCCGATGAAGAGGGCGATCGCGATGATCAGCAGGTAGAGGAGGCCGTGGGTGACGGCGCCGATGATGCCGAGCACCATCGCCACCAGGAGCAGGAGCAGGAACAGGACCATGGCGCGGCTACCGTTCTCCTAGGGGGTCGGCGGGCCGAGGCAGGCGAGCGCGTCGGTGAGCGCCGCCGGTTCCTCGGGCGTGGGGCGGACGGGCCCTTCGATGCCGTCCGCGGCGAAGGCTCGGATGCGGGGGGGTGCGGATTCCCGTGAGGTCCGCGACGGCCTGCGCCGCCGGATGCCGACACCGCATACCCCGACTCGGAGTCCGGGCAGGATCGGTGTCGGTCACAGCGGCTCCTCGGCATCGGGATCCTCGTCCCCGGGCGTCTGCCCGGCTGCCGGACAAGTAAGCGGCCAGCGCGGGCCGGCTGCATTCGCGGGCCACCGGACCCACCACCTCCGCCCTTGCCGGCGCCGGCCGTCATCCGGTCTCGGCGAGGCTCTCCCGTGCGGCGGCGGCCACCGCCTCGGTGGTGAGACCGAACTCGGCGTACAGCCGCTGCTGGTCGGCGGAGGCGCCGTAGTGGTCGAGGCTGACGATCCGGCCATGCGGGCCGACCAGCTCGCGCCAGCCGAGGGCCACGCCGGCCTCCACGCTCACCCTCGCGGTCAGGCCGGGCGGCAGGACCTCCTCGCGGTAGGGACGGGGCTGGGCGGCGAACCACTCCAGGCACGGCAGCGACACCACCCGGCTCGGGACCCCGTCACCGGCCAGCAGGTCCTGGGCCGCCAGGGCGAGGTGCACCTCCGAGCCGGTGGCCAGCAGCAGCACCTGCGGCCGCTCGCCGCCGACCGGGTCGCGCAGCACGTAACCCCCGAGGGCGGCGCCCTCCGCCGGGGCGCAGCCGTCCGGGCCGCGGTCGAGGACGGGCACCTTCTGCCGGGTCAGCGCCAGGCCGGTGGGCCGGTCGGTGTGCTCCAGCACGGCGCGCCAGCAGGCCGCCGTCTCGTTGGCGTCGGCGGGGCGCACCACGTCGAGTCCGGGGATCGCCCGGAGCGCGGCGAGGTGCTCCACCGGCTGGTGGGTGGGGCCGTCCTCGCCGAGGCCGATCGAATCGTGCGTCCAGACGTAGATGGTCGGGAGCTTCATCAGCGCGGCCAGCCGTACGGCGGGCCGCATGTAGTCGCTGAAGGTGAGGAAGGTGCCGCCGTAGGGGCGGGTCAGGCTCTGCAGGGCGATCCCGTTGAGGATCGCGCCCATGGCGTGCTCGCGGATGCCGAAGTGCAGGGTGCGGCCGTACGGGCCGCCCTTCCACTCCGCGGTCTCCACGCCTTCGGGCAGGAAGGAGGGCTCGCCGTCCATGGTGGTGTTGTTGCTGCCCGCGAGGTCGGCGGAGCCGCCCCACAGCTCGGGCAGGACGGGCGCGAGGGCGGTGAGCACCTTGCCGGAGGCGGCGCGGGTGGCGAGCCCCTCGGGATCGGCGGGGAAGGCGGGGATCCGGGTGTGCCAGCCGTCGGGCAGCCGGGGCTCGCTCAGCCGGTCCAGCAGTGCCGCCCGCTCCGGGTGCTCGCCGCGCCAGCGCTGGTAGCGCGGGGTCCAGGCCTCGTGGAGGTCCCGGCCGCGGTCACGGGCCCTGCGGGTGTGCGCGAGGACGTCGTCCTCCACGGTGAAGGCGCGCGCGGGGTCGAAGCCGAGGAGCTCCTTGGTGGCGGCGACCTCGTCCTCCCCGAGGGCGGAGCCGTGGGCCTTGCCGGAGTTCTGCAGAGTGGGTGCGGGCCAGCCGATGACGGTGCGGAGCACCAGCAGCGAGGGCCGGGTCGTCTCGGCCCGGGCGGCCTCCAGCGCGTCGAGGACGGCGTCGACGTCCTCGACGTAGCGGCCGGTGCTCGTCCAGTCGACGCTCTGCACGTGCCAGCCGTACGCGCGGTAGCGGGCGGCGACGTCCTCGCTGAAGGAGACGTCGGTGTCGTCCTCGATGGAGATGTGGTTCTGGTCGTAGACCATGATCAGGTTGCCGAGCCGCTGGTGGCCGGCGAGCGAGCTGGCCTCCGCGGTGACGCCCTCCATCAGGTCGCCGTCGGAGGCGAGCACGTAGACGTGGTGGTCGAAGGGGCTCTCGCCGTCCGGGGCGTCCGGGTCGAGCAGCCCGCGTTCGCGGCGGGCGGCCATGGCCATGCCCACGGCGGCACCGAGGCCTTGGCCGAGCGGCCCGGTGGTGATCTCCACACCGCGGGTGTGCCGGTACTCCGGATGGCCGGGGGTCGCCGAGCCCCAGGTCCGCAGGGCCTTGAGGTCGTCGAGTTCCAGGCCGTAGCCGGTCAGGTAGAGCTGGACGTAGAGCGTGAGGCTGGTGTGGCCGCAGGACAGCACGAAGCGGTCGCGGCCCAGCCACCGGTCGTCGGCGGGGTCGTGGCGCAGCACGTTCTGGAAGAGCAGGTGGGCGAGCGGCGCAAGGCTCATGGCCGTGCCGGGGTGGCCGTTGCCGGTGCGCTGGACGGCGTCGGCCGCGAGCACCCGGGCGGTGTCGACCGCGCGGAGGTCCGTGGCGTCCCAGCCGGCCCGCTGCGCGACGGGGTCGGCCAGGGACTGGTGGCGGTGGGGCGGCGGTGTGGTGCCGGGTGTCATGGGTGTGCTCCCGAGGTGGTCGGTTGCGGGATGCCGGGCGGCCGGTCCGACGGCCGCGGACGGGCCGGGCCGGTCCGCGCGTCCACCAGCGCCTACCCGGGCAGCGCCCCGGCATGAGCGCATCGGCCCTCGATTCACCCTCGTCGCCCATCCGCAGGGTTGCACCGTGCTCCCACGGCCGCACGCGTCCGACCGCCGGCCCCGCACGAATGCCCCAGACCGCCACGCGAAGCAGGGTGTGGACCGTCGGCCGGCGGCAAGACGCCAAGCACGGAGTCGGCACCGGAACGACCTGGTCCCACCGGCCCGGCGGCACCAGCGCAACCCCTGACCGCGGTGCGCCGGAGGCCGCTCGTGGTCGAGCGCCGCCCCCCGAGGTCCTACTTCGGCTTCTTCCCGTGGCCGCCGGTGTGCTTCCGGGCCTTCTCCGCCTGCTTGTCGTCGTTCGCGCTCGCGCCGGTGGCCGCCGCGGAGGGCTCGGCTGCTGAGTGCGCGGCGGCTTCCTGCGGCCGGTGGGGCAACTCGCCCGGCGGAGCCTGCGACGGCGCCGGGGCCGCATCGACCGGCGGCACGGCGGCAGGCACCGCGGTGGGGCCCTGACTCGCCTGCGCACCGTCGCCGAGGGCGCCGCTGCCTCCGAGGCCGGCGAGCAGCAGGGCCCAAGCCGCTGCCAGGACGGCGGCCCGCACACGGGGCGGACGCCCGGATGCCCGCAACTGCCCGGCCGGGGGCGCGACGGCTCCGGCCGCCCGGGTTTCCGGCCGGGGAGCTCCGAGCAGCCGGGCGCAGTCTTCCGCCGACGGACGGCGCGCCGGGTCCATGCTGGTCATCCGGAGCAGCAGGGCGGCCAGGTCGCGGGGCAACTGGGGCGGTATGACGGGCGGCCGGTGCAGTCGGGCGATGGCGGCCTCGATGGGGGCTCCGGTGTACTCGCGGTTCCCGGTCAGGCATTCGATCAGCAGCAGGCCCAGGGAGTACACGTCGGCGGAGGCCAGCGCACCCTGGCCACGGATCTGTTCGGGCGCGAGGTACGCGGGTGTGCCGACGATCAGGCCGGTGCGGGTGAGCGCCTCGTCGCAGGGTTCGCTCTGTCGGCCGAGGAGCCGGGCCGCCCCGAAGTCGGCCAGCCGCGCGCGGCCGGTGGCGTCGACCAGCACGTTGGACGGTTTGACGTCCCGGTGGACGACACCGTGGGTGTGGACGAAAGCAAGGGTCCGCGCCAGCTCGTGCCCCAGCCGGCGGACGTCGGAGACCTGCAGTGTCCTGGACCGCAACAACGCTGCGAGCGTGGGACCCTCCACCAGCTCCAGGACGAGGTAAGGGTGTTCCGCAACGACACCGTAGTCGTACACCTCGATCAGACCCGGGTGGCGCAACCGCGCCAGTACCCGTGCCTCCGCGCCGAAGCGCCGGATGCTGTCCTCCACGGCTGCGTCGGGTCGAAAGACCTTGAGGGCCACGGGCCGGTCAAGGCGTTCGTCGACCGCCCGCAGGACGTCGGCGCCGCCCCCACGGCCCAGGACGGAACTCACCCGGTACCGATTCGCGAACAGGAGCGTCCCGGTGCTGGTACCGGCCGTCACGGTCATACCTGTCTCCGATGCTGGACGTCGCGCTGGGCACCCGCGCCCGCGGGCTCGTCCTGGCCGCCTACCCGGAGATCCCGGACGGACACCGGCCGTGCGATCGCACGGCCCACCACCGGGCCCACCGGGCCCCCGACCACTCCGTGCGGTGCCGATGTAGTTGGGCTCCGGTCCCCGCCGGGCTCCGAACGAGGAGCGCGGCAGGCCTCGACCGGCAAGGTCCGTGCCTTCCGGCGTACCCGAGTGCGACATCCGGGAGGACGCTGGGCTCTACCAAGACGACGACCCCGTCGGTCACACCTGGTGGACTCGCCGGAAGACCGATGTTTGGGGCCTCCCCGAGCGAGCAGACGGGAGCCACACAACGGCACTATCCGAAGGGCGGCACCTCATGGGCGTCATTGCGTGGATTCTGATCGGCCTGCTGGCAGGTGCCATCGCCAAGGCCCTCATGCCCGGCAACGACCCGGGCGGCCTCATCGTCACCATACTGATCGGCATCGCCGGCGGCCTCCTCGGTGGCTGGCTCGGCAAGGTCATTTTCGGCGTCGACTCCATCGACGGATTCTTCGACCTCTCCACCTGGGTAGCCGCGATCATCGGCTCCCTGCTCGTCCTGGTCGTCTACCGAGCCGTGGCAGGCCGACGCGCCTGACCTCACCCGGACGCACCGACCGTGATGGGCTCGCCCCGGAGATCTTCTCCGGGGCGAGCCCATCACGCTTGTGCCTCGTGATCCCTCCCCGGCGCGAGCGTCGGCAGGAGGCCCACTGTCAGGCGACGTACGGCCTGTTCAGGTGCTCTCCCGGGGGGCCTCCGGCGTGTTCCACCACCACGCCGGACACCAACGTGTCATCGGCGCAGAGAGGGGCAGACGCGCAGTATGTGGCTGCTGAAACCCCCCGGTGTCTACCGCGCACAGGATGACACCGATCTGCTGATTTCGAGTCTGTCCCGCGAGCACCTCCGAGAGGGGAGCGAGGTTCTGGACATCGGCACCGGCACGGGGGCGGTGGCCCTTGCCGCCGCCGGAACGGGGGCCCGAGTCACCGCGATCGACGTCTCGCGCCGCGCCCTCGCCACGGCCTGGGTCAACGGCGCACTCAACGGCCGACGCATCCACGTACGGCACGGGAATCTGCTGGAGCCCGTGCGCGGGCGGCTCTTCGACCTGATTGCCTCCAATCCCCCGTACGTGCCGGCAGCCGACGACGAGCTTCCGACTCACGGCACGGCACGCGCCTGGGACGCCGGTCCCGACGGGCGCGCACTCGTCGAACGCATCTGTCTCGACGCCCCGCGACGACTGGCTCCGGGTGGTGTCCTGCTCCTGGTGCACTCCTCGTTGTCCGGTGTGGAGGCGAGTTGCCGGGCGCTCTCCCGGGCCGGTCTGCGGACCGAGGTGGTCGCCCGGCAGCGGATCCCCTTCGGTCCGGTCATGGCTGCGCGGGCCGAGTGGTTCGAGGAGCAGGGGCTGATCGCCCCCGGGGTGCGACACGAGGAACTGGCGGTGATCCGCGGTGTCCGCCCGGCCTGACACCCAGGGCGCGAGGCGCCTGACGATGCCCGCGGAGAGCGGCCCCCTGCTGGTGGAGGGGCCGGTCGAGATCGTCCTCCCGGACGGCACCGTGCGGTCGAGCGAGCGACCTGTCGTCGCCCTGTGCGTGTGCAGGCGCAGCAAGCACTATCCCTTCTGCGACACCAGCCACCGCCGCCGTTCGGCGCCGCCGACGGAGCGAGCACAGCGGGACGGACGGCACGAGGGCGAGGACGTCCCGGACTCCGGCCGCTGAGCCGGCGGGAATTCGCCCCGCCGGTCCGGGTGCGGCAGCCCCCTGGTCCGCAGCCGCAGTCGTGGTCGCAGGCCGCGGCGCGGGCGCTTCGACGCCCGCGAGCGGGTAGGAGCAGCTCACAACCCTCGACTCTTCCTGGAGGTTCTTCTCATGGGTGTCACGGCAGCAGGTCCTGGTCCCGCCCTGCCGCAACCACGGGGTCCCGTGACCCGAGCACTCATCACGCTGCTGGCCTCCGTCCCCGGGCCGAGTGCCACGCTGCCGCCGCTCGCCGACACCGATACCACGGGCCCCTGGGGTGAGGACCAGCAACTGGCCCTCTACCTCTGCTACGAACTGCACTACCGCGCCTTCTCGGGCGTGGACGCCGCCTGGGAGTGGCACCCTGCCGTCCTGGGCCTGCGTGGGGCCCTGGAGGAGTCCTTCCTCGACGCCCTGCGCGCGGAAACGGGAACCGTGGCCCCACTGGCGGAGCAACTGGGCGAACTCCTGCTGGAACCCCCCGACGGTGAGGGTCCCTCCCACTTCCTGCTGCGTGACGGCGAGCGGTGGCAGGCCCGTGAGTACCTGGTGCTCCGCTCCCTGTATCACTTGAAGGAGGCCGACCCGCAGAGCTGGGTGATCCCCCGCCTGCACGGTGCGGCCCAGGCGGCGCTCGTCGCGGTCCAGTACGACGAATACGGCGCGGGACACCCGGATCGGACCCACTCCCGGCTGTTCGCCGAGATGATGGAGGACCTCGATCTGGACGGCTCCTACGGCCGCTACCTGGACGTCGTGCCGGCGCCCGCACTGGCCGTGGTCAACCTGATGTCGCTGTTCGCCCTCCACCGCGCGCACCGCGGCGCTCTCGTCGGGCAGTTCGCCGGTGTGGAGATCACGTCCTCGCCCGGATCGGCCCGGCTGGCCGCAGCTCTGGAGCGCCTCGGCGCCGGCCCCGCGGGCACCCGCTTCTACCAGGAGCACATCGAGGCCGACGCCGTCCACGAACAGCTCATGCGCCGTGGCGTCATCGACGCACTGCTGGAGGACGAACCCGACCTGGAGGGCGACATCGCGTTCGGCCTCGCCGCGAGCGTCCTGCTCGACGAACGCCTCGCCGAGCACGCCCTCACCCACTGGAAGCGGGACAGCACCGCGCTCCTCGCCCCCGTTCCGGCCGGCTGAACAGGCGCGGCCGCGCGGCGTGAGTCGGCGACACCGGCCCGGCACCGCCAACTCCTCCGGACCGCCGGCGGTGCCGCGCGCCGGACCAGTCACCCTCGCGCCAGGACCCGCATGCGGTCGGCCCCGCGGCCGGCCGCACCCGGCGGCGGGGCCGCCCGCCTGCGGGGGCGGTCCGCCCGGCCCGACGCCGGGCCGCCGCCGGGGGGTGTCCCCGCCCCCGCGGGCCCCCGACGCCCCCGCCGGCGGGGCGGCGCCGCGGCCCGCTCCCCCGGCGCCACGCCCCCGCAGGGGGGGGCCCGCCGGGGCGCCCCACCGGGGGGGGGGGCCCCACCGCATGCGGGGGCGTTCAGCCCGGCCAGACGCCGGTCAGCCGCCTGGTGGTGACCGCGCCCGCGCGGTCCACGGACGCCTTCACCAATCCGAAGATGGCACCCTGCAGTCCGGCCGCGAGGAGGATCTCCGGCCACGTGCGGTCCTCGTCCGTCGCGTCGGGCGCGTCCTCGGTATGGCCGATGACCTTCCAGGTCTGCTTGAACAAGGCACCGGCCACCAGACCCGCGCCCACACCTAGGAGCAGACCGACCGGCTTGTACGCGATCTTGGAGAGCTTCACCGGCGCCGCCCGAACACCCGCCGGACCACGACGAGCGTCAGCACGGCCGTCACGGCCGCCACGACAAGAACCTTACGGTTGGCCCTCACCGAGGCCGCGGCCCACTCCACCTGCTCCCCCACCTGCGGCGACAAGCTGTCAACGGCCCGGTGCCCGAACGCCTCCGCCGTCTCACGGGCCTGGGCCGCCAACTGACCCCCCTGTTCCAGGACCTGATCGGGCGTGTGGTCCTTGACGACGTCGACGGCATGGGCCACCTTGTCGTGGGCCAACCCCGCTCCGTTCGCGATCGTCTCCTGCGCCTGGTCCTTCACCACGACGGCCAGCTCCTTGGCGGCTTCGATCTGCTGCCGGCCTCGCTCACGGAGGTCGGCCTTGTCCGCCAAGGCCTCCAAGGTGCGGCCCAGTTCTTCGCGGGTGCCGGCGGCCCGCGCACGCAGGCCGCCACCGTTGGTCCCGTTCATCCCCTGTTTGTCGGTCATCGCGTAGTCCTCTCCTTGATCTCGCTGATGTCGGCCTTCAGGCCTTCCAATGCCTCCTCCGGCACCGGGGGCAGTGCTCGGACGATGCGACGTCTGCCCGCCGTCACCGGGACGGCGCCCGCCGCGGCGAGGACACCCGCGGCGACAAGTGCGCGGGCCGACAGGCGCCGAGCCGTCTCCCCTTGTCCCCCTCGGCGCGGGGCGAGTCGCAACTCGTCCCGCGCCAGTTGGGACGACCGCTGCGACGCCCGGGCGACGAGCTCACCCACGGACTCCCGATGTTCGCTGCCCGAAGTCTTCGCGCCACTCACCCGCCTCCTCCCTCGGGCCGGATCGCCGTTGTGACGCGGCTACCCTGTGCGGCTCAGGTCATCCGCATCGGTGGCAGCACCCGGATGTCCCGCGGTACGCCCTCGCCGGACCGAACGCGCGGTCGCCGCGGATCCGCTCCTCCGGTCGCCGCACTCGGTCGCCCGGAGTGCGGCGGGCAGCAACCCGCTCAGCCGGTAAGGCCATATGACGTGACGTCAGTCCGGTCGGACCGCGTACGGGGACGCACTGCGACGGGGTCTCTCCCGGTTCGCGGCAGGGCGACCCCGACCGGCGCGCCCGGCGCAGCCACCCGCGAGCCGGTGTGCTCTCGATCGGGAACCGTGAGGTCATGGGTGTTCCCGAGTGGCGAGCAGTGGCAGCTTCGCACTTTCAGGATCTTTTCTCCTAAATCAGATATAACGGCACAAATTAGGGCAGAAGCGGTGAGGCCGCACACGTCGCCGTGGAGGACCTCATGAGCACCGAGAAGAAGATCGAGCACACTGCCGAAACTGCAACGGGCAGGGAGGGCGACCTGGCGCAGGCGGACCGGAAGAGCAAGGACGCGCCGAAGCACTAGCACCCGGCATCGGTCCAACAGCGGTCCAGTGCGGTCAAAAGGGCCGCCGCCCTGCTGGGATGAGACCTGGGACCGCCACCCGCACCCCTAGCCACCCCTCGCGCAGGCGTAGTGGAACAGCAGGGCGCTCCATTCCTCACCGAGGCCACGGAAACCGGAAAGGCGAAGCACCGCCTCCGCAGCGACGGAGAACACGCACCGGCAGGGGGGAACACACATCGGAGGTCATCGTGATCGTCCTTGGAGTCATCCTCCTCGTCATCGGATTCCTCACCAGCATTTCCATCCTCTGGACCATCGGCATCGTCCTGGTCGTCATCGGCCTGATCCTGTGGATCATGGGCGCGGTCGGCCACGAGGTCGGCGGACGCCGCCACTACTACTAGACCAACCCCGGTCATTCCCAGCCCCGGCCCCACAGCCGCGAATCCGTACAGCCGTGTCCTTCGAACATGCGGGTCATGACCTGACCCGAAGTGGCGCAAACGACATCCGCCCGGGTCCGCCCCGGACGATGATGGACGCCGTCGGACACCCACGGAGCGGGAGATCGGAGCGCGCATGGACGGGCCGCAGGGCCAGGGCGACCGCGAGCGGTCACTCGCACTCCTACGCGCGACCCTGTCCGACCGCCTCGCCTCCGCTCGCATGAGCAGGACCCTCCTTGCCGCCAGGGCCGGCCTGGGCCGCACCACCGTCCACGAAGCCCTGCGCCCGGACGGGAACGTGCCGTCCGCAGAAACCGTCGCCGCCCTGGCGGCCGCACTCGGCCTGCCCCAGGCGCACCGCCGGGAACTACTGGAGCTCCGACGGACAGCAGCGGACCCCGGGGCCGCCCCGGAGACGGGCCCGGGCAGGCTGATCCGCACCTGGGACCCGCACACCCTGGAGGTCCACCCCGCCGGCACCTCCGCCGGCTCGCCACGAACCCAACCCGGCTACGTGCGGCGCGCCCACGACGAAGTCCTGGCAGACGCGGTGCACGCGGCACGCAACGGCCTCAGCCAGATGCTGGTGCTGGTCGGATCGTCGTCGACCGGCAAGACACGGGCCTGCTGGGAAGCCGTGCAACCTCTCTCGGACGACGGATGGGGGCTGTGGCACCCGGTGGACCCCACACGCTCCGACGCCGCACTCGCGGGCATCGGGCGCGCCGGGCCGCGCACCGTGGTGTGGCTGAACGAGGCCCAGCACTACCTCGGCGACCCGAAGACCGGTGAACACGTGGCCGCCGCCCTCCACACCCTCCTGAGCGACCCCAACCGCGCACCCGTCCTCGTCCTGGGCACTCTGTGGCCGGAGTACGCCGACCGCTACGCGGCCCTGCCCGACCCCGACGGCACGGACCCGCACAGCCGCGTCCGCGAACTCCTCACCCACCGCACGCTCACCGTCCCCGACACCTTCCCCAGCGCGGCCTTGGCCGCCGCCGCGACCCTCGCCGGAGCCGGAGACGCACTCCTCGCCGACGCCCTCACCCGCGCCGCCGCGCACGGACGCCTCGCCCAGGAACTCGCCGGCGCACCCGAACTACTGCGCCGCTACGAACACGGGACCCCGAGGACACGGGCGCTCCTGAAAGCCGCGATGGACGCCCGCCGCCTCGGAGTCGGACTCCACCAGCCGCAGGACTTCCTCGTCACTGCCGGCACCGGCTACCTCGACGACCACGAATGGGAGGAACTCCCCGACGACTGGGGCGAGGCCGCCCTCGCCGACACCACCCGCCGCGTCCACGGAAGACTCGCGCCCCTGCGCCGCATCGACCCGCAGCGCGCCCGCCGTCCCCTCGGCTGGCCGGTGCCCGGCGCACGGGCCGGGCTTCCGGGAACGGCCGGAGCCGCCCCCTGGTTCCGCCTCGCCGACTACCTGGAGCAGCACGGCCGGGCCGTTCGCTGGCGGCTCTGCCCGCCCTCCTCCTTCTGGTGGGCCGCCTACTCCCACCTCGACAGCCCCGACGACCTCGACCGCCTCGCCGAGGCCGCCGAGAACAGGTACGGCCTGGACTGGGCCGCCCAGCTCAGGGAGCGGGCGGCGTGCCTCCGCCGGGGCGAAACCCCCACCGCAGCACGGGAAGGGCACCAGGGCAACGCCCCGCAGCAGGCCGGACGGACGGCGCCCCCCGACGCCGACGACGAGGCCCTCCTGCCCGCACTGGTGCGCCTGCAGGCGCAGACCGCGAGCTGGAAAGGCGCCGAGATCCTCTACCGCCAGGCCGTCGATGCCGGATACTCCGCCTCCCTGTCCGAACTGGCACGGCTCAGGGAGCAGCACGGCGACCTGCAGGGCGCCGAAGCACTCGTCCGGCGCGCCGCCGACGCCGCACACGGCACCGTCGTGGCCAAACTCGCCCGGCTGGGCGAGCAGGGCGGCGACGCGAAGGATTCGGGGGCCCTCTACCGACAGGTCGCCGAGGACGGCTACGCCGCCGCCCTCGCCGAACTGTCGCGGGCGGCCACACAGGGCCCCACCCCGGCAGACGCGTTCGCACGACGGGCCGTCGACGCCGGTTACCACGCCGCGCTGACCGAGACGGGACGGCTGAGAGAACTGCATGGGGACACGGACGGCGCGCGAAGCCTCTACGGGGAAGTCGCCGCCACCGGCGACACCGCAGCCCTGGCCGAACTCGCCCGCCTCGACGAGCAGGACGGGACCCGGACGGCCGTAGACGGCCTCACCCGGCCGGGTCGGTCGCGCACTGGTGAAGAAGCACTGTTCCGACCGTGCGCTGTTCCGTGATCCCGAGGCATGCACGAGTGGCGCTGACCAGGCGCTCCAGTGGCAGCAGGGCCTCTCCGCTGTCGGACGCGGGGTGAAGGATGGGCGGTATGACGAAGACCGGAGCGGACTACGCGTGGTTCGAGAACGACTTTCCCGACATCGCCGAGGCGTACTGCTTCACCCTGGTTCGGGGCCTGTCGACTGCTGAGTTGGTGTCCCGGCTCGAAGGACGACCGGAGGCGCCCCTGCAGGGCATAGCCGCGGTCGTCGACGCCGCCTTCGCGCAATACGACCTGGAGGAGGGCGACCGTCAGCTGGTTGCCATGACCGCTGTGGGCGCCTGGACGCTGCTGATCGAGCCCAACGGTTACTTCGGGACTACCGAAGATCGAGCCCTGCCGGCTTCCGTCGGGGCGAGTTGGGTCTCTCACTTCGTCAATATCAACGGCGTCGGCACGTTCCTCTGGGCTGAGGACCAGGTCCTGCGACTCTGCTTCGACCCGTTGTTCCCGGAGGACCGTTGGGGCAGCACACCCGACGAACTCCTCGATGCTATGGAGCGGATCGGCTTCAACCTTGAGGAGGAGGATCCGGAAACGGATCTGTCCTCACCAGCAGCGTTTGCTCTGGCAGAGCACCTGACCGGCGTCGCCATCACTCCGGCGCTACTCCAGGACACCATGTTCGTCTGCGTCACCGTCCAGACCCGGTGACGACAGGGCTGCGAGGTAGCCGGCCCGGCTGTCCTGAGCCGAGGCCGCCCAGTTCAGGACGGAGGAGCAGAGTACTGGTCGGCCGATCGGGCTACGAGGCGCGTTCCCGACCCGCGGTCTGCGGCAGCGCGACCATAGGATGCCGATTCCCATGCCCGAACGCCCAAGCCGCTCCGCCCTCATCGACCTGGTCGCATTCGTCGCCGTCCTGGCGACAGGGATCCTCATGGTCGTGCTGCACGTCAGCGGGGCGACCTTCGTCATGGTCGCCGGCGCACTCTCCACCCTCTACACCACATGGGCAGTCAGCAGCCGACGCCAAGCACCCACCAGAGCAGGTCGGGACGAGTCCGTGGCGGCCCCCGCACCACCCTCCGAGCAGGGCCCGTAGCTCGCAGCCGACGGCCCCGCAGCACCTGGCGCGCAGGCACGACACGTTGACGGCTGGACGGTGGCCGGGCCACCGTCCAGCCGAGAACGCGACCCTCGCCCGGAAGCAGTTGCCTGGCGATGGCAGATGATGGTTGCAGCGAAGTGGTCGGCCATCCGTCCGCCGCGCGGGCTGAACCCCACCGGCGCGGGTGGCGGCTGGCCGACCGGGAAGCGCCTGATGCGGGCGGGACCGGGACCGTGGACCTGGACGGGGTGACGCGACTCCACCCGAGCAGACCGGTCCACGGCCCAGCCCGAGCACACCGTACGAGGCCGTGCGCGGGAACGGGCTCCACCGGGCGGGGTGCGGGTGCGGACTGCCCGGTGGAGTCCGGCCGCTACCGCGTCAGCAGTTTCTCCAGGACGTCCGCCCCCCTGGACGCGCCGCCCGCCCCGCGCACGATCCGGCTCAGGGCCGCCGCCCGGGGGCGACAGGACCGGACGTCCTCGACGGCGTCGCGGAGGCCCTGCACGGTCGGCTCGGCGAGCGTCCTGCCGACCTGCAGCTCCTCCGCCCGCCGGGCGATCGCCCGCTGTTCCGGGATCTGCGGCACCGCCACGAAGGGCACCCCGTGGTGGAGGGACTCCATCACCGAGTTCATCCCGGCGTGGCTCAGGAACACCTCGGTGTGTCGCAGCACCGCCACCTGTGGCACCTGCGCGTGCACCTCGACGTTCGCCGGGATCGGGCCCAGCGACTGCTGGTCCAGCCCGCCCACCGCCATGACGACCTGCCAGTCGGTGTCCCCGAACGCCTCGATGCAGGTCCGGTAGAACTCGGGCCGGTCGTTGAAGACGGTTCCCAGCGATATCAGCAGCACCGGGCCCCGTGACCGGGGGCTCCACTCCTCGGCGGTCTGCCGGCTGCTCAGCGACGGCCCGACGAAGTGGAAGCGCTCGTCGAAGGTGTCCCCCGACATCTGGAACTCGCGGGGGATGAACACCAGGCTCGTCGGGGCCACGTGGCCGAACATCAGGTTCGGGTCATCGAGGAAGGTGTGGCCCTGCGCGAACTTCCCCATGTCCTGAATCGCGGCCACCAGCCGGGGGTTGGTGTGGTCGAAGTCGGGCGGCAAGTACACCTGCGCCGCCGAGAAGGACTCGTTCTCCGCGAAGGTCGGCACCAGGGAGACCTCCGGCACCTCCAGCAGGTTCGCCAGCATCCTCCCGGTGAAGGTCACCGAGTCGTAGCAGACCGCGTCCGGCGGGTCGGCCGAGAAGTGCTCGGCCAGGACGGGGAAGGAGGCACGCGCGTCGTCGAGGTAGTACTCCATCGTCGCGGCGAGCTGCTCCGCCGTGAACTCGCCCCGCGCCGCCATGTCGGGCGGCAGCTGCGAGGGCAGGGTCACCGGCGACGAGCCGGCGACGACGGCGGCGTCCATGGTGGCCGGTCCCGTGGCGTAGCTGACCCGGTGACCGCGCCGGACCAGCTCTTCGACCAGCGGCAGGGTCGGGTTCACATGCCCGGACGCGGGCGCGCTCACGAAGGCGAAGTGGGCCATCAGTCCTCCTCCAGGATGACCGGCAGGGTCTTGTGCCCGTTGGTGAAGAAGGAACCCAGCGGCTCCAGTTCGGACGACGGGACGGCCAGCCGCAGCCCGGGGAACCGGGAGAACAGCGCGGACAGCGCCGTCGTCGCCTCCAGCTTCGCCAGGGGGCTGCCGAGGCAGAAGTGCACGCCGTGCCCGAAGGTGAGGTGGTCGGCCCGCGACGGCCGGGTGACGGAGAACTCCTCCGCGTCGGCCCCGTGCTGCGCCGGGTCGCGGCCGGCCGCGCCGTAGGACAGCAGGATCGCCTCACCCTTGCGGATCTGCACGCCGTCCACGGAGATGTCCTCCACGGCGTACCGCAGCGGCAGGTTCGGCACCGATGCCTGCCAGCGCAGGGTCTCGTCCACCACGTCCTCCCACGTGCTGGTCCCGGACCGGACCAGGGCGAGCTGGGACGGGTGCGTGGCCAGCGCGTGGACGGCGTGGTCGAGCAGGTTGACCGTCGTCTCGAAGCCGGCGGAGATGGTCAGCAGCAGGGTGTCCAGCAGTTCCCGCTCGGACAGCCGGGTGCCGTCCGCCTCCTGCGCGGCGATCAGGTCGCTGGTCATGTCGTCGCCGGGGTCGCGCCGTTTGGCGGCCACGAGTTCCTTGAGCAGCATGTACAGCTCGCCGGAGGCGGCCTGCACGCCAGCCGGGTCCGCGTCGAGGCTGAACACCGCGTCCACCAGCCGCCGCAGGTCCGCGCCCGTCTGCGGGGTCAACCCGAACAGTCCGGTGATGACCTGGATCGGCAGCGGGAACGCGAACCGTGCGCGCAGGTCGACCGGCTGCCCCGGCGGCACCGCGGCCAGGTCGGCGATCAGGCCGGCCGTGATCTCCTCGACGCGCGGCCGCACCGCCTCGATACGGCGCGGGGTGAACGCCTTGGCCACCAGGCTGCGCAGCCTGGTGTGGTCGGACCCGTAGGCGGTGAACATGTTCTGCATCGCGACCCACATGATCAGCGGCCAGTCCGGCGGGATGTCGCCGTCGCGCCACATGGGCCAGTGCTTGTTCGCGTCCTTGGAGACCCTCGGGTCGAGCAGCAGCTTCTTCGCCAGGTCGTGCCCGGTGACGGCCCAGGCCGCCACGCCGCCGGGCAGTTCGACGGGCGTGGCCGGGCCGCGCTCGCGCAGGGCGGCGGCCTCGCCGAAGATGTCGCCGCCCGAGGGGTCGATGACGTACGCGTCGGCGGGCGGGGCCTGCGTGCGCACCGGCGCGGTGAAGGTGGTGGTCGTACGAGGCTTGGGCTGCTCGGTGACCTCCAGCAGGGACGCGGTGAACCGCGAGCCCATGCCGAGGCCGATCGACATGATGGTGTCGCCGGGCTTGAGGGTCTCGTCGTGCAGCAGGTGGTCCATGCCGAGCAGTTGGTCGCACGGCCCGACGTGGCCGAGCTCGCGCAGCATCGGCCAGGTGGTGCGTGCCAGGTCGATGCCGAGCGGCTCCAGCACGACGACCTCCAGTTGGGCCAGGCCCAGACCGGTGACGACGAACCTGGTGATGTCGGCGATGCTGACGCCGGCCTCCTTGGCGGCCTGCTCGACCGCGGTGACCAGTGCCCCGCTCATCAGCGTCAGATACGGGGCCAGGCCGGTGACCTCGATCGGCGTACGGTTGCGGTGGCCCTCGGGGTCCGGGATCGTCGGGGTCGCGAGGACCTCCATCTGGGTCGCGGAGCTGTTGGCGGTCGCGACCAGCCGCGCCCGGCCGCCCTCGCGGTTGAGCACGGCCGCGACCGCACCGTCGGCCAGGAAGATCCCGATGCTGGGCTGCCAGCGTTCCCACCGCGGCGGCAGGAACCGGGCGGTGGCCGTGACCAGGGTCGCGGTCGCGGCCGGGTCGGCCACCAGGTGCGCGGCGGCGGACTGCAGCGCGGCCGAGCCGCCGTTGCTGGTCGCCTCGACCTCGTAGACGAGGGCGTGGCCGAGGCCGAGGACGCGCTGCAGGTGGCAGGAGGACGCCATGTGGTCCTGGTGGTCCATCTGGGCGTAGGCGGCCATGGAGATGTCGGCGCCGCTCAGGCCGGACTCGCGCAGGGCTCCGATCGCCGCGTGCACGGCCATTGCGTGCTCGGTGACGTCGTCGGATTGGGTGAACGACACGAAGTCCGACAGCGCGAGCAGCCGCCGCATGGTCTCGGTGTCCGGCACGGCCTGCTTCGCGGGCGTGCGGGGCGGCAGATACCGCCCCGTTCCGCCGATGTAGACGTTGTCCCAGATCATGAAAAGTCCTTTCCCCTGAGTGCGGACAAACCGGCCCCGTATCCGCTGAAGTCGAGGAGCCACGTGCTGATGGCCAGCGCCGTGGCCGCGGAGTGCTCCTCCAGTACGGTGAAGTGGTCGCCCGAGACGGTGAGCACCTCCTGGGCGGTGGTGGACAGCCGGGGCCACGAGCGCTTGCCGGTGCCCACCAGCAACACCGGCGCGGTGACGGGCTCCGGGGCGCCGGCCAGATCGAGGTACCGGCCCATGGCCACCAGCCGGTCGTCGTCGACCGGCTGGACCTGGTGACCGGCGTCGAGCATGCCGGTGAGCACACCCGGCAGGTCGTCGGGGTAGCCGTCGATGAGCACCACGGCGCTGGGCCGGGCCCCCCGGCGTTCGAGTTCCCCGGCGGTCGCCAGCGCCAGCCACGCACCCACCGAACGGCCGACCAGCACCGGCGCGGCGACGGCCGACGCGGCCTCGGCGAGTGCCTGGACCAGGACGTCGGCGTCCGCGGGCAGCGGGTCGCCGGCGAAGCCCGGCAGGGTGACCGCCGTGACGTCGCGGACGGCCTCCAGCGCCGCGGCGAACCGCCCGTACTCCTCGATGCCGCTGGACGCCAGCGCGGACGGCAGGCAGACCAGCGACGGCTGGAGGAAGCCGGCCGCGAGGGCGACCGCCTCGGCCTTGGGCGCGTCGGTGGCCGGGCTCAGCCGGGACGCCGTGGCCAGCAGGTCGAGGCCGTCCTGCACACGGCCGACGTCGACGGCCTTGCGCAGCAGGCGCTCCATCGGCCCGGCGACCCGGTTCTCCGGCGAGCACAACTGCCCGTAGAGGTGGTTGACGAGCTGTTCGGGCGTCGGGAAGTCGAAGGCGAGGGTCGCCGGGAGCTGGAGCCCGGTGGCCGCGTTGAGCCGGTTGCGCAACTCGATGGCGGTCAGCGAGTCGACGCCGTGGTCGCGGAACAGCTGACGCGGGTCGTCGATCCCGCCGGGGGCCATCCCGAGGATGCTCGCGCTGTGCGTGACGACCAGGTCGAGCAGCAGGGCGCGCTGCTCGGGCTCGGGCAGGGCTTCGAGCCTGGCCCGCAGGTCGCCGGGGTCGGCGGCCGGGGCCGGCGCACGCCGCGGCCGGGCGAGTGCGCGCAGCAGCGCGGGCGGGGTGTCGATCGCCGCGAGGTCGAGGCGGACCGGCACCAGCGCCGGGCGTTCGCAGGCCAGGGCGGTGTCGAACAGGTCGAGGGCCTGCTCGGTGGCCAGCGGCAGCATCCCGGTCCTCGCCAGCCGGCGGTGGTCGGCCTCGGTCAGGTTCCCGGTGATGCCGCTGGACTCGGCCCACTGGCCCCAGGCCAGGGAGGTGACCGGCAGACCGCGCGCGTGCCGGCGCTCGGCGAGCGCGTCGAGGAACGCGTTCGCGGCGGCGTAGTTGGCCTGCCCGGGGGCGCCGAACACTCCGGACGCGGAGGAGAACAGCACGAACGCCCGCAGGTCCAGGTGCTCGGTGGCCTCGTGCAGGTGCCACGCGGCATCGGCCTTCGAGCGCAGCACCGTGTCGATCTGCTCCGGTGTCATCGATCCCACCACGGCGTCGTCGACGACCCCGGCGGCGTGCACGACGACCCGCAGGTCGGGGATCGAGGCGACGAGATCCCTCAGTGCCCCGCGGTCACCGGCGTCGCAGGCGACCACGGTGAGGGCGGCGCCCAGCTCCTGCCGGAGCCCGGGCGGCTCGACGCCGCGGCGGCCGGCGAGCACCACGTGCGGGGCGCCGTGCCGCGTGACCAGGTGCCGGGCGAGCAGGACGCCGAGGGCGCCGGTGCCGCCGGTGATCAGCACGGTGCCGTCCAGGGGCGCGCCGTCCAGGGGTCCGGCCGTCCCGGTCGGGGCGACCCTCACCAGCCTCGGTACGAGGGCGGTTCCGTCGCGCAGCTGGATCTCGGGCTCGCCGTCGCTCACGGCGGCGCGCACCGCGGCGGGGATCGCCCGTCGTGAGGCGGCCGTGCCGTCGTGCCGGACGGTCAGGATCCGCCCGGGGTTCTCGCTGTGCGCGCTGCGCAGGAAGCCGCGGGCGGCGGCCGAGGCCAGGTCGTCGCCGGTGAGGACCACGAGCCGGGCCGGCGTGTCGGTGGCCAGGAACTCCCGGACCCTGCCGAGCAGTTCCCGGGTCACCGCGTGGGTGGCCGCGACCGGTTCGCCCTCGCCGACGACCTCGTGGAGGACCGTCTCGGTGTCCGGGCCGTCCGGTGCCGCCATCGGGGTCCAGTCGACGGCGAACAACGCATTCGGCCGGCGCCCGGCCCGGTGACCCGCCTCCTCGACGGGCCGCAGGACGATCTCGTCGATGCTCACGACCGGCATCCCGACGGTGTCGGTGATCCGCACCGCGTAGGTGTCCGGCCCGGTCGGGTGCAGCACCACGCGGACCGTCGCGGCCGACCCGGTGACCGACACACCGGAGAACGAGAAGGGCAGCCGGGCCGGGCTGCCGCCGGCGCCGCCGTCCTCGGCCGCGAGGCCGGCGAGCAGGGTCAGTGGCTGGATGGCGGCGTCCAGGAGCGCGGGGTGGACGCCGTATCCGGTGAGCTGCGCGGGGTCCGCCGGGAAGCTCACCTCGGCGTGCAGGTCCGCGCCGTGCCGCCGGATGCCGGTGAGCCCCTGGAAGGTCGGCCCGTAGTCGTAGCCGGCTTCGGCGAGCCGGTCGTAGAGCGAGCCGATGTCGATCGGCACGGCCTCGCCGTCGTCCGCTCCGGGTACGGCCGTCCGGTCGGCCGGTGTCGCCCGGTCCGCCGACGGACTGAGCACGCCGGTCGCGTGGCGGGTCCACTCGTCGGGCTCGGCGGAGGTGCGGGAGTGGACGGTGACGGGCCGGCGCCCGGTGTCGTCGGGCGCGCCGACGGTGACCTGCACGTGCACACCGTCGGGCTCGGACAGCACGAGCGGCGCCTCCAGGACCAGCTCGGACAGTACGGGGCTGGCCGTGTGCTCGCCGGCGTGGACGGCCATGTCCACGAACGCCATCGCGGGCAGCAGCGTCGAACCGAGCACGACGTGCTCGGCCAGCCACGGGTGGACGGACGCGGAGAGCCTCCCGGTCAGCACCACGCCCTGTCCGTCGGGGAGCTTCACCAGGGACCGCAGCAGCGGGTGGTCGGGCGTGTCGGGGCCCTCCGACGGGGTGGTGGGCTGGAGCCAGTAGTGCTGGTGCTGGAAGGCGTACGAAGGCACCCGCCCCTCCGACGTCCCCACCGCCGTGACCGCCGGTGGCATCCAGCGCACCGCGCCGTCCGCCCACAACCGTCCCAGCCCCGCGAACAGCCGTTCCGGAGTATCACCGTCACGCCGCATCAACCCGGTCGCCACCAGCGACGGATGCGGACCCACCTCCACGAACCCCGTGACACCCTGGCCCGTCAGCCACTCCACGGCGTCGGCGAACCGCACCGGCTCCCGCGCCTGCCGCACCCAGTACCCAGGCTCCCCCATGTCCACCGGACGCCCCGCCACCGTGGAGACCACCGCAATCACCGGCTCACCGAACGACAGACCCGCAGCGACCTTCCCGAGTTCCTCCAGCACCGGATCCATCCGCGCCGAATGGAACGCGTGACTGACCTCCAGCCGCCTCACCCGGCGCCCACGGCCCCGCCACACCTCGGCGACCGCCGCCACCGCCGCCTCGTCGCCCGACACCACCACCGCGTCCGACGCGTTGACCGCCGCCACCTCGGCACCCGGCACCAACGACCCCACCACCTCCTGAACCGACGCCTGGAGCGACACCATCGCCCCACCACCGGCCAACCCCTGCATCAACCGGCCCCTCGTGCTCACCAGGGCACAGGCGTCCTCCAGCCCCAGCACCCCCGCCACATGGGCCGCCGCCACCTCACCGACCGAATGCCCCACCACGAAGTCCGGCCGAACCCCCAACCACTCCACCAACCGGAACAACGCCACCTGCAACGCGAACACCCCGGCCTGCGTGAACTCCGTCTCCCCCAGCACCCCCTCCCCGTCCTCGAACAGCACCCCCACCGGCAACCCCAGCAACCCGCAGACCTCGTCCAACGCCCGCGCGAACACCGGGAACTCGCGGTACAAACCCCGCCCCATCCCCACCCACTGACCACCCTGACCGGAGAACACGAACGCCGACCTGCCCGAGTCGCGGGCCTCGCCGGTCACCAGCCCGGGATGCGCCTCCCCGCGTACCAGGGCCGCCAGGGCCGCCGGTCCGGTCGCCACGGCCCGGTGGGCGAACCGGGCCCGCGCGGCGAGCGCGGCGCCGATTCCGTCCGCGTCGGGGGCCTCGGCTGCGTACGCCTGCAGCCTGCGGGCCTGGGCCCGGAGCGCCTGCTCGGACTTGGCCGACAGCAGCCACGGCACCGGCACGACGGCTGCGGGCGCGGGCGTGGAAGCGGCAGGGGCCTCGGACGACGTCTCCTCGGCCGGGCCATCGGCCGGATCCGGGGCCGGTGCCTCCAGGATCACGTGCGCGTTGGTGCCGCTGATGCCGAACGCCGACACACCGGCACGACGGGGACGCCCCGTCTCCGGCCACGGCCGGCCCTCGGCGAGCAACGAGACACGACCCACCGACCAGTCGACGTGGGAGGACGGCGCGTCCACGTGGAGGCTTCGCGGCAGTTCACCGTGCCGCATCGCCATCACCATCTTGATCACACCCGCCACACCCGCCGCCGCCTGGGTGTGGCCGATGTTCGACTTCACCGACCCCAGCCACAACGGCTCCACCCGGTCCTGACCGTAGGTCGCCAGGAGTGCCTGGGCCTCGATGGGATCGCCGAGCGTGGTGCCGGTGCCGTGCGCCTCCACCGCATCCACCTCGGACGGCTCCAACCCGGCATTGGCCAGCGCCTGGCGGATCACCCGCTCCTGGGAGGGACCGTTGGGCGCGGTCAGACCGTTGGACGCCCCGTCCTGATTCACCGCCGAACCCCGCACCACCGCCAGCACCCGGTGGCCGTTACGGCGCGCGTCCGACAGGCGCTCCAGCAACACCACCCCCGCACCCTCACCCCACGCCGTACCATCCGCAACCTCGGCGAACGCCTTCACCCGCCCATCGGCCGCAAGCCCCCGCTGCCGGGAGAAGTCGATGAAGGCGGCGGGTGTCGCCATGACCGTCACACCGCCGGCCAGGGCCAGTGAGCACTCCCCCGAGCGCAGCGCCTGCGCCGCCAGGTGGATCGCCACCAGCGACGACGAACACGCCGTGTCCACCGACACCGCCGGACCCTCCAGCCCCAGCAGATACGA
>NZ_JBHUSG010000080.1:0-22627 GCF_042673745.1 Kitasatospora sp. NPDC057015
CGATCATCTCGCGCGCCGCCGCCGCGGCGTTCCTCCCTCGGGCACGGTCCGCTCCGGTCCGTGCCCGACGGTTCGGTGACCTCGTCCGGCGGGTCAGTGGGCGTCGAGCGGAGGCAGTCCCATCCGCTCGCGGTGCGTGTCGCGCAGCAGGCTGGCCGGGCTGACCACCGAGGCGCCCGCGTCCAGCACCAGTTCGGATCCGGTGAGCATGCCGGCCGCCGGCGACGAGGCGAAGGCGACCGCCTCGGCAATACCCCGGGCGTCGACGACCGTGCGCATCGGGTTGCTCTCCCGCAGCCGCACCAGGTCCTCCTCGCCGGGCGCGAGGCGGGACTCGGTCGCCGGGGTGCGCACCCAGCCGGGGGAGAGGGTGACGAAGCTGATGCCGTACCGGCCGTAGTCCACGGCGAGCTGGCGGGTCAGCGCGGCGATCGCGCCCTTCGCCGCGGCGTACGCGGGCAGGCCGGGCGCCGCGGTGCGGTGCAGCACCGAGCCGACCGTGACAACCGAGCCCGAGCCGGCCGCCATCATCGCGGGCAGCACCTCCCGGACGCACCGGTAGACCGAGCCGAGGTTGGCCGCGAGCACGTGCTGCCACTCCTCGTCGGTGGTCAGGTGCAGCGGGCTGCCCTCGGTGATGCCGGCGCAGGTGACGAGGACGTCGATGCCGCCGAGGCCTTCGAGGGCCCGCCCGACGGCGCCGCGGACCTGCTCGGTGTCGGTCACGTCGGCCCGGTGGAACGTGACGCCGGGCAGCTCGGGATCGGCGAGGTCGAGGCCGGCCACGTGCAGGCCGTCGGCCACCAGGCGGGCGGCGACGGCTCGGCCGATGCCGCCGGCCGCGCCGGTGATCAGGGCGGTACGGGTCATCGAGGGGCACCTTTCGTCGGGCTGGGGGAGGCGGTGGGGAGGGGTGCGGGCGGAGCACTGAAAGTATACGATATCCTAAAGTTGTCATCTGAGCCCCGGAGGCATCGTGCAACCAGACGAACTACTCTCCGCCCTGCGCGAGCGCAGGATCCTGGCCATCGTCAGGGGGAACGACCCCGACGCCGCTCTGGATGCGGTCCTCACCCTGTTCGCGTCCGGCATCGACCTGGTCGAGGTGTCGCTCACCACCGCCGGCGCGCTCGGCGTCCTGGAGCGCGCCCGTGCGGTCCTCGGCCCGTACGCGGCGCTCGGCGCCGGCACCCTGGTCACCGCCGCCGACGCCCGTGCGGCGGCCCGGGCGGGCGCCGCCTTCGCGGTGACCCCCGGACTGACCGAGGCCGTCGGCGAGGCGCAGTCCCTCGGCATGCCGACCCTGGCCGGTGCGGTCACCCCGACCGAGGTGGCGCTCGCCTGGACCGAGGGGGTGACCGCGGTGAAGCTGTTCCCGGGCAGCCTCGGCGGCCCCGGGTACCTGCGGGCCCTGCGGGATCCCTTCCCCGACGTGGCGTTCGTGCCCGTCGGCGGGGTGGACGCCGGCGCCGCCCGTGCGTTCCTGGCCGCCGGCGCCCTCGCGGTCGGCGTCGGAGGTCCGCTGATCGGCACCGCCGCCGCGGCCGGCGGCGACAGCGCCGGGCTGCCCGCCCGCGTCGCCGCCTTCCGCACGCTCGCCGAGGAGTTCCCGTGCCCGACGTCCTGACCCTCGGCGAGGCCATGGCGGCCCTGCGCGCCGACCGCCCCCTGCAGCTCGGCGGCACCCTCGACCTGTCGATCGCCGGCGCGGAGGCCAACGTCGCCATCGGGCTCGCCAGGCTCGGGCACTCGGCGCGCTGGGTCGGCGTCAACGGCGACGACGAACTCGGCCGCCTCGTCCTGCGCACCCTGCGGGCCGAGGGCGTGGACGTCTCCTGCGTCACCGTGGACGCCGCCGCACCGACCGGGCTGGTGATCTTCGAGCCGCGGGTGGCCGACCTGACGCGGGTCTCCTACTACCGCACCGGCTCGGCCGGCTCCCGGCTCACGCCCGCCCGCCTGGCCGCCGCCCTCGCCGAGGGCGCCCGGATCGTCCACCTCACCGGCGTCACCGCCGCACTCGGCCCCGGCCCCCGGGCCGCCGTCGAGGCCGCCGCCCACGCCGCGTCGGGCGCCGTCTGCCTCGACGTCAACTACCGGGCCAAGCTCTGGTCGCGCCAGGAGGCAGCGGGCGCACTGCGCCCGCTGGTCCCGCTGGTGGACATCCTGGTGGCCTCGGACGACGAGCTCGCCCTGGTCGCCCCGCCCGGCGCCGAGCACGAGGCCGAGTGCGTCGAGGCGCTGCTCGCCCAGGGCGTCGGCGAGGTGGTCGTCAAGCGCGGCGCCGCCGGTGCCGAAGTCTTCACGGAGAGCGGATCGGTCGCCCGGCCCGCCGTCCGGGTCCCCGTCCGGGACACGATCGGCGCCGGGGACGCCTTCGTCGCGGGCTACCTCTCCGCCCTGCTCGACGGCCTGCCGGTCGAGGGTCGGCTCGACCGGGCGGTCACCACCGGGGCGTTCGCGGTCGCCGCGGCGGGGGACTGGGAGGGACTGCCCTTCCGCGACGAGCTGACCCTGCTGGACGCCGCGCCCGGCACCGCACTGCGGTGACGGCGCCCGGACGAGAGGAGGCGGTGGCGGTGGACGCGGCGCACTGGCAGCCCTGTTCCCCCGAGCGTCACCAGCTGGGCGAGGGTGCGCGCTGGTACGAGGGGCGGCTGTACTTCGTCGACCTGCTCCGGGGCGTGCTGCACAGCTGGGCACCCGGGGCCGGCCCGGGCGGCCCGCGGTGCGAGGCCGAGCCGGGTGTCCCGCTCGGCGCGGTCGCCCCGGTGGCGGGGCGACCGGGGGAGTGGATCGCCGCCGCGGGCCCGGGGGTGGCGCTGCTGCGCCCGGGCGGGGAGCCGCGCTGGCTGGCCCGGCCGGAGGAGGGTGCGCCGCGCCCGATGCGGATGAACGACGCCGCCTGCGATCCGCGGGGGAGGTTCTGGGCCACCAGCATGGCCGCGGACGCGACGCCCGGCGCCGGGTCGCTCCACCGCGTCGACCGGGACGGTTCGCCGCACCGGGTGCTGACCGGCCTCACCGTCCCGAACGGGCCGGCCTTCGACGGGGCGGGCACGACGATGTACCTGGCCGACAGTGCGCGGGGCCTGATCGCCTCGCACGCCGTGGATCCGGACTCCGGGCAGCTCGGACCCGCCCGGCCGTTCGTCCGGCTCGGCCCGGACGAGGGCAGGCCGGACGGCATGACCGTCGACGACCGCGGCTTCCTCTGGGTGGCCCTCTGGGGTGCCGGCCGGGTGCACTGCTACGACCCGGCGGGCGGGCTCCGGGAGAGCGTCGCGGTGCCGACGCCGCACGTCAGCAGTGTCGCCTTCGGCGGCGGTCGGATGTACGTGACCACCGCCCTGCACCGGCTGGCCGAACCGGACCGGCTCGCGGGCGCCGTCCTCGCCCGGCCGTCCCGGGTCACCGCCCCGCCGGTGGCCCGCTACCGGCCGCAGCCCCGGTGAGCGGGCGGTTCGCGGGCCGCGGCGGGTCGGTCGGACCGGAGAGAAACCAGGGCCGACGTCTGGCCAATGATTCGTATATCGCATACGTTTGAGATGTTCGTCCGGACCCGTCAGACCCGGAGCCCTCCATGAGCACCACCCGATCCACCCGTACCGGAGCACCTACCGGAGGCGCCGCCGTGCACAGCACCCGAGCGAAGGCCCGACGCCGCACCATGGTCGCCGGCACCGTCGGCACGGTCATGGAGTGGTACGACTTCAACCTCTACGGCCTCGCCTCCGCGCTCGTCTTCGGCCCGCTGTTCTTCGGCTCCTCCGACCTCGGCGGCACCCTGGCCTCATTCGCCACCTTCGGCGTCGGCTTCGCCGCCCGTCCCGTCGGCGGCGTGCTCTTCGGCCACCTCGGCGACCGGATCGGCCGCAAGCGCGTCCTGCTGATCACCCTGCTCGCGATGGGCACCGCCACCACCCTGGTCGGCACGCTGCCCACCGACGCCGTCGCCGGAGTCTGGGCACCCGTCCTGCTGATCCTCCTGCGGATCGCCCAGGGCATCGCGGTCGGCGGGGAGTTCGCCGGCGCCACCCTGCTCACCGTCGAGAACGCACCCGTCGGCCGGCGCGGCCTGTACGGAGCCGTCCCCGCCATGGGCACCGGCGCCGGATTCGTCCTCGCCAGTGCCGTCTTCGGCACGGTCTCCCTGCTGCCCGACGACGCGTTCCTCAGCTGGGGCTGGCGCCTGCCGTTCCTGGTCAGCATCGGCCTGGTCGCGTTCGGGCTCTGGCTGCGGCGCGGCATCGAGGAGACCCCGGCCTTCATCACCCTGCAGCAGGAGGAGGCCATCGTCCGCTCCCCGCTGACGCTGATCCTGCGCACCCGGCCCGGTGCGCTGCTGAGGGTCCTCGGGATCACCGCCTCGGGTTTCGTCTGGGGCTACCTGATCCAGGCCTTCGCCCTCTCGTACGCCACCAGGAACCTCGGCATCCCCCGCTCGACCATGCTGTGGGCGATCGCCCTCGCCTCCGCCCTGGAGATCGTGGCGGATCCCGTTCTGGGGCCGGCTGTCCGACCGGCTCGGGCGGCGCCGGGTCGTCCTCGCGGGCGTGGTCTGCACGGCCGCCTACGCCTACCCCTTCTTCCGGCTGCTGGAGACGCGCTCCGTCCCGGTCGTCCTGCTCGCCTTGGTCATCGCCGTCCCGCTCTGCAAGGACATGGCCTTCGGGCCGCAGGCGGCCCTGCTGGCCGAGCAGTTCGACGCCCGGGTCCGCTTCAGCGGCGTCAGTGTCGGCCGCGAGCTCGGCGGCGCGGTCTTCGGCGGCACCGCCCCCTTCGTCGGCACCGCGCTGGTCGCGGCCGCGGGTGGATCGGCCACCCCGGTCGTCCTCTACGTCGCCGCCGCATGCGTGGTGACGGCCGTCGCCGTCCTGAGCGGCCGCGAGACCGCGCGCGGCGAGATCACCGGCGGCATCTGACCCCGTCCAGCCCCGCCCCGAAGAGCCCCGCCCCGACGGCTCCCGCCTCCCACGACTCCCACCCCGGCGACTCCCACCCCCCACGACTCCCTCCCCCGCACGGGGGGAGGGCCCGGCACTCCCCCAGGAGCGATCCCCGTGAGCACCCAGCCACTGCGCATCACCAAGGTCGAGGCGCTGGCCCTGTCCGCCAGCTTCGACGACCTGTACGACTCCCCCGAGGATGTGCCGGACTGGCTGCGCTACCCGGCCTCCAGCCACCTCGTCCTGCCCCGCCGCGGGCAGTACGCGACCCTGGTCAAGATCCACACCGAGGACGGCTCGGTGGGCATCGGCGAGGCCTACGGGCTGCCCAGCCCCCAGGTCACCGCCACCGTGGTCGCCACCGTCCTCGCCCCGCTGCTGATCGGCCAGGACGCCCTCGCCACCACCGCGATCTGGGACCGCCTCTTCAAGGGCCAGGCCGCCGGCGGCCACAACCGGGGCTTCTACCTGGAGGCGATGGCCGGCGTCGACCTCGCGCTGTGGGACCTGCGCGGCAAGCTCGCCGGCGTGCCCGTCCACCGCCTGCTCGGCGGCCCGATCCGCGAGACCGTCGACTGCTACGCCAGCCCGGTCGCCCTGCACGCCGACCCGGAGGACTCCGCCCGGCAGGCGCTCGGCTTCGTCGACGCCGGCTTCAAGGCCCTCAAGGTGAAGATCGGCCGGGGCGTGCGCACCGACCGCGCGCACCTGAGCGCCGTCCGCGCGGCGGTCGGCGAGGACATCGAGATCCTCACCGACGTCAACTGCGCCTACGACCTCGACCAGGCCACCCGGGTCGGCGCCGTCCTGGCCGACCTCGGCATCTCCTGGTACGAGGAGCCGCTCCAGGTCGACGACCTCGCCAACCTCGCCGAGCTGCGCCGCCGCACCGGGCTGACCGTGGTCAACGGCGAGACCCACTTCACCCGCTTCGACCTGCGGGACTCCCTGCTCCACCAGGCCATCGACGTCTTCATGCCGAACGTCGCCCGCTGCGGCGGCATCACCGAGGCCATGCGCCTGTCCGCGCTGGCCTCGGCCTTCCACGTCGACATCGCACCGCACGGCGTCGGCTCCGGCGTGAGCCTCTGCGCGGCCCTCCAGCTCTGCGCCGCCACCCCGAACCTGCGCACCTACGAGTACAACCGGCTGCCCAACCCGATCCGGGAGAACATCCTGCTCAACCCGCCGAAGTTCACCGACGGCGCCCTGGTGGTGCCCACCGGCCCCGGGCTCGGGTTCGAGCTCGACGACGACGCGGTCGACCGTTACACCGTCGCGAGCTTCTGACCCTCCCGAGGTTGCCCCGGCGCCGTCCTCCCAGGGCGGGCGCCGGGCCCAGGACCGCGGTGGTGGACCGCCTCCGCCCTGACGCGGCCCGCCATCGCTCCGCGGTTCCCCCCGCCCGCCCTGCCAGGCGGGCGGGGGGAACCTTCGCCCGTCCGGAAGTGCCCCGCGGTGCCCGCATCGCCCGGTCCTTCCGTCCTCCCCCCTGCTCCCGGGCGGCGGAACGGCACCGTCAGCCGTTCCGCCGCCCGGGTCTGCCGCGACGCGCGGGCTCTTGACCCTCACGTGGCGTCAGGTCGCACAATCGGTGCCGTGGAGGATCACTGGACCGTGGGACGCGTGGCCGGGCTGGCCGGCGTGAGCGTCCGCACGCTGCATCACTACGACGAGATCGGGCTCGTCCGGCCGTCGGCGCGTACCTCGGCCGGGTACCGGGCCTACTCGGCGGCCGACGTGGAGCGACTGCGGGAGGTGCTGGCCTACCGGCGGTTGGGCTTCGGGCTGCGGGAGGTCGCGGAACTGGTCGGCGACCCGACCGCCGACGCGGTCGCGCACCTGCGCCGACTGCGCGGCCTGCTGCTGGCACGGCGTGATCGCGCCGACGCCATGGTGACGGCCATCGACCGGGAACTCCAGGCACGGGCGAAGGGACTCGCGGTGACACCGGAGGAGCAGTTGGAGATGCTCGGCGCACGGCTGTACGACGCGATCGGCGGCGCCTACACCGCGACCCGGCGTACCGAGCCGCGGATCGCCGCGCAGATCTGGGACGCGCTCGGGGACGCGCGGACGGTGCTGAACGTCGGGGCCGGCACCGGCTCCTACGAGCCGGCCGATCGCGACGTGACCGCGGTGGAGCCGTCGGCGGTCATGCGGGGGCAGCGGCCCGCCGGCTCGGCGCCGTGCGTGGCCGCCACCGCGGAGTGCCTGCCGTTCGGGGACCGCTCCTTCGACGTCGCGATGGCCGTCTCGACCGTTCACCACTGGAGGGACCCGATGGCGGGGTTGCGCGAGATGCGGCGGGTGGCCCGCCGCGTGGTGGTGCTCACGTTCGACACCGACGAGCCCGGGTGGCAGGACCGGTTCTGGCTCACCCGCGACTACCTGCCCGAGTTCGCCGCCGTCCTCGCGGACTTCCCCTCGCTCGCCGGGATGGCCGGCGCGATCGGCGCCCGTGCCGAGCCGGTGCCCGTTCCGTGGGACTGCGCCGACGGTCTGTTCGAGGCCTACTGGCGCCGGCCGGAGGCCTATCTGGAGGATCACGTGCGCCGTGCGATGTCGGTGTGGACGAGGGTCGGGCCGGAGGCCGAGCAGCGGGCGGTACGAAGGCTCGGCGACGACCTCGACTCCGGCCGCTGGGCCGAGCGCAACACCGGGCTCGGCGGCCTCGACGCGGCGGATCTGGGCCTGCGCCTGCTCATGGCCTGAACCGGGACGCGGCGCCGGTGTCACGGCGGCCCCCGGACGGCTCGCCCGGTCGTGTGCGGCGCTGAGCGGGCACGGCGCCGTGGGCCGGGCAGATGCCGAGGGGGACGCCGGTGGTCCGGCGTCCCCCACGGCAGTGTCCGCCCCGCTCAGGGGGTGCGGACCCAGAACTCGATGGAGAGCGGCGGGACGGTGATCTCCAGGGTGGGGCCGGTCCTGGAGGGGAGGGTCTGGTCGTTGGTGGCGGGGCCGTAGCGGTGGCCCTGGAAGGCGGCGGCGGTCCGGGTGTCGACGGTGTAGGTGAACGGCTCGGCGGCGGAGCGGTTGGTGACGGCGAGGACGGGCTTCCCGGTGGGGGTGCGCCAGGCCATGATGCGGTGCTCGGAGTAGTAGGAGCCGTCGGTGTGGCGGGGTTCGTCGACGCCGTAGCGCACCGAGTCCCAGGGCAGGTACTTCACGAACCCGGACACGGCGTTCCAGTTGCGCGGGTTGAAGTCCCAGTGACCGACCGGGATGTTCGGGTGGTGGGAGAAGTCGGTGTCGCTCGGGGGGCGCCAGAACCCGAGGCCGTAGTTCTCGGACTCGGCGTTGGTGGTGGGCTTGAGGGCGTGCAGCCACCACCAGGTGGGGGAGTTCTGGAAGGTCATCCAGTTCATGATCGACTGCGCGGTGTTGACGGTGCGCCAGTCGCTCATGGCGCCGCCGAGGTACTCGAACTCGTTGTTGAAGACGGGCTTGCCGCCGGCACCGGACCGGTAGTCCGTGGTGATCTGGTCGGTGCTGTCGGTGCCGATCTTGTGGAAGGTCCAGGCGTCGACGAGGCCCATGGCCTCGGGCGAGGCGGTGAGGGCCTGGCCCAGGGCGCCCTTCCAGCCGTACTGGCTCTCCGCGTGGATCTTCACGCCCGGGTGGGCCGCGCGGATCCCGGGGGCGACCGCCCGGAGGACGTCCCGGTACTGAGCGGCCTCGTACCGGCAGGAGGAGTACCTCGTGCTGTTGACCCGGGGCTCGTGCTGCAGCCCCCAGTAGGAGATCTTCAGGCCGTGGTCGGCGAGGTACCCGAGGTCGTCGACCAGGGCGTCGCCGAAGGCGGCGAGGTCGGTGTTCGCCGCGAGGCCGCCGCCGACGAGTTCGCCGTTGCTCTTCCATGCGGGGGCGGGGGACCAGTACTCGACGGCCAGACCCTCCACGCCGGACCGGCTCACCAGCTCGGCGAGCAGGGCGGTCTGGCCGTCGTAGCGGTCGACGAACCGCTTGCCGTCGGGTGTGAGGCCGCGGTGGTACAGGCCCATGGCGAGTCGGCAGTAGCGGAAGCCCCGGTCGGTGCGGCCGGCCTTCAGCATCTGCTGGTAGAAGCGGGTGCGCTCGCTCGCGGTCAGGTCGTACGGGACACCGCTGACCAGGTCGGGCAGGCCCTGGTTGTCGGAGCCGATCGAGTCGGACTGGATCTCGAAGCCGAGCCCGGCGATGGTCTGCTTCGCGGCCTGGTCGAACCGGATCGCGTACCGGCCGGTGGTGATGCCGGCCGCCTGCGCGCCGGCCGTGCCCACGATCTGGGGCAGTGACGCCGCGGCCCCGGTGGCGAGCAGGCCGCGCAGGACGGATCTGCGGTCGACGCGGCGGGACGTTCCGGTCACGGTGGGCCTCCAGGGTGGCGGGGAGGGTGTGTGGGGGCGTCGCACGGGGCGCGGCCGAACGGCGCCGTGGGACGATGCGAAAGTAACGTATTCGATATACGAAAGGCCCACCAGGTCTCAGGCCGCACTTCCTGAGCGGTGGGCCGGCGGGCCGTCGCGGCCCCGGGCCCCGGTCCGGCGAGAACACCGCGGGCCCGGCCGGGTGCCTCCCTCTGGCACTCGACCGGGCCCGCGGCCGTCCGCTGGTCCGCCCGACTCGGACCAGGGGCTCTACTCCTTCACCGCGCCGCCGGTCAGGCCGCTGACGAAGGTCTTCTGGAGGAGGACGAAGCCGAGCACGACCGGGATCGCCGCCAGGACCGAGCCGGCCATCAGCAGGTCCCACCGCGGGGCGAACTGGTTCTGGAACTGGGCGAGTCCGACCGGCAGGGTGCGCAGCAGCTCGTTGTTGGTGACCAGGGAGGGCCAGGCGAACTCGCCCCAGGTCCACATGAACTTCAGCACCGCGACGGTGCCCAGCGCCGCCCAGGAGTTGGGCAGCAGGATGCTGACCAGGGTGCGCAGCCGGCCGGCGCCGTCGATCGCGGCGGCCTCGTCCAACTGGACGGGCAGCGTCACGAAGTGCTGCCGCAGCAGGAAGATGCCGGTGGGGCTGGCCAGGAAGGGCACGATCAGCGCCCAGTAGGTGTCGATCCAGTCGAGGTCGCGCATCACCAGGTACAGCGGCACGAGGATCACCTGGGTGGGGATCATCAACGTCGCGAGGATCAGGGTGAGCACGGCCTGCCGGCCGCGGAACCGGATCCGGGAGAGGCCGTAGGCGGCCAGGGTGTCGAACACCAGGTTGCCGGCGACGACGGCGAGCGCGACCAGCAGGGAGTTGAGGAACCACCGGCCGAACGGGAACGCGGAGACGACCTCCTGGTAGGCGCCGGCGGTCAGGTGCTCGGGTATCAGGTGCCGTCCGTTGCCGACCAGGTCCTCCATGGGCTGGAAGGAGGTCAGCGCCATCCAGAGCACCGGGAGGCCGGCGAAGACGGTGACGGCGGTCAGCCAGGCCGCCGGTGCGAGGCGGATCGGGGACTTGCTCACGACTCCTCCCGGGAGGTCAGCTTCAGCCGGACGAGGGTGATCGCGAGGAGGATCACGAACAGGACCACCGAGGCGGCGGAGGCGACGCCGACGTCGGAGAGCAGGCGGGTGTAGATGAAGGTCACCACGGTCAGGGTCGCGGTGCCCGGGCCGCCCTCGGTCATCACCCACACCTGGTCGAACACCTTGAAGGAGTTGAAGAGCAGGAGCAGGAAGACCGCGGCGCTGGCCGGCCTCAGCATCGGCAGGGTGATCGAGCGGAACTGCCGCCAGGGGCCGGCCCGGTCGATGGTCGCGGCCTCGTAGATCTCGTCCGGGATGCGCTGGAGACCGCCGAGCAGGATCAGCGCGTAGATCCCGAACTCCTTCCAGATGCTCACCACGGCCACGGCCGGCAGCGCCAGGTCGTTGTCGAAGAGCCAGCGGGCCCCGTCCGCCCCGAACAGGCCGATCAGCGTGTTGACCAGGCCGTGGTCGGGCTCGTACAGCCACTTCCAGACGAGGCCGGCGACCACCATCGGGATGACGGCGGGCAGTACGGTCACGGTGCGCACGAAGCGGGCCGAGGCGAGTTCACGGTTGGCGGCCATCGCGGTCGCCAGCGCCAGGACGTAGGTGCCGGCGATGGTGATGACGGTGAACACCAGGGTGTTCAGCAGGCTCGTCCGGAAGGAGCCGGCGCCGAGGATGGTGGTGTAGTTCTCGGCGCCGACGAAGGTGCGCGGGCCCAGCAGGTTCCAGTGGTCGGTGCTGAGCAGCATCGACTGGACCATCGGGTAGAACGTGAAGCCCAGGATCACCACCAGGGCGGGTGCCACGGACAGCCAGCCGGCCAGGGCGCCGCCGGGGCGCCGCCGCCTTCTCGGGGTGGTCCGCCCGGTGCTTTTCCGGCCGCCCCCGGCGGCGGTGCCGCCAGGGGGGTGCTTCGCGGGGAGTTCGGTCATGGTCGTCATCGGCTTTCCGTCACTCCTTGCCGAGCGCCTGGCCGACGGTCTCGTCGATGGTCTTCAGCGCCTGCTCGACGGGGGCCTGGCCGTTGACGCCGGCCACGATGTTGGCCTTCTGGGCGTCCCAGCGGGCCTGGAAGGAGTGCCGGTCCTGGAGCAGCAGGTCGGGGGTGTTGCGGCCGAGCTGCTCGAAGATCGCGTTCCAGTTGGCGTCGGCCTTGACCTTGCCGTCTACGGTCGCCTTCACGGCCGGGTCGACCTTGGCGAGGTCGTACGGGAAGATCGCGTGGAAGTCCATGTACTGGGCGCTGCGTTCGGGCGAGGCCAGCCAGCGCATGAACGTGCCGGCGCCGCCCGGGTTCTTGCTCGCGGAGCTGGCGACCAGGCTGTGCCCGCCGACCATCGAGCAGCCGCTCTTCGGGCCGGCCGGCATCGGGGCGACGGCCCACTTGCCCGCGACCTTGTCCCCGCCGGCCTGGACGTTGGCGATGACGGACTGGAAGAACGGGAACATCGCGACGTCACCGCTGATGAAGCCGTTGAGGGCGCTGGTGCCGGTGGGGGAGACCTTGTCGGTGTAGAAGGACTTCATGTAGTTCATCGCGGTGCGCCCGGCCTCGGTGTTCTGGGTCGAGGTCTTGAAGTCGGGCGAGGTGAGGCTGCCGCCGGCCTGGCAGAGGAAGCTCTCCCAGGTGGAGTTGATGGCGTTGAGGTGGTCGTCCATCCCCTTGAACTGCCAGCCGCTCACCTTCTTGCCCGCCTCGGCGGACTTGGTGGTGATGGCGGCGGCGGTCGACTTCAGCTCGTCCCAGGTCTTCGGCGGGGCGCTGAACCCGTACTGCTGGAGGATGTCGGTGCGGTAGAGCATCACGTCGACGTCGAAGTAGAGCGGGGCGCCGTACGTCTTGCCGTCGTAGTCGTCGACCTTGGCGAGCGGCAGGTACTTGTCGGTGTCGGCCTTGGTGTAGCCGAGCTTGTCGAGCGGGGCGAGCGCGCCGGACTTGAGGTAGTCGAGCTCCAGGCCGTTGTTCATCAGCCAGACGTCGGGGCCCTTGCCGGCGGCGATGGCCTGCTTGATCTTGTCGCGGCCGTCCTTCCACTCCAGCAGCGTGAGCTCGACCTTCACCTTGCTCTGGGAGGCGTTGAACTGGTCGACCAGCTCCTTGACCTTGGCGTCCTGGCCGATCCAGTACGGCATGGACCAGAACTTGACGGTGGTCGGGCCTTCGGCCGACTCCGAGGACCCGCTGCCGGAGGAGCAGGCCGAGGCGGCGAGCGCGAAGGCGGACGCCAGCGAGAGGGCGGCGAGTCTACGGCGGAGTGGTGCCATGGGTGGTCTCCTTGTGCGGCGGGTTGCGGCTGGGTCGGCCGCCCCGGGTGTGCGAGGGCGAGGGACTGCGGGCCGGTACGGCGTCTCGGGCGGTGAAACTCCGCTGTCACGTACCGACCTGACGCGTAACGTATGCGATATACGAAATTAGCGCCAGAGTACGTTGCCGTTTCGTGTTGTTGGCGAGACCGGTTGTAGGCCGTCGGGCGGTTCCGGCCCGGAACGCCCGATGCGGCACGCCCCCCCCGGGGCATGCCGCATCGGAGTCCCATGCCGTCCGCGGGCCCCCCATCGCCTTCCTCGTGCCGGGGACGTCACGGCACGTCCAGCAGAGCCGGAGCGGCACTACGTGTTCAATCCGGGCGACCACGTACTTCTCCCGGCGGAGCCGCGGCTCCACCGTGGTCGGTCGCCCCCGGACCGGCGCGGCTCAGCGCGCGCGGCCCCGCATCTCGTCCCGGGTGCACCCGAGCTTGCGCAGCACCTTGGCGACGTGCTGCTCGACCGTCCGGGGGGAGAGGAACAGCGCCGCGGCGATGTCCTTGTTGCCGGCGCCGTCCGCCAGCAGACGGGCCACCTGCTCCTCCCGCGGCGAGAGCCGGTCGCCGTAACCCGCCCGGCCCCGCAGCCGCGGGCGCTCCTGCCCGAGGTCGCGCAGTACGTGCAGGCACCGGGCGGCGTCGGTGGTGGCACCCAGCCGTTCGAAGACCTCGGCGACCTCGGTCAGCAGGGCGACGGCCCCGTTGTCGCGCAGCTCCGCGAGGGTGCGGGCGGTCAGCTCGCCGGCCAGTGCGGCGTGGTACGGGCGACCGACGGCGGTCCACAGCAGCCGGGCCCGGTCGAACTCGCCCGCCGCGCCGGCCCGGTCCCGCGGACCCAGCACCAGGCCCGCGCAGACCAGTGCCTCGGCCTGCGCGCCCGGGGCGTCGGCGCCCTCGATCCCGGCCCGGTGCTCGGCGGCGAGGAGTTCGGCGCCGGCCCGGTCGCCGCGGTGCAGCGCGATCTCCACCGCCGTCGGCACCAGGCCCCACGCGTACACCCACTGTTCCTTGCGGGGCAGCAGCGGCAGGTACTCCTCGACGCTCCGCCAGGCCGCCTCCGCGTCGCCGCGCGCCAGCTGGACGCGGGCCAGCCCGGCGGCGGCGCCCAGCGCGTTGACGTTCTTGCGCGCCGGATCCCGCGCCAGCACCCGCCCGAAGCGCTCCACCGCCCGCGCGGTCCGGCCCCGGGCCGCCGCCGTGACGCCCTGCACGGTCGCCAACAGGTCGTCCACCGCGAGGGGTTCGTCGAGGTAGTCGGCTCGGAACGCCGCGTACCGCTCCTCCCAGTCGGACCACTCGCCCGCCGTCCAGGACAGCAGCAACCGGTACGAGCGGCAGTGGACGACCAGGGCGTGCGCGTGATGGCGCTCCGCGAGCGCGAGCGACTCCTCGGTGTGGCGGGCCGCCCGCTCGTCCTGCCCCAGGCAGATCCCCACCTCGGCGGCGTTCGCCAGGGCCCGGGCGGTGTGCCGCACGACCTCCGGGTCGGCGTCCTCGCGGGGCAGCGCGGCCAGCTCGTCGTCCGTCCCGGGCGCCCCCATCGAGGCCATCAGGGTGATCCGGTTCGCCGTCACGGAGGCCTGCGCGGCCCGGTCGGCGCTGCCGGACAGGGCGGCCTGCGCGCGGTCGATCCAGGCGCGCTGCTCGGCGGCGGAGAAGCGGCTGGTCTCCCACATGGCGAGCACCGACATCGCGCGCGCGGCGAGCTCCGGCCGGTGGGCCTCCAACTCCTCCACGGCCCGCTCGATCTCGGCCTCCCCCGAGGGATCGGCGGCCTGGTTGAGCAGCATCAGCCCGAGGTCGAGCCGGATCTCGCCGCGCGCGGCCTCCGGCAGTCCGGGGCCGGTGACGATCCGGCGCAGGGTGGCGATCGTCCGGGTGTACTCGGTGGCGTCCCAGGCGATCCGGGCCAGCGACAGGGCCGCCCGCGCGTGCAGCGCCGGCGGCAGGCGGGGCTCCTCCAGGATCTCGTGCAGCAGGGTGGCGGCGGTGCCCTGGTCGCCGACCTCCACCGCCTGGTCGGCGGCGGCCAGGGCGTGGTCCAGCCAGGCCCGGGTGTCACCGAGCAGCCGGGTGTGGTGGGCGATCTGGACCAGGGGCGGGTTCGGCAGCCGCCAGAGCGCGGCCAGTGCCTGCCGGTGCAGCCGGGTGCGTTCGGGGCCCGGGATGTTGTCGTAGTGCGCGCGCCGGGCCAGCGCGTGCGCGAAGCCGTAGCTGTCCGGGCCGAGCTCACGCAGCACGCCGGCCGTCAGGGCGGCCGTCAGCGCCCGCGCCGCCACGGCGGGGTCGAGCGCGGTGGTGTCGGCGAGCAGTCCCTCGGTGGCCGCCACCTCCAGCACGGCCGCGGTGTCGACCACGGCCACCGCCTCGGGGGGAAGCCGCTCGACGCGCTCCGCGAACACCTCGCGCAGGCTGCGCGGCACCCCGCCGGGCTCGGCGCCCGGGTGGTCGCGCAGGGTCAGCAGGTCCTCCTCCGCGACCAGCGCGAGGCCCTCGCTCCGGCTGTACAGGGCCCGTACCAGCGCGGGGGCGGTGTCGGGGCCGAGCACCGACCGGGCCATCTCGGCCACGTCCTGCTCGGTCAGCGGGCCGAGGGCCAGCTCGGCGCCGCTGGTGTTCGGCGGGCGGCGGTAGGCGGCGCCGAGCAGCGGGCCGCGGCCGGGCACGTCCTGGGCGCGGTAGGTGAGGAGGAGGGCGGCGTCGGCGGGCAGGTCGCGCCCCAGCAGCAGGATCAGTTCGCGGGTCGCCTCGTCCGCCCAGTGCACGTCCTCGATCACCAGGAGCACCGGGGAGACCGCGCCCAGGACGGTGCGCACGGCCTGGGCGATCTGGTGCCGGGGCGGAACCGGCCCGGTCGGCGGGTGCGGCGGCGCCGGCAGCCGGTCGGCCAGCTCGGGCAGCAGCGGTGCCAGCCACCCGGCGGACGCTCCCAGGCTCCGGCCGGCGGGGCGCAGCCACGTGTCGGCGTCGCGCAGCGCCTCGATCACCGGCCCGTACGCCAGCGGCTCCCGCAGCGGGTGGCAGTGGCCGGTCAGTACCCGGACGCCCTCGGCGGTCAGGACGGTGGACGCCTCGGCGACCAGCCGCGACTTGCCGATCCCGGCGGGCCCCTCGACCAGCACCACCGACGGCCGGGACCGGACGGAGCTGAGCAGCACGGCCAGCTCGCGCTCCCGGCCGACGAACGCGGGGAGCTGTGGGGCGCTCGGCATCCGCTGACCGCTCCGCCCGACTGCCATGGCCCACCTCATCCTGTCTCGGTGCCGGTGCGCCGGAGATGGCCGCACACCCGGGAGCTCAACCTAGTACTCCAGGGCGGTGGCCTCGCCGTCGTGACACGGGCCCCCGCCGGCGCAGCCGTCGCCGGGCACGCGCCCGTCGCCGCGCTCCGCCGGCCCCCTTCGATCCTGCCGCGGCGGCCGGCGATGTGCACGAGGTCGGCGAAGGTCGTGCCGGGGGGCGGGCGGGCGAGGTCGTGGGCGATCCCACCGGCTGGGCGATGTGGCGGGCGGGCCGGCGGTGCGATGTGGCGGGCGGGCCGGGTGGGGGTCCGGTCCGCCCGCCGTGAACGGTGCCGGCGGGTTACTCGCCGGCGCCGCCGTCGGGCGCCGCCGTGGCGTCGGGCTCGGTCTCGCTCTCCTCCTCGGGGGCCGTCTCGGCAGCGCTGTCCGCCTCGGGCGGCAGGGTGGTCTCGGGCAGCACGGTGCTCCCGGCCACCGGGGTGTCGGGCGTCGCTCCGGTCGACGGCAGGTCGGACGAGGGGACGGCGGACGGGGGGACGGCGGTCCGCCCGGGCGCGTCGCCGGCGGCCCGGGGCGAGGTCGGTGCGGGAAGCGGCTGACCCGACGGCGCGGAGCCGGTGGCGGTCGCCCCGCTCGCGCCGGGGCTCGCACTCGCCGCGGGGGCGGCGACCGGGATCACCCGGAACTGTGCCGCCGGTCCGCTCCCGGCGTTCGCGCGCTCGGCCGGTGCGTTCTTCCCCTTGCCGTCGCCCCGCAGCTTCAGCACCGCCTTGGTGGCCCGACTGCGCAGGTTGGCGTAGACCCGGTCGGCGCCGCGCGCCGAGGGCATCCACCACTCCTGGTGGGCGTCGCCCGGCTTGCAGTCGGCGAGTGCGGGGGCGCCCTCGGCGGGCATGCTCAGGCACTTGCCGCTGCCGAGCTGGCGCAGCGTCAGGTAGCCGTCCGGCCCGATGCTTCGGCGCCAGACCTGCGCGTCGCCGGGCGCGCACGGCTGCTGCACCACCGAGGTGCCGTCACCGCCGGCCGTCAGGCACTGCCCGGCGGCCCGGCCGACCAGTGCGGCGTCCACCGGCCCGGCCGGCTGGTCCTTGATCAGATACGGGCTGTCGGCGACGTTCTCCTTCGGGTGCCGGGCCAGCCGGCTGCCCGCCGCGGGCCGCGGCGAGAAGTAGGCGAACTCGTCCTTCGCGCAGTCGAGGACCACCGCGCCCATGATGCCGTCGCACCGCGGCGACTTGTCGTAGCCGCGGCAGATCGGGTCGTTGCCCTGGCCGTGGTCGTTGTCGCAGTGGGTCACCCCGAAGTTGTGGATCATCTCGTGGGTGAGTGCCGCCTCGCCGAGACAGTTCCAGTTCACGGCGATCCAGCCGGTGTGGAGGTCCGCCCGGCGCCCCGGCGCGGGAGTGGAGGCCACGCCGCAGCCGGTGGCCCGGCCGGTGTCCACGAAGTAGATGAAGCGGGTGCGCCCGACCCGGTCCCGGTCGGCGCCGCCGGCCGCCTTGAGCTGGGCCTCGGCCAGCGGCTGGGCCTTCGTGCGGACCTGTCCCACCTTGTACGGGCCGTCGCCGCCCTCGATCTCGACCGTGAGCACCCGGGCCTGGCAGCCGGCCTCCTGGGCGAACCGCGGGCGCCGGCTGTCGCCCTGGCCGAAGCGCTGCGCGCTGGCCTCGAACACCTGGTCCGCGTTCCACAGCGTGGTGCGGATCGCGTCGGTCGCGTCCGCCCGCGGCCGGGTGCCCGCCCGGTGGACGTACACGGCCTGGTACCAGCCCTTGTCGGCGGCGTCGGTGGTGTCACAGGCGATCGGAGGGGCGGTAGGGGCGCTGCCCGCGGCGGCAGGCTGCTCCTCTGCCCAGCCGGGCAGGCCCACGGCCGCCCACGACGTCGCCGCCAGGGTGGCGAGGGCGAGCGGGATGCCGATGGTGAGTGGTGCTCGATGGCGGTTGTTCCGCATGTCTCTCTCCTGCTCGACGGAGCGGGAGTCGCGGGAGGTGCGGCCGGGCGGAGCGGAGGTCGGTGTCGGACGCTACCGTGCCGGCCGGAGCGGCGCAAAGCGCGGTCGAAACGGTAAAGGATTCGCAAAGTCACGGGACGTCCGAGCTGGGGCGTCACTCTCTCCCGGCATCAGATCCCATGAGGAGAAGGGCAGTCGGGGAGGTCGGCCGCGGAGTCCGGAGGTCAGCGGGCGCCGGTGGCGGGTGTCGGAAGACGACGCGTCGCCACCGGCGCCCGACCGGGACGGTGGCGCTCTGCCCCAGGTTCGACAGGCGGCACGGAGGACATGTATTCCGTATTTCGTATGACATCGATACCCTCGCTCCGGACAGTGCGACCAGAACGGCTCACAGATGCACCTCCCCGACAGGACACCGCGCGGCCACCCGCACGGCCACGGCCCCGAGCTCTCCCGACTGGACGACGCGGCCCTCGCGGCGCTGCTCCACGCCCGGGCCGCGCACGGCCCGGGCGCCGACGCGGTCATGGCGGAGGTGTTCGCCCGTCACCACGGCGCCGTCCTCGCGTACGCGCGCACCTGCTGCCGCGACGCCCAGACCGCCCAGGACCTCGCCGCGGAGGCGTTCGCCCGGACCTACCGGGCGGTGGCCGCCGGCGGCGGACCCCACTACGCCTGGCGGCCGTACCTGCTGACCTGCGTCCGGCGGGTGGCCATCGAGTGGAGCGCCGAGCCCGCGGTGCGGCCACTGCCCTCCGACGAGGTCGAGTCCTGGGCGCCCCGCAGCACGGACGAGGACGCCGCCCACGGCGCGCTCGCCGCGGAGGAGCGTTCGCTGGTCGCGCGCGCCTACCGCTCGCTGCCCGACCAGTGGCAGGCGGTGCTGTGGCACTCGGTGGTCGAGGACGAGACGGCGGATTCGGTGGGACGGCGCCTCGGCCTCTCCCCGAGCGGGGTGCGGTCCCTCGCCGCCCGGGCCCGGGAGGGCCTGCGCGAGGCCTACCTGCGTGAGCACCTCGGTACCCGCGCCACGGCCGAGTGCCGGCACTACGGACGGCTGCTCAGCGGCTCGCTGCGTCGTCCGGGCCGGCGGCCCAGCCGCGAGCTCGACCGGCACCTCGCCGCGTGCGCCGACTGCGCACGGGCCGCCGAGGAGATGCGCGTCGTCAACAGCCGGCTCTCGGCCGTGCTGCCCGTCGCCCTGCTGTCCCTGCCGATGGGCGGTGGCCTGCCGTGGGCCGGTGTCGGCGCGGGGGCGGGCCTCGGCGGCGGACCGGTGTCCGTGCTGGCCGCCAAGGGATGGTCGCTCTGGGCGGTGGCCGCCGCCACCGCGGCCGGTGTCGCCACCACGGCCGCCGTGCTGCTGCCGGCCGCGGATCGCCCGCAGCCGTCCGCGGAGGGCTCCGCCACCAGCGTCGGTGGCCCGGAGCACCCGGCTGACCCGTCGTCCGCGAGCCCCGTCCCTGCGGCGTCCCCGTCCGTCCCGTCCCCGTCCGGCCCGTCGCCGACGGGCTCCGCCCCGTCGAACGGCCGGCACCGCCTGGTCAACGCCCGGAACTCGCTCTGCGCACAGGCCGGCCCGTCCCGAGGGGTGGACCTCCAGCAGTGCCGGGACCGGCCGGACCAGTTCTGGCAGTTGCTGCGGGACGGGGACGACGTCCGGATCATGAACGTCGCGACCGGGCTCTGCCTCGGCAACGGAGGCCAGTCCGCCGACCAGGCACCGGTGCTCCTGGAGGACTGCGCCGGGACCGGACCCGGGAGGTCCTGGCGGGTCGTCACGGACGGCCGGCCCCACGCGGTGATCAACCGGGACGCCGGGCACTGGCTGGGCATCACCCACTGGGCCGATCCCAAGGGGCCGGGGGAGACGCTCACCCAGAGCAGGAACTACTACAACAGCCCGTCCCTGCGCTGGATCCTGGACGGCGCCGACCGGGTCGCCGCCGGCTGAGCGCGACCCGGTCCGGCAACCTCCGCGGCCCCCGGGCGTCCGTGTCGGCCCTGCCCCGGATCGCCGACCTGTCCGGGGCCCGGGCCGTGGGCGTCGTCTCCGTCCGGCGGTGGCGTCGCCGTGCGGCGGTTTCGGCGCGGAGCAGCGCCGAGGTCCGGCCGGTGGTGGGGCGCGCCGGGCCCCACCACCGGCGAGCAGGGCTCAGGACACGGTGAACAGCTGGCGCGCGGAGCCGTCGAGCGGCCGCTGCTCGAACTGCCCGCCCTGCGCCGGGGCTCCGGTCAGGTAGAGGCCGCTGTAGCGGTTGGCGAAACGGACCCTGCCGTTGCCGGCGTCCTCCACCAGCCATTCGTCGTTGGTCTTCTCCCCGGCCGCGTACACGCACTGGACGATCCTGGCGCCGGCACCGCGCGAGGCGCCCAGAACGACGACGTCCTCACCGCTGCCGCGGTTGACGATGCGCACGTACCCGTCGCCCAGCGGCCTGAGCTCGAAGGTCCGGCCGGCGCTGCCGTCGCCCGCGGCGCCGACCACCGGCACGTTGCAGCCGGTGGCGGCGCCCTGGACGGCGACCGCGCCGGTGCCGTCCGCCTGCGCGATCGTGCGGTACCCGGCGGGCAGCGCGGCGACCCGGGTGAGCTTGACGGCGTGGCCGCCGTGCGCGACGGTCGGGACGCTCAGCGTGTCCCCGGCCTGGATCACCCGGCTGGTGCGGACGAGGCCGTCGGTACCGTCGGTGGTGATCTCCGCGTGCCAGCTGCCGCTGCCGAGGAAGGCGGTCGGGTAGGCGATGGTCCCGGCGCCGCCACCGGTGATCGCGCCGACGAACCAGCGGTCGCCGTCGCGACGGGCGATCACCGCCCCGGAGACCGGGTCGCCCTGCACGAACCGGGTCTCGTCCCAGGCCGTCGGCAACTCCCGCATCCAGCGCTGGGCCTCGGGCCGGGCCTGGTAGTCGGAGACTCTGCCGCCGGGCAGCATCAGGGCACTCTCGTAGAGGACGCCGAGCGCGAGCTCGGCGCCGTCGCTGTCGGGGTTGGAGCGCTGGAAGCTCATCGGCGAGTAGTCGGCCGCGCCGAGCGCGCCCCGGGTGAAGGGGACGGCGGTGACGTGGCCGACGGTGCGGCCGGTGCTGTACTCCTCGCCGCGCACGGCCTCCGAGGTCAGGACGTTCGGCCAGGTGCGGTACACGCCGACCGGCAGCCGGGCGCCGTGCAGGTCGACCATCAGGTGGTGGGCGGCGGCGTCGGCCAGCGCCTCGTCGTACCACTGCTGGCGCGCCTGGGCCTCGGAGCCCATGAAGTCCATCTTCACCCCGACGACGCCCCAGTCGTCGAGCCTGCTGAACTCGGCCTGGCGCTTCGCCGCGGTGTCGAGGTCCTGCCAGTGGTACCAGAGCATGATCCGCACCCCGCGGGCCCCGGCGTAGGAGACCAGGTCGGGCATCCAGGTGACGCCCTTCCAACCGTCGTCGACCAGCAGGTAGGGCCAGCCCTGGGAGGAGGCGTAGTCGGCCCAGGTCTTGAGCCTGCCGAGGTCGTGCTGGGTCGCCTTGGTGCCGTCGAACCAGGGCCAGGCGGCGACGCCCGGCTTGATCCACGAGGTGTCGGCGATCTTGGACGCCGGCGCCACGTCGTCCTCCAGGGTCGACTCCACGACGGTCGCGGTGCTGCCGATCGTGGCGACCCGCCACGGGGTGGTGAACGCGGCGGCCCGCACGACCTGGGCGTCGGCGAGCTTGACGGTGAAGCGGCCGTCGCCCTGGGTGTGGGTGAAGCGTCCGCCGGAGTAGCCGCCGTCCACACCGGACTCCGAGAGCAACACCCGGGCGCCGTCGGCCAGCTGGCCGAACAGGTCCATCCCGTACTCACCGGTCGCCACGGCCGACACCGCCGAGGTGCTGTACAGCGCTTCGTGGGCCGCCCCGAACGTGGACCGGCTGAGCTGTGCGTCGGTCGGCAGTTCGAAGGAGGTCGCCTCGCGCAAAACGGTCGCCCCGGTGGGCAGTTCGTAGCGCAGCGCCACCCCGTCCGGGGAGGTCCGCACGTGCACGGTGATCCGCGCGGAGCCCTTGGCGAAGACCAGCCGGGTCTCCGTCGCGGTGCGCGTGCGGACCCGGGCGTTCCCGGTGGTGGTCCGGTACGTCTCGTCGACGGCCCTGTCGGTACGGCTGACGAAGTCCAGGCCGGTGCTGAAGTCGGTGCTGCTGGTGACCAGCCCGATCGGTGCGGGCAGCAGGGCCTGCTTGCAGTCCCAGCTCGCGGCCAGGGTGGGAGTGCCGTCGGCGTCCAGGGCGACGGTGGCGCGGACGCCGTCGCAACCCGTCGGCGTCGCGCCGGGCTGGACCGAGGTCCAACTGCCGGGCGAGGCCGCCGAGGCCGGGCCGACGGCGGTCGAGCCGAGGGCGGTGGTCAGGGTCACCAGCGTGGCCGCGACGACGAGGTCGCGACGGGCGGTGCGGTTCATGTGGAGGTCCCTTCGCTGTTCCCCGGCAGGCGGTGGCTCGGCCCGGGGTGGCGGGCCGGGGTGGGTGCCGTGGTGGCGCCTGCGGGGTGATCGGTGCGCGGGTGGTCGCTGCGTGGGGTGGTCAGGCGGGGTGTTCGGTGCGCGGGTGGCTGCTGCGTGGGGTGGTCAGGCGGGGTGATCGGTGCGCGGGTGGCCGCTGCGTGGGGTGGTCAGGCGGGGAGGCCGATGCGGCGTTCGCCGTTGCGGCGTTGCTGGATGGCGACGGCGGTGATGAGGAGGGCGCCTTGGGCGACGTTCTGCCAG
>NZ_JBHUSG010000081.1:0-21536 GCF_042673745.1 Kitasatospora sp. NPDC057015
CTGCGCGCGCCGCCACCGGTAGTAGGTGGAGGACGCGATGTGCAGTTCCCGAAGTACGCACTCGACCCCCAGGTGAGGATGCTCGTCAAGGAGCGCGGTCACCTGGTCCGGGTCGGGTCGAGTTGCGCCGCGAAAAACGCCGAAGCCGTCCGCAGGACCTCGTTCGCCCGCTTCAGCTGGGCGTTCTCCCTCCGCAGGGCAGCCAGTTCCTCGCGCTCGGCGGTGGTGAGCACATCGTCGCGCTCGCCAGCGTCCGCCTTGGCCTGGCGGATCCAGTTCCGCAGGGCCTCGGGATGCACACCGAGCTCCTCGGCCATCCGCCGGATCACAGGCTTGGGGTCGGAGGTCCGTTACATCCGTACCGCACGCTCCCGCAACTCCAACGGGTACTTCCTCGGAGCAGCCATGGTCTGGGTTCCTCTCATGAGAACCATCTGACCTGCTGTCACCTCTTCCCGCATCCCGGGGGAACCTCACGGGTGTACTTCGCAGGCAGGTGGTAGAGCCGATAGCGCATGGTGTCGGGTTCGGCGTGGGCGAGGCCGGGCTGGTCGTACAGTCCGAGGAGTCGGGTGTAGGCGTCCAGGTCGGCGGCGAGGTTCGCGGCCAGTACCCAGCCGCGGTTGACCTCCCAGGACTGGGAGGGGAGGTTGTGCAGTCCCAGGGCCTTGTTCGCGCGCACGCGGTCTTCGACTGTGGCGTGTGAGCGGTGCAGGACGTCGAGGAACTGGGCTGGTGGGAGCCGGCGATGCCCCACAGGTGGCGGATGTTGCTGGCCGCGATCGAGTAACGCCAGCCCGTCTTCTTCTCGAACGCCGTCAGGTTGGCCAGCTGGCGGCGTGAGGGGCGGGAACGTCGGACCGTCAGCCGCATCCGGTCGGGCCAGCCTGTCCGGGTGTTGAGCCCGGTGAGCTCGGCGACTGCGCCTCACCGTTCACGGTGCCGTCCTGGTTCAGGGTGTCCTCCCAGACTGACTCGGGCAGCAGTGCGATGGCCCGTTCATCGGCGTCGGTCACTTTCCAGCCGACCGTGTAGCGCACTGTGCGGCGGGCTGTGTTGAGGGCTTCGAGGTGCTCCAGAAGTTCGTGGGTGGCTCCGGCGCCGTCGATGCGGACGAGGATCTTCGCCCGGGAGGCGTCGGGGATCTGCGCGAGTGCCGCGTTCAGCACGGTGAGATGGTCGGCCACGGTGTTGGCCCCGGCGTTCCCGGGCCGCAGCAGCATTGCCAGGCATTCCTGGGTGTTGGCGCACCACGCCGCCAGCGGATGGAAGGCGAACGTCTTCTTGAACGTCGCCGCCGCTCCGTCCTTCTTGGACGCGGAGGTGATGATCGTGGCGTCCAAGGCCACGACGACCCACCCGGTCAGCCGCTTGCCGGCGACGCCGAGCCAGGGAAGCCCACGGGCCGCAGCGCGAGCAGACCCCACACCTGCCGGCGGACCTTTGCCCGTGCCTTGGCGACCCTGCCCAACAGCGGCTCGTCCAGGGCGTTCAGGGTCCGGCGGGTGGCGGAGTCCGACGTCGGGGCACCGAACACTTCGCTCTGGTGGGCTTGAAGTTGCTCGGCTTCGGCCAGATTGGTCGCGCCCAGCACGATCGCGACGGCCAGCGCGATGACAACCGTGCCGCGGTCCAGCCAGCCCGCACCGAAACCACGCGGCAGCACCCGACTCAACCCCGAGGTCAGCCCGACCCGATCAGCGCACTTGCGCAGCAGCACCACGCCGGCATGCCTGACCAGCCCCTTGCCGTCGGCCTTCACCGACAGCCGCTCGTCCCACCCGATATGCTTCGTCACCAAGAAGGTGCCCCTGATTCACTGCTGGATATGACCTAGACACTCACATCCTTGCAGCTCAGTGGCACCTTCTGTCGTTCAGGCAGCTCACGCGAGCTTGATCGCTGAATACCCGGGGCTGGTAGTGGAACATCTGACGGGGTACTCACGGGTCAGGGCGGGCGACGTGAGGAGACCGGTGGTGCCGGACTGCCGACATGCCCGAACTCCGGTGGTTCAGGGGTGCCTTTGGAAGGCCACCCCTGAACCACCGAAGCTGTGCGCGGCCCGGCCGGACGGCTTCCCGCCTGCGGGCTTACGTGATCACTTGTTCACCGATCGCGGAGGCGCTACGGAGCGGGCGGGGTGTCGAAGGGGGCGCTCCAGGTCTGGTTGGGCTGGTGCGTCCCGCAGGCGTAGGTGTTGATCGTGGAGTTGGCGTTGGCGAAGTCGGAGCCGTTGACGTCGATGCAGACGCCGTTGGCCTGGCGCAGCTGGCCCTGCCGGTTGTAGGTCCACTTCTGCTTGCTGTCAGCGGTGTTGCAGGTGGCGAGGGTCAGGCCGGTGGAGTCGCCGGAGATGCAGAGGGAGGTGTTGGCCAGGGAGGAGATCAGGCCGTTGGCCTGGCGCTGCCACTGCTGGTTGCTGTTGCCGGTGCACTGGTAGAGGGCGACCTTGGTTCCGGCGGTGGCGCCGTTGTAGGCGTCCAGGCACAGGGCGGAGGCCTGGAAGGCGCTCTGCGGGGCCTGGATCTGGCCGACCGGGAGCGCGCCGCCGCAGCTGCCGGGGTCGATGGTGTACATGGCCGTGTCGTGGGCGGCGACGGTGGTGGTGATGGTGGCGGTCACCGACTGGTCGGTGTGGCTCCACAGGTCACGGGCGGTACGGGTGCAGCCGGTGTTGCCGAAGCCGACCCTGGCGAGGTCGACGGTGTAACTGGTTGCGGTGGCGCTCTTGTTGAGGACGGCGACGGCGCGGCGGCCGCCCGCGAGCGGCTTGACGACGACGTCGATCCCGGCGGTGGCGGAGGCGTTGTTGCGGGAGGCGAGGTAGCCGCCGGCGCCGAGGGAGTCCTGGTCGACGGCGATGATGTCGCTGTTCTTGAGGATGTTCAGCTGCGGCGCGTAGGTGACCGGGTCGGCGGCCATCTTGCGGACGTCGGAGCTGATCATGAGCGGGGAGCCCATCGCCGACCAGAGGGCGAACTGGCTGCGCTGCTCGGCGAGGGTGAGCTGGTTGTTGTCGCCGATGAGCAGCATGTCGGCGTCGTTGTGGTTGCCGGGGCCGTTGTAACGGGCCAGGGCCACGGCGTCGGTGAGGTTCTGGTAGACGCCGCCCTCGTAGCCGCTGCCGCTGTGCGGCCAGTCCCAGGCGGAGGCGCCGTCGCCGTGCCAGAGGGCGATGTCGGGGCTGACCCGCCACATCTGGCCGAGGGTGCGGACCCAGTCCATCGAGTTGTACTTCTCCGCGCTGGTCGGGTTGTAGGCGGCCGGCGCGGACTCGTTGAAGAGGATCTTGCGGCCGGTGTTGGTGGTCGCGGTCTTCAGGGCGTTCGCCGTGGTGGTGAAGATCTGCTGGCGGTTGCTGATGTCGGTGCCGCAGTTGTCGACCTTGAGGGAGTCGATGCCCCAGTAGGCGAGCGAGTTGGCGTCGACCTGCTCGTAGCCCTTGATGCCGCCGGGTACGCCCTGACAGGTGTTGACGCCGGAGGTGCTGTAGAGACCGGCCTCCATGCCCTGGCTGTGCACGTAGGCGGCGTAGTCGGTGAGCTCCCAGTCGTAGCCGGGCTGGCTGCTTCTGCCCCAGGTGGCCGCACCGTGCAGGTAGCCGGCGCTGGTGCGCTGCATCCAGCAGTCGTCGACGGTGAGGTTGGTGTAGCCGGCGGCGACCAGGCCGGTGTCCTTCATGGCCTTGGCCTGGTCCTGCATGAACTGCTGGAAGGAGTAGCCGGTGCGGGTGCCGTCGAGGCGGGCCTGGGCGGCGCAGGCGAACCGCGCCCAGTTGTTGAACCCCATCATCGGCTTGGCGCCGATCGCGGTGTCGGTGTTGGCGGCCACGGTGTCGGCGTTGGCGGCGGGGGAGGTGGCCACGGCGAGTCCGGTGGTGGCCAGAGCAGCTGCGGACGCGAGTCCGATCAGCCGGCGGTGCAGTCTCATGGAGGGCTCCGTGCAAGGTGGGGGTGAAGTGGGGGTTGGAGCCATTGTGATTGAAAGTGCGTGATTTGGCTATAACCAAAGCAGAATTGCGCAAGCCGTGGAAGTTTGACGAGGGGAAGTCAAGAGCCTTGAACGCCTGGACTGCGAACCGTGACGGGCCGTCGGCTGCCCGCCGACAGGTGGCCCGCCCGCGATCGCCCGCGGTCCCCCGCGACGGAAACGAAGGGGCCCCGGCCGTGCTCGTCGTCGGAGGTGCCGGCCCGCGCCTCATGCCGGGACGGCGGGCCGCCGTGGCCGGTGGCCCGGATGTGCGGGCCGTACCCGTCCAGGGCCCGGCGCCCCGGGAGCGAGCCGCAACGGCCGGAAGTGCAGGCCTGGGCCCGCCGCCGAAGCATCATCAGCCGGGGTGTGGCCAGGGCTTCCGTGGGCTGCGGCGTCAGCGGGCGGCGGGCCGCCCTGGCCCGGAGGACAGCGAGGTCCACCGCCGGGGACGCGGCGCCGTCTGCCTGGCCAGGTGCAACTGCTGGGCCAGCAGCGCGGCGCCCAGTACCGCGGCCTGCTGACCGAGACCGGAAGGGACGATGCGCGGTGCCTCCCGGAAGGCCAGTCGCTTCGATAACTCGGCCGGGAGCGGGTCGAAGTAGGATCGCCCGGCCTTGGCCAAGGCGCCTCCGACCACGATGCGCTCCGGGCCGACGAGGCTGATCGCGGAACTCAGTCCGTCGGCGAGAGCCTCGATCGCCTCGCGCCAGATGCCGGCGGCGATCGGGTCGCCGGTCCCGGCCCTGCTCCGCACCTCCTTGGCTGTTAGGTTCTCCTCGCCCGTGGCGAGCCGGTAGCGGCGGGCGATGGCGGCGGTCGATGCGACGGTCTCCAGGCAGCCTGCGCCTCCGCAGGAGCAGGGATCGCCGCCGGGGCGGATCACCAGATGGCCCAGTTCGCCTGCGAAGCCGCCAGCGTCGCTCGTCGGCCGTCCGTCGACCACCATCGAGGCGGTGACGCCGTTGCCGACGGCGACGAACAGGAAGGACCGGCAGGAGCGGCCAGCCCCGAGCCGGGCCTCGGCCAGGCCGCCGGCCCGGACCTCGTGACCGAAGGCGACCGGCATCTCCAGCTCCTCGGCCAGCCAGCGGCGGACGGGCACCTGGCGCCAGCCCAGCTGTGCGGCGAAGACGGAGGTCCCGGTCGCCTCCCCGACGAGGCCGGGCATCGCGATGCCGGCCGCGGACGCCCAGTAGTGGCGGGAGAGCTCGCCCGCGTAGTCGAGGACCGTCTCCAGGACCGCGTCGGGGCCGCGGTCCGCCTGGGTCCGCCGGTGTCCGCTGTACAGCAGTGATCCGTCGGCCGCCATCGCGACGCCCTTGATCTGCGTGCCACCCACCGCCAGGGCGATGACCATCGGGGGGGGGGGCTGCCGCCCTGTCGGCCCCCGGCCCCCTGCTGCGTGGTCCGGCGGGCGGAGGGAGCCGGGCCGGCGGGCGGTTTCCTCGGCGACACGGGGCAAGACGACCTCCTGGAGCGTGATCTCAGCGCGCGTCTGATCGAATCTGAGTTATATATAGCTTCTTCGATCAAAAGACTGCAATCGTGCTGGCGGTTTCGGCACGGTGCCCGCGATACGCTTCAGCTGTCGGCACAAAACGTAAGGAGAGGGCATGGGGACGCACGAGAGGTGGACGCGTCTGCTGGAGATCCTGGGCGACCGGGGGCGGATCGAGGTCGGCGAGGCCGTCGAGCTGCTGAGCGTCTCCGCGGCAACCGTGCGTCGTGACATGGACGAACTCGCGAGCCAGCAGCTGCTGGTCCGCACCCGCGGTGGCGCCGTGCTGAGCGGTGTCGCCTACGACCTGCCGCTGCGCTACAAGACCGCCCGCCGTGCCGACGAGAAGCTCCGGATCGCCAAGGCCGCGGCCGCGCTGATCCCACCAGGGGCGGTGGTCGGCCTCAACGGCGGGACCACCACCTCCGAGGTCGCGCGCGAGCTCGCGACCCGCGCCGACCTCGCCGAGCACAACAACGGGACGGCCCTCACCGTCGTCACTAACGCGATCAACATCGCCAACGAGCTGGCCGTCCGCCCGTACTTCAAGACGGTGGTCACCGGGGGAGTGGCCCGCCCCAACTCCTACGAGCTGACCGGTCCGCTGGCGACCATGGTGCTGCAGGGGATCTCGCTGGACTACGCGATCCTGGGCGTCAACGCGGTGGATCCGAAGAACGGCGCCGCCACCCACGACGAGGGCGAGGCCAGCGCCAACCGGGCCATGGCCGAACGGGCGGACAAGGTGATCATCGTCGCCGACGCCACGAAGATCGGCCGGCGCGCTTTCGCCCAGGTCTGCGCCGTCCACGAGTTCGCGGTACTGATCACGGACAAGGAAGCCCCGGAAGAGATCATCGAGCAACTCGTCGCCCAGGGCACGGAAGTGCACTGCGTCTGACCTTCGGATCGGGGGTTGAGAGGGTGCTGTCACGTTGGTCGAAGAGTGAGATGATCTTCGCGTTGGTTGTGGCTGGGAAGGGCCTGCCGTGGAGAGCGGATCGCCGTCGTACACGGGTCACCGGTACCGGGTGGAAATCATCTCGCACTGCGTGTGGCTGTACTTCCGCTTCCCGCTGTCGTTCCGCGAGGTCGAGGAGCTGATGCTCCAGCGCGGAGTGGTCGTCTCCCACGAGACGGTGCGTCGCTGGTGTCTGAAGTTCGGGCAGGCCTATGCCGACGGACTGCGCCGCCGTCGGGCCGGGGCCGGTGACAAGTGGCCTGTGGACGAGGTCTTCGTCAAGATCAACGGTGTGCGGCGGTACCTGTGGCGGGCCGCCGACCAGCACGGCAACGCCCCGGACATCCTGGTGCAGTCCCGGCGCGACGCGAAGGCCGCCAAGCGGTTCATGGCCAAGCCGAAGAAGCAACAACGCGTGCCCCGGGTGCTGGTCACCGACAAGCCGAAGAGCTACGGCGTCGCTCACCGCGAGCTGACGAGCTCGGTGGAGCACCGCGCCCACAAGGGACTGAACAACCGGGCCGAGAACTCCCACCAGCCCACCCGCCAGCGCGAACGAGCCAAGAAGTACTTCCGCTCACCCGGCGCGGCCCAACGCTTCCTCTCCGCGTTCAGCGGCATCTCGCCTCACTTCCGACCCCGACGACACCTGATGACCGCGGCCGAACACCGCCCCGAGATGACCGTCCGCTTCACCATCTGGGACCACATCACCGGCACCAACAGCCCGCCCACCACCGCCTGAGCCAGAACCCGAGACCCGGTCCCACCACACCCCGACAACGTGACAGCACCTGACGAACACCGGCAGCGCCGCGTGCACCGTCACCGTCCGCGGCAACAACTGCAACAGCGGCCCCTGGACGTACCCGCTCGCCGCGGGCGCCACCACCGAGGACTACTTCTCCACCGCCTGCGGCCTGAACGGCTGGTACGACCTGACCGCCACCGCCGACACCCGCGACGGCTTCCTGCGGCGCTTCGCCGGGCACATGGAGAACGGCGCGGAGAGCACTAGCGACCCCGTGATGGGCTCCGGCCCGCTGGCCGCCACCGTCAAGTACTTCGACAGTCAGGAGATCACCGGCGAGAACGGCGCCGACACCGCCGCCCCCGGGACCATCCGCTGCTCGCCCACCACCGCCCGCTACCTGCGCCTGCGCATCCTCACCGAAGCGGGCAACCGCGGTCCGTGGACCTCCGCCGCCGAACTCACCCCGCTCGGCTGGTAGTCCGGCGACCGGTGGCCATGACGACCCGCCGACGTCCGGCAGCCCCCGCGGCTGCCGGATGTCCTCATGTGCGGGTCACACTGCGGGCGGTTACACAGCGGGCGGTCCCACCGGTGGGCTGTCTCGCCGCGGGCGGTCCCACCGGCCGACGGCCGGCCCTCCCCGGCGGGCTCGACGCCGGAACCCGCGCATCAACACTATCCATCGATGCTCAAAGATGCTTGAGTAGATGCATCAAGCATCAGCTTCAATCAAATGATCATCATGGAGGCCAGTCATGACGTACGTGGAGACCGAGATCGCCAGCCAGCCGGAGTGCTGGCGCCGCGCGGCCGACCTGGCCGCCACCCACCGGGATGTCCTCCCCCGGGCCGGCGAACGGGTCGCGATCATCGGCTGCGGGACGTCCCTCTACATGGGCCAGGCCTACGCGACGCTGCGGGAAGCCAGCGGGCAGGGCGTGACCGACGCGTTCGCTGCCTCCGAGTTCTTGGGGGTGCGCGCCTACGACCGGGTGATCGCGCTGACCAGGTCGGGCACCACCACCGAAGTCCTGGAGCTGGTCGAGTCGCTGCGCGGGAAGGTCCGGACGGTCGCCGTCACGGCCGACCCGAACACCCCCGTGATGTCGCTCGCCGACGACGTCGTCGTGCTGGACTTCGCCGACGAGCAGTCGGTCGTCCAGACCCGCTTCGCCACCACCGCCCTGACCCTCCTGCGGGCGCAGCTGGGCCTGCACAGCGAGGCGGTGGAGAAGGACGGTCGCCGCGCCCTGGCGGAGCCGCTGCCGGCCGGCCTGGTCGAGTCCACCCAGTTCACCTTCCTCGGGCGCGGCTGGACCGTCGGCCTGGCGGCCGAGGCCGGCCTGAAGATGCGCGAGGCCGCCCTGGCCTGGACCGAGGCGTACCCGGCGATGGAGTACCGGCACGGACCGATCAGCATCGCGGCGCCCACCACCGCGACCTGGATGTTCGGCGAGGCACCGGCCGGCCTGGCTCAGCAGGTGGAGGCGACCGGCGCCCGCTGGGTGGAGGGCCGGCTCGACCCGCTGGCCGAGCTGGTCCGCGTCCACCGGCTGGCCGTGGCGGTCGCCGCGGCGAAGGGCCTGGACCCGGACCGGCCGCGCAACCTGACCCGCTCCGTGATCCTCGCCGACGCATGACCCGGCCCGCGCAGGCCGCCGGCCACCGAACGGGGGTCGGAGCCGCCGGGCCCGCCGCGGAAGGAAGAGCCCAGCCGTGATCGTCACCGTCACACCCAACCCGGCACTCGACATCACCTACACCCTCGCGGCGCTGCGCCCGCACGCCAGTCACCGGGTGGACACCGTCCACGAGCAGGCCGGCGGCAAGGGCGTCAACGTGGCCAGGGTCCTGCGGGCCCTGGGCCGTCGGACGGCGGCCGTGCTGCCGGTCGGGGGGGCCTCGGGCGCGGCGGTCAGGGCCGACCTCGACCTGGCCGGTCTGTCCAGCCTGACGATCCCGCTGGCCGGCGGGGTGACCCGGCGGACGGTGGCCGTCGTCGACCAGGCCGACGCGACGATGCTCAACGAACCCGGCCCGGAGCTGTCCGGCACGGAGTGGAGCGCCCTGGTCGCCGGGGTGGCGAGCCTGCTGCCGAGCAGCCAGGCGCTGGTCCTGTCCGGCAGCCTGCCCCGCGGGGTCCGGACGGACGCCTACGGCGAACTCGTCCGCCTCGCCCGCGCGCACGGCGTCCCAGTCGTCCTGGACGCCGCCGGACCGGCACTCACCGAGGCCCTCGCGGCCGGCCCGACCCTCATCAAGCCGAACGCCGCCGAGCTCAGGGAGGCCACCGGCATCGACGACCCCGCGCTCGCCGCCAAGGCGCTGGCCGAGGCCGGTGCCCGGACGGTGGTGGCCTCGCTCGGACCGAAGGGGCTGCTGGCCGTCACGCCGGCCGGTTCCTGGCGGGCCTTCCTGTCACCCCCGGCCGACATCCGCGGGAACCCCACCGGGGCCGGCGACGCCGCCGTCGCCGCGTTGGCCATGGGCCTCGCCGACCGCACCCCGCTGCCGCAGGCGCTGCACTACGCGGTCGCCCTGTCCGCCGCCACCGTCCACGCCCCCTACGCCGGGATGTTCGACCGGTGCGCCTACGAGCGCTACCTCACCCAGGTCCAGATCCTCCCCGCCTGACCTGCCCGTCCCCTGGAGAGAAGAACCACCATGCCGCTGACCACCACCGGCGAACTCGTCGCCGAGGCCGTCGCCCACCGCAGCGCCGTCGCCGCGCTCAACGTCATCACCCTGGAGCACATCGAGGCCGTGATCGCCGCCGCCGAGGCGGTCGGCGAGCCGGTCATCCTCCAGGTGAGCGAGAACGCCGTGAAGTTCCGTTCCGGCCGACTGCGGCCGATCGCCGCCGCCGCGGTGAGCGCCGCCCGCGACAGCGCGGTGCCGGTGGCGCTGCACCTCGACCACGTCAAGGACGAAGCCCTGCTGCGGGAGGTGGCCGACTGCGGTTTCAGCTCCGTGATGTTCGACGCCGCGCACCTCCCCTACGCGGAGAACGTCGCCGCGACCCGCCGGGCCGCGCAGTGGGCGCACGCCAACGGCCTCTGGCTGGAGGCCGAGCTCGGCGAGGTCGGCGGCAAGGACGGCAGGGGCCCGCTGGACGCCCACGCCCCGGGGGCCCGCACCGAACCCGGCGAGGCCCGGCGGTACGTCGAGGAGACCGGCGTGGACGCGCTGGCCGTGGCGATCGGCAGCTCGCACGCGATGACCTCGCGCGACGCCGTGCTCGACCACGCCCTGCTCGCTGCGCTCCACGACTGCCTCCCGCTCCCGCTGGTCCTGCACGGATCCTCCGGCGTCCCGGACGAGGAGCTGCAGCGGGCCGTCCTGGGCGGTATCAGCAAGGTCAACATCGGGACGGCCCTGAGCATCGCGATGACCGGCGCGATCCGGGCCGACCTCGACGCCGACCCGAAGGGTGTGGACCCGCGCCGGTACCTGGCGGCGGGCCGGCAGGCCGTCACCGACTCCGTCGTCCAGCTTCTCAGGACGGTGGCCGCCGCGCCGGTCCGGCGCCCCGGCAGAGCACGGTCACCCTGGCCCGGGCCCAGGAGGTGTGGTCGAAGGCCGAGTTGCCGTTGGCGTCCTCGACGACCAGCGGCAGCAGGCGCACGCCCCGGACGTCGACGTCGACCTCGACCGGGCCGGAGGCGCCGGTGAGTCTCCCGCTGCTGAAGAGCACCTTGCCGTCGCCGTGGACCGAGGCCTTCGTCGCGCCGAGCGCGGACTGCCAGGTGGAGAAGTCGTCGATCCCCACGAGCGCCGTGAACCGGTTCGCCCGGGCGCCGAGGTGGTAGACGATCTCGGACGGCGCGTGGACGCCCAGGCCCTTGGCGTACGTCGTGCCGGCGAAGGCGATCGGCGTCCCGTCGCTGGCCTCCTTGCGGCTGTTGGAGGTGTCGCGCTCGACCGGGCCCCAGCCGTTGGCCGCCGACACCGCGGGCAGCCGAGCACCGGGCACACCAGCCGCCGTGCCCGTCACCCACTTCCTGCGCGAGATCAAGTAACTGGGATACACCGGCAGCGCGAACCTCCTGGTCCGCTACCTCACCCAGGGCCGCGCCGAAGGCGAGCGGCCCGTCACCACCCCGCAGCGCTTCGCCCGCCTTCTCCTCACCCACCCCGAGAACCTGCGCGACAAGGACACCGCACTGCTGCGGGAACTCGCCGAAGCCTGCCCGGAGATGACCGAACTCGCCCGTCTGACCGGAGAGTTCGCAAAGCTGCTGACCCCAGCCGAAGGCAATGACGCCAAGCTCACCGACTGGATCACCATCGTGCGCGCCACCGACCTGCCCCACCTGCACAGCTTCTGCAACGGCCTCGAACTCGACCGGGCCGCCGTCGACGCCGGCCTCACCCTCCCGTACCACAACGGCCGCACCGAGGGCGCCAACACCCGAACCAAGCGGATCATTAGGCAGATGCACGGCCGAGCCGGGTTCCCCCTCCTCCGCCACCGCATCCTCCTCCAGTGATCACTACACAGGGCTACCACCGGTTACGGGACAGAGCCGTTGAGTGGACACACCCGATGTGGCCGGCCGGTGCCGTGGTCGGCGCCGCCCCCGCGAACGGCGCCGGTGGCGACCGGGCCTCTGGCCCCGCTCCTTGACCCGCCTGAGTGGACTACCCATCCTTTGGGCCGGGAGATGGGGGGCGGGTCCGTATTGATCACGTATGTCTGGTCGGGGTTACGTAGAAGCAGGAAGCGGGCCATGGCCCGTCGATCGTTCCCCGCGATCCCCTGCTAATCGTAGAGGAGACAACATCATGGACACTCCGACTGCCCGGAGCACTTCAATGCCCGGCACGGCCGCCTATCTTCGTTGCTATCCCTACGACGTGTGGCAGATGGATTTTCACCGTCAGGGCCTGTGCACGTGGGCCGCCCGGCTGGGCCTGCCGGAGCCGACGGTGTTCCTGGACAACGGCTGCATGTCCCACGATCCCCTGCCCCTGTTGCAGCGGCTGGTCGTCGCGGTGACCACCGGCATCTATCAAGTCGTCCTTGTGCCAGGCAACTTCGTCTTCTCGCTGCACGATGACGCTGCTCAACAGATCGCCCGGAGGATCACCGCCCACGGCTGCCGCCTGCTGGAACTTCCCAGGCACGGAGAGGGCTGGTCGGACGGTGCTCCGGACCGGGCAGGTGAGCCGATGTATGCTGCCGCGCGCCTGTCCACCGAGTGATCCGCACCCGTGCGGGCCCAGCCCTTCTTCGGCCATCCGGACAGGAGCAGTACAGAGGACGTGGCCCCGTGCACACGGACGGCGCGCTCCTGGTCCTCTCGCCCGGTCGTCCGAAACAGTCCCGGCCGCCCCCATGCCCTTCAGATGTTCAAGGCTGCCCGGGCGTATCTCCGATCCGGACTAACGGAATAAACTTCCACAAAGATATTGACGAATAAGGTGGGGAAATATAGATGACCTCGTGGCTCGGAACAGCGAGGAAGCGCACCCGCCGTCACTGGGTGCTTCTGATCGCCCTGCCGAGACGATGAATCTGCCGAATCCGCTCGACACGGCGGCGCGATCAGCGGAAGACCGTCCCTCCTCGCCCCCAGCCTTGACGCAGAATCTGCTGGCAGCCGCCGCGCCGGATGTTGCCATACCTGGAGGTCCTCCTGTGACCACGTCCTCGCAATCGCGGCGCCCCTTCCCCGCCGCATACCTTCGGTGCTACCCGCGCGATCCGCACGGCATGGGAACCCATTGCGACGCTCTTCGACGCTTTGCCGTGCGGCTGGGGCTTCCCTCGCCCGTCGTGTATCTCGACAACGGCCACCTCAGTACGGCCCGGCGCCCGATGTTGGAAGAGCTGACACGTGCCATCCTCGCCGGCAGACACAACGTTCTCCTGGTGCCTGGCCTCTGGGTGTTCTCCGTCGACGATGCCCTGGCTCGCCGGACGGTCAGCATGCTGTCGGCGGCGGGTTGCTCGAAACTCTTCGTCCTCCCTCTTCCTGCCCGGAGTGCGCCGGGAGATGGGCATACAAGCTCTCCGCCGTCACGATCGGTGAAGCGAAACAGGTGACTGATGCTCAGAAGCTCTGATCCGGCATGGGCCGAATGGGTCGGAAGTACGGTTACCCTGCCGGGTGGCTCGTCCGCGATCGTTCGTATGGCACGCCGAGAGTGTGCGGGAGACACGCTTTGGGCAGTCGATTCCAGAGGGACCATGCACATGATCTCCCGTCAGAGAGTTGGCAGGCAGCCATGCGCTCACAGTCAGATTCGTGATCGGACTCTGGAGGGCCGGAAGTAAGTGCCTGGTAGGACGCGGCAACGTCACCACTCACGCCGACGCGTACAGCACCTTTAGGTCCCTGTGCTGCCGAGCTCTGGATAATCACCTGAGGAGGGCGCAGATATCGGATCGGATAACCCACCGCGCAGCCATTTGAGAAGACCCCTGCCGCGCGGTGCGTGCCCGTGGCGGCCTCATGTGGCGGAATGCATCCCGGTTGGAGCGTATTTCCCCTACCGCACTACTTTGCTTGGGCTTGGGCGGTTTCGGCCTTTCGCTGGAGGTCGTCGAGAGTAATGGTTGGATTGCCTGCGACGGCAGTGCCGATGCTCTTCTTGATCTCGGCAGAGACCGCATCCCAGCTGGTGTCGCCCAGTGGGTAGAAGGAGGCCCTGGGCAGCAGAGCGAAGAACGGGGCGAGGTCCGCATGTTTGCCGCTGGCGGTCATGTCGGCCAGGGTGTCCCGGGTAACGGGCATGAGGTTGTAGAGATCGTCGAACTTGAGTGTGTTCTCCTTGGCGTACGCGAAGTCGAGGAACTTCTTGATCGTGTCCTTGTGGCCGTTCTTCTTGAACGCCATCATCCAGTCGGCGACGCCGAGGGTCGACTTGAGCGGGCCGTCCTTGCCGGGTATGGCGGTGGCGGCGTAGTCCACGCCGCCGTTCTTGGACATCTGGATCAGCGAAGGATGTCCGTTCAGCATGGCCGCCTTGCCGGCCGCGAAGTCGGCGAAGGCAGTCTTGCGGTCGGTGGTTGCCGGGTGCGGATAGGTCAGCCCGGTGTCCACGAGGTTGCGCTTCAGCCACGCGAACGTGTCGAGGTTGGCCTGCGAGTTGAGGGTGTATTTCCCGTTCTTGTCGGTGATGCCGCCGCCGTTTCCGAGCTCCCAGATCATGCTCTCGCCCTGTGCCTCCTCCGGGCCGAGGGGCAGCGCGTACGGCGTCACGCCCGGCACCTTCGCCTTGATCAGCTCGGCGGCCCTTCTGACGTCGTCCCAGGTCTTTGGGGCGTCAATAATGCCGGCCTGCGCGAAGATCGCCTTGTTGTAGAAGAAGGCGCGCGCCGAGGATACGAAGGGAATGCCGTACTGGGTGCCGTGGACGCGGCCGGCGTCGGCGAAGGAATCCATCAAGTTGGCCTGGGTCCAAGTGGAAAGGACATCGCCCACGGGGTAGAGCAGGTCGTCAGCGACCTTGTCGGCGTAGCCACCGGCCTGCAGCACATCGGGGTAGTTGCCAGACTGGATCATCGCCTTGACCTGCTTGTCGATGTCGCTCCAGTTGACCACGTGGACATTGATCTTGATCTTCGAGTTCGTGGCCTCGAAGGACTTCACGACGTCCTTCCAGTACATGGCGGAGCTGTTGGAGGCGTTGTCACCGTAGTCCGCAGCGACGAGCTCGAGAACGACGGGGTCGCCACCACCGATTCCGATTCCGCCGCATGCGGTCAGGCCGAGAGTGCAGACCGTACCGAAAGCGGCGGTCCGGAGGACGTTTTTTCTGGTCATGCTGTGACCGCCTTCGAGGTGCGGGCCGCCTGGCGGCAAAGTCCGATGATGCCGGAAGTGGTGACTGCACGATGGCTGGCGCCCGGGCGCAGATACAGGCGCACCGTAGGCTGGCCGCGGTTGGCCCGGCCTGTGGTGGTCGTCGGGCCGAACCGAGCCATGGAAGGTCGGAGTGGTCGCCGGCCGTGCCGTCGGGGCCTGTCTTCGACCTTGCCGCGTCCGCCGGATCTCGTAGTCGAGCCGGTGACTGATTGTCTTCAGGAGATGGTGACGCGCAGGTTCGCTCTTGTGGCGTTGCAGGGCGCCCTCCCGATCCCAAGGCGGCAGGAGGCGCGGGCCCGCCTTCGAGGATCAATTTTGCGCGAAGATGCACGAAGAACGGACATTGTGTCCATATTGGCGCATCGCGTGGACCTGAGTGTGAACTGCCTGGTCGTCGGCTGCCTAGTCGCGTTACCAAAGCGTTGCATATTTGCCGACATGGCCGCCCTGGCCCAGGGCCCCTGGCACGACGGGTCCTCCCGACAAGGACAGCGAAGTTCACCCCTCCCTGCGAATCTCCAATGGGTGCAGATCTTGTGAGGGTGCCTCGTTGGAGTGATTCGCTGGGCTTTGTCCTGTGGGGGCGCGGGGCGGTCCCTAGCGTCGACAAGGTGAGTCCGCCGACGGGTGCGGGTGTTCGTTGAGGGTGGGGTGGTGGGGTGCCGTCGTTGGTGGCCGCGTTGGAGGCCAGGGAGAACGCGTGTCGTTCCAGGGCTGAGGAGTTGCGGAAGCGGATCGCAGGGCTCTCTGAGGAGTGGTCCGGGGTGGAGGTCGAGCTCTCCCGGCTGCGGATCACCCGGGAGACGGTGAGAGCGGTGCTGGCGGAGGGTCCGCTCGCGGTCGCGGGTGACGTGCCGGGGTCAGCGGGCTCAGGGCCGGGGGATGTGGCTGCGGCACTGCTGGCGGCGGAGGCGGTGGGGGATGTGACGGTGATGTCGCCGGACTGCCAGCGGATCATCGCGTTGTTCGCCACGACCGGGGCGGCGATGCGGTGTAGGGAAGTGTGCGCGCAGTTGGGGCTGGAGACCGAGGCCCGCCACGTGGAGGGGATGCGCGCGAAGTTGAAGCGCCTGGTGGAGCAGGGGATCCTGGCCGAGACCGCACCGGGGCTGTTCAAGGTCGACGGCCGGAAGCAGGGCTGGTGAGCGGGGCACGGGAGGCCGACGGAGAACTGGCGGCCACCGAGGCCGCGTTCGCCGCCTCGCGCGACCTTTTCGAGCGGGTGGCTGCGGATTTGGCCGGGCCGGATGCCGCCGCGTTGACGCATTCGGCGCTGGAGGACCTGCTGGCCGCGCGGATGTGCGAGGTGACCCGGCAGCTGTTGCAGGACCATCTGGACCTGCGCGCGGTCCGTGAGGAGCGGGCCGGGCAGGTCGTCGACGCGGCCGGGGTCGAGCGGACCCGGATCGAGCGGGGCCGGGCGAGGATCCTGGCCACGGTGTTCGGGAAGGTCACCGCGACCCGGATCGCCTACCGGGCGAGAGGCGCGGTGGATCTGCACCCGGCCGACGCCGCGTTGAACATGCCCGCGGTGATGCACAGCCTGGGGCTGTCCGGGCTCGCCGCGACCGAGTCCGCCCGAGGCTCCTTCGCCGAGGCCTGCGATCGGGTCAACACGCTGACCGGCGCCGGGATCGGTCCCCGGCAGGTCCAGGAACTCGCCGTGGCCGCCGCGGCCGATATCGACGCCTACTACCGGGCCCTGGTGCCCGAACCGTGCACCGATGCCACGCTGCTGGTCCTGTCCACCGACGGCAAGGGGGTGGTGATACGGCCCGAGGCACTGCGCGAGGCCACCGCGAGAGCCGCCGCGGCCAAGAACGGCAACAAGATGGCCACCCGGGTCGCACCCGGGGAGAAGCACGGCCGCAAACGCATGGCCACCCTGGGCACCGTCTACGACGCCGAACCCGCCCCACGCACCGTCGACGACATCATCGCCGACCCCGCCGAGTCCGAGAAGGAGCGCCGACCGGGGCCGAAAGCCAGGTCCAAGTGGCTGTGCGGCTCGGTGAACGACACAGCCGAACAGGTCATCGCCGCGGTGTTCGACCAGGCCGAGGCCCGTGGCCCCGACCATCACCGGACCTGGGTCGTCCTGGTCGACGGTGCCCGTCATCAACTCGACCTCATCCAAGCCGAGGCAGCGCGCCGCAATATCACTGTGCACATCCTGATCGACATCATCCACGTGCTCGAATACCTGTGGGACGCCGCGCACTGCCTGCACCCGGCCGGGGACCGCGCGGCCGAGGCCTGGGTCGCCGGCCAGGCCCGCACCGTCCTGGCTGGCGGATCCGAGCAGGCGGCCACCTCGATCGCCGGGGCCGCCGCCGACGCCGGACTGCGGCCGGGCTCGCGCAAGGGCATCGACGACGCCGTCGGCTACCTGCGGAACAAGGTCGCTCACCTGCGATACGACACCGCGCTGCACGAAGGCTTCCCGATCGCCGCGGGGATCATCGAAGGGGCATGCCGTCACCTGGTCAAGGACCGCCTCGACATCACTGGTGCCCACTGGGGCCTGACCGGTGCCGAAGCCGTATTGAAACTGCGTGCCCTGCGTAGCAACGGTGACTTCGACAGCTACTGGGCCTGGCACGAGAAGCAGGAGTTCACCCGCAACCACCAGGCCCGCTACCGCGACACGCTCATACCGGCGGCTTGATCGCCAGAGCCCTCATTAGATCTGCACCCAACGCCGACTTCCTCCGACGCCTGCCGGAAGCGCTACTTCTGCCCGTAGGCCGCGCCAGCGGTTACCCAGGCGACCGGCAAAGCGGATCAAGCCCAACCCCTCGCGAGACGGTGTCCTCGCGCATCCCTGCAGCCCGAGCCACCACCCGGATCCCGCCATGCCCTAACGATCGAGCCCCAGCCGCCAGACGGCGTTGCCGCTCATAGGCCCAGAACGGGAAGTAACACCTTAATCTGCGGCACGCCCTCACTGCCCGGCCTTGAGTGAAGCCCCGGGCTCCGCTGGCAAGTCGCGGGCCGCAAAATGCCCCGTGCAAACTCTTGACGACTCTTGGCTCGACGCCGCACACTCATGCGAACATAAAGCAACACGGATGTACGAGACTACACATGACGTCCCGTGTTGGTGGAGGCTTCGCCCGGGCTACGTCCTGGAGCGCAGGACGTGTCAGGGCGTCTGGCCTCACTGGTACCGCATTGGCCTGTCTCGTCTTCGCCCGCAGACCCCGCCGTTTGCTCAGGCGGCTCCGGGCCCATGCGGACACATTCTCGAGTAGTAATCCAGCGCCTTGGAGGCGACATGAAGCCCAGGTCCCCGATCCATCAAAGACTCGCCAGAAGTACCTCACTCCTGGCCATCCTTTCCCTCACCGCTGCTGCGCTGGTGAACTGGTCGGCTCCGGCAGCGCAGGCGGCCACCTCGACCTCGATCACCGTCGACGGCTCCGGAACGGGCCGAAGCTTCGACGGCGTGGGCGCAATCTCCGGCGGCGGCGGCAACACCCGGCTGCTGGTCGACTACCCGGAACCCCAGCGCAGCCAGATCCTCGACTACCTGTTCAAGCCCGGCTACGGCGCCTCGCTCCAGACCCTCAAGATCGAGATAGGCGGCGACACCAACACCACTGACGGCGCCGAGGCCAGCCACGAGCACACCGAAGGCGCGGTCGACTGCAACCAGGGCTACGAATGGTGGATCGCGGCGCAGGCCAAGGCCCGCAACCCCAACATCAAGCTCTACGGGCTCGCCTGGGGTGCACCCGGCTGGGTCGGCGGTGGCGGCAGCAGCTTCTTCACCCCCAAGGCGATCAGCTACCTGATGGACTGGATGGGCTGCGCCACCCAGAACAAGCTGAAGATCGACTACCTGGGCGGCTGGAACGAGCGCGGTTACAACGCAACTTGGTACGAGAACCTCAAGTCCGCCCTGGTCTCCAACGGCTACGGTGCCACCAAGCTGGTCGCGTCCGACGGCGACTGGGGGGTGACCGACGCGATGGCCGGCGACCCGACCTTCAAGAACGCGGTGGACGTCGTCGGCGTCCACTACCCCTGTGGCTACGACAACAGCGGAGCTATCGGCAACGGTTCCAACTTCAACAACTGCCTTAACAGCAGCACCGCGCAGAACCTCGGCAAACCGCTGTGGGCGAGCGAGAACGGCTCGGAGGACGCCGAGGCCGGCGCGACGTCGGTCGCAAAGGCCATCAACCGGGACTACATCGACGGCCGTATGACGGCCTACTACAACTGGCCGCTAGTCGCCGGGGCCTATTCCAACACCTACTTCGCCTTCAACGGGCTGGCCGTCACCAACCAGCCCTGGTCGGGCAACTACAGCATCGCCAAGACAGCCTGGGTCCTGGCGCACACATCGCAGTTCGCACAGATCGGCTGGCAGTACCTGGACTCCGCCAGCGGCTACCTGGGCGGAAACCAGTCCAACGGCAGCTACGTGACGCTGAAGTCGCCGAACGGCAGCGACTACAGCACCGTCATCGAAACCGTGGACACCAGTGCCGCACAGACCCTGACCGTCCACGTCACCAACGGCCTGTCCACCGGCCAGGTCCACGTTTGGAGCACCAACCTCAAGTCGCCCAACGACAGCGACCACTTCGTGCACCCCCTCGACATCAACCCCTCCAGCGGCACCTACACGCTGACCCTGCAGCCCGGCTACGTGTACACGGTCACCACGACCACCGGCCAGGGCAAGGGCACCGCCACCCCACCCTCGGCGGCCTCGCTGAGCCTGCCGTACTCCAACAACTTCGAGACCCCGGTGACCACCACGTCCCCGAAATACTTCACGGACATGAACGGCGCCTTCCAGACCGTCGCCTGCGGCGGCGGGCGCACCGGCACCTGCCTGCGCCAGATGGCGACGACGACCCCAGTGCGCTGGACCGAAGAGAAATACTATGCGCCCTACACCTTCATGGGCGACGACTCGTGGGGAAACTACACCGTCACGGCGGACACGATGTTCCAGCAGTCCGGAGCAGTGGAGTTGCTGGGCCGGATCGGCATGCAAGGCCGCAATGACAACGGCCTGCAGGCATACCACCTCCGGGTGAGCGACGCTGGCGCATGGTCGATCCTCAAGTCCGATGTCACCTGGGCCTTCACGACCCTCGCCAGCGGCACCACAACGGCGCCGGGCACCAACAAGTGGCACACCGTCGCCCTGACGATGCAGGGCTCTACCATCAGCGCCACACTCGACGGCACAGTCCTGGGCAGTGTCACCGACACCAGCTACACCCACGGCCGAGCCGGCCTGGGCACCGCGGACTCCACCAGCACCGCAAGCGGCGGCGGATTCCAGACCCAGCAGTTCGACAACTTCTCCGTCACCTCGGGGAGCAACCCGATCCCCATCCGCTCCGGCGCCATCCCCTCCGGCATCACCGGCAAGTGCCTCGACCTCAGGGGAGGCAACACCAGCAACGGCACGCCGGTCGAGCTCTACGACTGCAACCAGTCCCCGACCTCGCAGACCTGGACCTACAACAGCGACGGCACCGTCACCATCGGCGGCAAGTGCCTGGACGTCGTAGGGCAGGGTGTGACGAACGGCAGTCTGATCGTGCTCTGGACCTGCAACGGCGGAGACAACCAGAAGTGGACCCAGCAGGCCGACGGAACTCTGCGCGGCGCGCAATCCGGACGGTGCCTGGACGACCCCGGCTTCAGCACCAGCAACGGCACCCAGCTGGACATCTGGACCTGCAGCACTGGAGCGAACCAGCGCTGGGCCCTGCCGTAATCGAGCGGCGCCAACGGCAGGGGCTGGGCGGCAACACTGCGCCCAGCCCCTGCATGTCGGCGATGAGGAAGAGAAGGGGACATGTTGTGGGCGGTGGACATCAACCACCGCGGCACCGCGCTGGTGATCGGCCTGCCGCTGAACGCGATCAGGATGAGCTGAGGCCGGCCGGGGGTGTCGGCGGGCAGGGTCTGGGCTGCGGCCACGGTGATCGCGCCGCGCATCCCAGCCCAGGCCGGCACTGCCCCGGAGCGGCGGCCCACCGACTGGCTGGGGCGGAAGTCGAGGGTCGCGCCGAGGCGGGTCACGCGCTTTTGGATGCTCCGCTGCCGATTCGGGCCGACTTCGTGGCCGTCGAAGTCGCCGGCGTCCAGACGGTCCTGCCACTTGGCCAGCTGGGGTTCGGCCCCGGCCGCGCGGCGTTCGTCGCGGTGCAGGACGGCCAGCGGTAGACCGATGAACACGATGCGCAGGGCGATGACCAGCGCGGATGAGTGATCAGGCGGTCGGTCCCCTGGCGCATGCAGGTCGAACACAGAGGGGTCCCGTCCGGGCGGCGGGTCGCGACGGCTCTGTCCCTGCCGCAGTGTCCGCAGGCCGCGGAGTTTGCCTTGCGGTAGCAGTGCAGACAGCAGCGACAGCCGTCGAGCACGTGCGTGAGCGGCCGGACTGTCGGCGTACGGCTTTAACTGGCTCTGGCAAGATTTTCGTAGCCGGAGATCGTGTTGGTTCGGTGGGTGCTCGAACCGCGTTGCGGTCTGCCGTTTCCACTGGTCTGGATGGTC
>NZ_JBHUSG010000082.1:0-21323 GCF_042673745.1 Kitasatospora sp. NPDC057015
GACGGCGTGGTCGCGGTGGTGGAGAAGCTGAAGGGCCATCCGCTGTTCGCCCACATCACCCTCACCCGCTCCGAGCGCTCCCCCATCGCCGCCCTCGTCACCGAGATGCTGGAGGACATCCAGCACCCCTGACCCCGGATCGCAGCCGACGCGTTCGTCGTCGATCGCCTGCCCCGCCTGCCGTACCGGCGGCGCCGCTGCCCGGCCGAGAGCTCTCGGCCGGGCAGCGGCACGAAGGGCTGTTCCGGCCGGGCACGACGGGCAGCCGGCGGGGACGGCGGGCGGGTTGGGCGGGTTGGGCGGGCGCAGGAGCCCCACCCGTCGGAACGGGTCCGGGGACGTGCTCAGTGGGGGCGTCGACGCCACTCACCGGCATGGACCTGCGATCGGAAGCCTCGCCGGAGCCCTCCCGGCCTCTGCTATCAGGTGCTAGCTTGAGAGCATGGCGAAGACCCAGGTGAACCTGCGGATGGACGAGGCCGTGGCCGAGATGGCCAGGCACGGCGCGGAGACCCGGCGCGTACCGGTCGGCGAGTACGTCGCCCAGCTCATCCAGGACGACAACAACCGCATGCACGCGCGCTTCCTCGCCGGTGCGCAGCAGGTGCTGGACGAGTACGGGGACCTGATCGACGGGATCGAGGACGCCGCGTGATCCTGCAGGTCGACCTCGCGTGGGTGCTGGAGGTGGCCGAGCGGGCGGGGGTGGGCGATCCGGCGCCGGTCGACTACGGGGTGGCGATCGCGGCCGTGGAGCGGCACCGCGCGGTGGTGGCCGGGCAGGACGTCTACGACGGACCCTTCTCCCGTGCCGCGGCGCTCGCGCACACCCTGGCTCGGCTGCCCTGGTTGGAGCGCTCCAACCTGCGGGTGGCCGTCGCCGTCGCGCACGGCTACCTGCAGGCCAGCGGCGTCGCGGTGAAGCTCGACCAGGAGCGGGTGAGCACGGTGGCGAACGAGCTCAAGCGCCCGGGCGCCACCGCCGCCGACATCGCCGAGGCGCTCACGACCTGGCGAAGCTGAGCGATCCGCAGCCGGTGCTCCCCCCGTGGCCGGCCGGCCTGCCGACGGCGTTCCTCCGGTGCGAGTCGCCGCGGTGCGGGCGACTGGGTGCGCGCACGCCCGAGCGCCGCGCAGCCACGGACCAGAACCCAGATCTCGCACTGGGCCGCCCGGGGGACTCCGGCGCCCAGGGCGGCGGCGCACCCCGCCCGGCGCGGGCCGGGATGCGAGGCTCGACGGATGATCGACCGCATCCGCGCAGGTGTCACCCGATGGACCGTCACCGTACCGCTGCTGGCGCTGGTGACCCTGGCACTGACCTGGGGGCGGTCGCTGCCCGGCGCGGTGGTGGCCGTCGTGGCCGTGTTCCTGGCCGGCGCGGTGCTCGCCGCGGTGCACCACGCGGAGGTGATCGCGCACCGGGTGGGCGAGCCCTTCGGGTCACTGGTGCTGGCCGTCGCGGTGACGATCATCGAGGTGGCCTTGATCGTGACCCTGATGGCCGGTGCACCGGTGAAGAACGCGACGCTCGCCCGCGACACCGTCTTCGCCGCCGTCATGATCACCTGCAACGGCATCCTCGGCCTGTCGATCCTGCTGACGGCCCTGCGCCACCGCGTCGCCGTCTTCAACGCCGAGGGCACCGGCGCGGCCTTCGCCACCATCGCGACGCTCGCCACCCTCAGCCTGGTGCTGCCGACGTTCACCACCAGCACGCCCGGCCCGCAGTTCAACACCGCCCAGCTCACCTTCGCCGCGGTGGCCTCGCTCGGACTGTACGGGCTCTTCGTCGCCACCCAGACGCTCCGCCACCGCGACTACTTCCTTCAGGTCACCGCCGAGGGGGAGCTGCTGGACGAGGACGACCACGGCGAACTGCCCGGGAGCCGGGAGGCCCTGACGAGCCTCGGCCTGCTCGCCGTCGCCCTGGTCGCCGTGGTGGGCCTGGCGAAGGTCGTGTCGCCGACCATCGAGTCGGCGGTCGCCGACGCGGGCCTCCCGGCCTCGGTGGTGGGCGTGGTGATCGCCCTGCTCGTACTGCTGCCGGAGACGATCGCGGCGCTGCGGGCGGCCGTCGACAACCGGGTGCAGACCAGTCTCAACCTCGCGCTCGGCTCGGCCCTGGCGAGCATCGGACTGACCGTACCCGCGGTGGCGGTGGCCTCCGTGTGGCTCAGCGGCCCGCTCGTCCTGGGCCTGGGCCCGACGCACATGGTGCTGCTGGCGCTGACCGTGGCGATCGGCACGCTGACGGTGATCCCGCGCCGGGCCACGCCGCTCCAAGGGGCCGTCCACCTGTCCGTCCTCGCGGCGTACCTGGTACTCGCGGTCAGCCCCTGACCCCTCCACCCCTGCGACCGGCAGGGCCCCCAGCCGCGCACGGGTCCCCGCCTTCGGAATCGTGCAGCGGATTCCGCGTCGGCGCAGACAGTCGCGGTTGGTGCGGACCCGTGGGCCGGCTCCGCCCGCTCCCGGTTCGGTCGGCAGCGCGGTCGACAGCGCGGTCCGGCTGGTTCACTTGCTGGAGATGCTCCACCCACCGTCGCCGGCCGCGCCGGCGCTGTTGAGGGCGGTCCACGCGGCGTCGTTGAGCTTGAAGGCGTCGAGGAGGTAGGCGGAGATCGCGTCGGCGACGAGGGCGACGCGGGCCGGGTCCTCGTCGGTGGTCTCGGCGGCCATCTCGCCGGCGAGGCCGCCCAGGGTGTGCTCGCCCTCGGCGATGGCGAGCAGGCTCTTCGGGGACGGACTGAGGTGGTAGGCGTCGGTGAACCACTCCGGCCCCCGGGTGGAGAGCTGCGACTGGTCCTTGCCGCCCGCGATGACCAGGGCCGGGGTCGTCATGGTGGAGTAGTCCGGCCTCATGAACGGAAGGTGCTCGGCGGCGAACGGGGTGAGCGTGTCGCCGGTACCGGTCGCGGCGATCAGCGCGCCGGCCGCGACCGCGGAGTGGGAGAAGTCCTCCCCGGGAACGCCGTCGGCGTCGAGCACGCGCGCGCCGAGGACCGCGCCGGCGGTCTGGGCGCCCCAGGAGTGGCCGACGATCGCGATGCGCTCACGGTCGACGCGGTTCTCCAGGCCGCCGGCCTGGAGAAGGATGTCGCCGAGGCCGTCGAGGACCGCGTGGAGGTCGGCGATCCGGACGCGCCAGATGGTGGCAAAGCGCGGGTCGTCCCACCCGATGCCATTGCGGCGGGAGTCCAGGTGGGTGGGCTGCACCACGACGAATCCGGCTGCGGCCCACCGGTCGACGAGGGGCTCGTATCCGTCCAGGGACCATGCGTTGCCGTGGGAGAACACGATGACGGGCAGGTTCTGGCCCGACAGCGGGGCGGTGACCTTCACCAGCAGGTCGGCGCTGCGGCCGGGCGCGGGAACGGTGATGGGCTTGACCGAGACGATCCGCTGGTCGAGGTGGCGAGAAGACATGGGGGACCTGCGCTTTCTCCATGGGATGGCTCTGCCATACTTTGGCGGAGCGCCGTTCCGCCAATCTAGCGGAACATTGTTCCGCGAGTAAAGGAGGGTCCCGTGCCGGAACCGGTCGGAGTACGCCAAGCACAGGCACAGCGCACCCGCAGCGGCGTGCTGGCGGCCGCAGCAGCGGTCTTCGTGGACCAGGGCGTCCAGGCCCCCATCCGCGACATCGCCGAACGCGCCGGCGTCGGCGTGGGCACGATCTACCGCAACTTCCCGACCCGGGCGGACCTCGTCACCGCCGTCTACCGGCACCAGATCGACACCTGCACCGCTCTCGCGCCCCACCTCCTGGAGGAGTCGGCCTCCCCGTTCACCGCCCTGACCCGCTGGGCGGACGCGTTCGTGGAGTTCCTGGTGACCAAGCACGGCCTCAGCGCCGCCCTGGGATCCGGTGATCCGGGGCTGGAGAACCTCCACGCCCTCATGCTCAACACCCTGGTCCCGGCCTGCGCAACACTGCTCGACGCCTGCGCCGCCGCCGACGAACTCAGCCCCGGCATCACCGCCTACACGCTCATGCGCGCCATCGGAAACCTCTGCATCACCGGCCCCGACTACGACCAGGCCGACGCCAAGCACATGGTCGCCACCCTCCTCGCCGGATGCCGTCGCAAGGCATAGTGACCGGACCCGGCCCACCCCCACCGCCTACTGCGCGAAACTCCTGGCAACTAGCAACTCAGTAAGGCGAGTTCGGCCAAATAGCGATCCACGGCCGGAGTACCGGTACTCCAGCCGTGGATCGTGACCACGGATCGGAAGGTCAGGCCCGGGACGCCCCGAGGAACCGCAGCACGGCCAGGACACGACGGTGGTCCGCGTCGACCACGGGCAGGTCGAGTTTGGCGAAGATGTTGTTGATGTGCTTCGCCACGGCGCTCTCGCTGACCACCAACGCCTGCGCGATGCCGGCGTTGGAGCGCCCCTCGGCCATCAGGCCGAGCACCTCCCGTTCGCGGGGGGTCAGCCGCGCGAGCGGGTCGCTGTCGCGCCGCAGCAGCAACTGGGCGACGACCTGCGGGTCCAGGGCCGTGCCCCCGTCCGCGACTCGCCGGACCGCCGCCACGAAGTCGGCGACATCGGCAACCCGCTGCTTGAGCAGGTAACCCACACCGCTGGTGTTCGCAGACAGCAGGTCCGCCGCGTAGCGCTCCTCCACGTACTGCGAAAGCAGCACCACCGGAGTCCCCGGCCAGCGCCGACGGATCTCCATCGCCGCCCGCACCCCCTCGTCGGTGAAGCCGGGCGGCATCCGGACGTCGATCAACGCGAGTTCGGGCCGGTGCTCCGCCACTGCCGCCAACAGCCCCTCCGCGTCGCCGGCTTCCGCGACGACCTGGAACCCGCCCATCTCCAGCACCTTGATCAGGCCGACCCGCAACAACACCGAATCCTCGGCGATCACCGCGCGCACGGCAGCTCCGCGGTGATGGTGGTGGGCCCGCCGACGGGGCTGCTGACGTGGAAGGCCCCGTCGAGGGAGCCGACCCGCTTGGCCAGCCCGGTCAGCCCCGTGCCGGCGGCGCCGTCGGCACCGCCCAGCCCGTCGTCGGTGACGCGTACTCGCAGCACCTCGCCGACCTGACGGACCATCACCTCCGCACGCGTCGCGTTGGCGTGCTTCGTTGCATTGGTCAGCGCCTCAGAGATCACGAAGTACGCGACCGACTCCACGTTGGGCGCCACCCGCTCCTCCAGATTGACCCGCAGCCGCACCGGCAGGGGTGTCCGGGCCGCCAACCCGGACAACGCCGCGTCCAGACCACGGTCTTCGAGCACGGCCGGGTGCAGCCCCCGCACCAGGTCGTTGAGTTCGGCGATCGCCTCCTTCGCCTCCAGGTGCGCCATCGCGATCACCTCGCGGGCATCACTCGACAGGTCCGGGCGGGTGGCAATGGCCAGACCCAGGTTGACCGCGAGAGACACCAACCGCTGCTGGGTGCCGTCGTGCAGGTCGCGCTCGATCCGGCGGCGCTCCGCGTCGACTGCCTCGACCAAGTCGGTCCGGCTCACGGCCAGCCGATCGACCCGCTCCTGGAGCCGCTGCGCCCGGCTGGGCCCGAGCAGGCCCGACGCCAGCCGCGCCTCGGCCCGGGCCACTGCCCGCGCCGTCCAGGGCAGGGCGCACAGGAGGAGGAGTCCAGCCGCTGTGTAAGCCGGCACCTGGGTCAGGTAGCCGAACCAGCCCCGGCGGATTCCGGTTGGCAGTGCCCATGACCAGGCGTAGGCGATGACGCCCGCCAGGCACACCGCCGCCACCGCGAGCACCAGCAGCTCCAGCAGCGCGAGCAGCGGGCCCAGCAGCAGGTGGTAGCCGATCTTGCGCCACGGCCGCGTCGCCGCGAGCCACCGGGCGGTCGAGGCCCACGTCCGTCGTTCCGGCGCGGCGGGGGTGAGCCGGGGGACGTCCACACCGATGAGCACCCGGTACCGCGCCCGCTGAACGGCCGTCAGCACCGGTGTGCCGAGCAGGACCAGGGCGGCCGACAGGGAAACCGTAAGGAGCCAGTTCCCCGTCCTGGCGGTGGTCGTCGCCGCCCAGGCCCACACGGGCACCAGCGCCAGGTGCGGCAGCACACCGGCGGCGAGAAAGCCGGTGTCCCGCTGCGCCCGGAGGACCGCGCGTCTCAGTCCAGCTGGAATCGTCATGGCACGACGCTAGGGCACCGCAGGAGGACGGTGCCATGAAACCTGTACCCGATCTCATGGTGAACCTAGTACCAGCCGCAGATCTCGATCCTGGCCTGTGGGCGGACAGCAGCTGGGGTCGGTAGGTCGGCTTCTGCCGGCCGCCGACAGGGAGAGCGGGCCCGGTGGAACTGGCACTTGGCCCCGGTGAGCATCGTCATCAAGTTCTTCGCGGCACCGGACGGCCGGACGGGGCGAACGTCCGGCCGCGGACCGCCTTCCTGCCGGAGCGACGATGACGTGCCGGCGCACGCAGCGGCTCGGGCCCGCAGCGTTCGCCGGTCTCCTGGTCGACGGTGGCCGGTGCGCAGCGGCCACAGGATTCGGCGCGGCGGGGCCGGCACGTCGCCCACCATGACGGTGCGCCCGAGCACCGCGACAGTTCCCTCTGCGCTCCGTCCCAGGCCCGCGTAACCCGCGTCGGCCAAGGATCGTTTGATCACGTGCCACACCTACCGATGAGTGGCCGTGTGCACACCGTCGACCGAGAGGATCATGTGATGGCCGAGGCCTACTTCGCGTTCAAGTGCCAGCCCGCACCGGAGGAGTTCGTCTTCAAGCTGACCGACGACGCCAGGATCGAGGAGGCACGCAGGATCCTCCGCGGCGAGGAGAGCGAGAAGATCCACGTGACCGGCCGGATCGTCAAGCGGGCCGCCCCCTACAATCCGGGCTGGAGTTACCACCTCGACCCGGCCACCGTCAGTTTCTTCGCGATGGCCATCGAGGTGTGCGACGCCCACCCCAGCTATGTCGAGGAGCACCTGGACGAGGCCTGCGGCGCTTTCCTGCCCGGCTGCTTCTGGTGTCCCTGGACCTCGACACTCACCCGCGAGGTCGACGGGGAGCCCGCCGCCACCACGACGCCCACCCCACCCGCGGCCCTCCAGACCAAGTCCCTCTCGACCGGCTGGCCCGGTCTGAAGGGCACCGTGTTCGCCTCCGGCTTCGACGCCGTCTGCGGCGTTCCGGACAACGCCACCGACCTGTACCTGTTCAAGGGCGACCAGTACCTGCGCTACAGGGTCGGCGAGGAGAAGGTCACCTCCGGGCCCAAGAGCCTCACGGCCGGCTGGTCGGGCCTGAAGGGCACCGCCTTCGCCTCCGGCATCGACGCGGCCTCCCTCGTCCCGGACAACACCACCGACGTCTACCTGTTCAAGGGCGACCAGTACCTGCGCTACCGCACCGGCGACGAGAAGATCACCTCCGGGCCCAAGAGCCTCGCGGACGGCTGGGCCGGTCTGAAGGGCACCGCCTTCGCCACCGGAATCAGCGCGGCCTGCAGCGTGCCCGGCGAGCCCACCAGCCTCTACCTGTTCAAGGGCGACCAGTACGTGCTCTACCGCACCCGCGACGAGAAGATCACCTCCGGGCCCAAGAGCCTGGCGTCGGTCTGGGGGGTCGACGGTGTCTTCGCCAAGGGCCTCGACGACGCCTGCCGCGTCCCCGGCGGCACCGGTGACCTGTACTTCTTCAAGGGCGACCAGTACGTCCGGGTGCGCTAGCCGGGCCCCGGCCGAATCGTGCCAAGGGCTGGCCGAGCCCCCACCAGGTCGGGCCGACCGCAGCCACCCGGTGGCGACTGCGGCCGGCACCGCCGGTGCACGGCGGACCGGGCCGGCCCGGCCGTCCGTGGTCCGTACGCGCTCGTGCAGCCGGGCGGCCCTGGCGTTGAGACAGCGCGCCCCGTCACGGCCGGCCGCCGGTGCGTCAGGCCGTGACGGATCAGGCCGACTCCCCCGGCGGGGCGGGAGTGCGGAGTGGGAGTGCAGGTGGAGTCCCCGGGCCCGACAGGGCTGAAATTCCACTCGGAGTCGAACCGTCACCGTGTCTGTAGGTATACGACCCACTACCGGTGGTAGCTTCCGACCGTCGCCCGATCCGGGCGCCGACCTCAGCCCACCATGCGAAGGAGTGACCCATGACCCAGCTCAGCGCGACCGCCGCCGAGACCAAGAAGGCGCTTGCCAGTCAGGACGCGGCGACGAAGACCTGGCGCCACGTCATCCAGCCGGACGCGGACGCCGCCGCCAACTACCTCAACCTCAACCCCGCCCAGGGGCCGGGCGAGGCGACCGTCACCACGCGGCCCGACGGGCAGCTCGACCTCCTCGTCCTGCTCTGATCCCAGACCCCTGAACGACTGCCGGTGCCGCGGTGCGACGGGCTCGCACCGCGGCACCGCATCAGACCGGTTCCCGTTCGACCGGATGCCGGCGGATCGCTGCCGGCGCGGTGTGCGCGTTCAGCCGCGGCAGCGGGCCTGCGGGTGGCACAATCCCAGCCACGGGGGCTCTGCCGGTGGGGAGTTGGGAGTGATGTCGGTGCGACATCGGGTACGGCGGTCCGGGGCGGCGGACCGGGGCGCGGCCGGGATCACCGTCGCCGGCGTCGGCACCGACCCGAGCGGACCTCGCACATGACGCGGCCCTCCACCCCGGCCCCGGGCGGCGACGAAAACCTTCGCAGCGCGGCTCCCGGCGACGACGGGACGCCCCGGGCGACGATCCCCGGACCGGCCGCGCCACCGGGTCCGCGAGCGCCGTCCAGGGACAGGGTGCCCCGCGAGGGTGCGGCCGGGAGTGACGTCTCCGATGCGGCGATCGGCACGGGCAGCCGCGTCGGGCACACCGAACTGCACGGCACCGCCTCCGGCAACGCCCGGCTCTTCCAGGCCGGCCGGGACGTCAACATCCACCTCCGTCAGGAGGCGGCCCCCGCCCCGGTGCAGTGGCCGGTGCTGGTCGGCACGGTCCCGCCGAAGGCCAGCGCCTTCCAGACCCGGACCGAACTGCGCAAGGCCGTCGACAGTGCCCGCGAGAGGTCCGGGACCGTGGTGCTGTCCCAGGTGCTGGCCGGTCAGGGCGGCGTCGGCAAGAGCCAGCTCGCCGCCTCCTACGCCCGGCAGGCACTGGACGCGGGCACCGACCTGGTGGTCTGGGCCGACGCGACCCAGCCGGCCGGTGTGCTGGCCGCGTACGCGGACGCCGCACGGCAGGTCCGGGCACCCGGGGCAGCCGGGCGCCCGGAAGAGGTCGAGCAGGATGCGGACGCGTTCCTGAGGTGGCTCGCCACCACCGACAGGTCCTGGCTGGTCGTCCTCGACAACGCCACCGAGCAGACCCCCGACGGTCTGTGGCCCGGCACGAGCCGCGGCGGACGAGGACGGGTCATCGCCACCACCCGCCTGCGCGGGGCCGAGGCCAGCGACGCCGGACGCGCGCTCGTCGACGTCGGCGTCTACTCCGCCCGCGAATCAGCTGCCTACCTGCGCCAGCGCCTCGAAGCGGCCCGCTGCGCACACCTGCTGGACGACACGACCGCCGACCTCGCCGAGGCACTCGGACATCTGCCCCTCGCACTCGCCTACGCCGCCGCCTACCTGATCCGCCGCCGGCGCAGCGCCGGCCGATACCTGCGGCTGTTCCACGACCGCGCCCAGACCCTGGAGGACGTCCTACCGGCGCGCACGGGCGTCGACGGCTACCAGCGATCCGTCACCGCGGCCCTCCTGCTCTCCCTCGACGCCGCCCGGCAGGAGGAGCCACTGGCCGTCCCCGCACTGAGCCTGACCGCGCTCCTCGACCCGGCCGGGCATCCCGAGGACCTCTGGGCCACCACCCCCGTACTGGACTACCTCACCGGCGCCCGCACAACGGCGGTGGACGGCAGTCGCCCGGCGGAAGCGGACGAGGGCGGGGACGGTGTGCTGCGGGTTCGGGTGGACGACGCGCTCGATGCGCTCGCCGTCCTGCACAACTACAGTCTCGTCACCCTCACGGAGGAGCGGAACCGGCAGGTGACGCTCCACGCGCTCACCGCCCGGGCCACCCTGGACACCGTCCCCGCCGGACAACGCCCCTACGGCACGGCAGCGGACGCCCTCGTGGCCCTCTGGCCGAAGGAAGACCACCTGGACCGCGACCTCGCAGCCGTCCTGCGCCTCAGCACCGACACGCTCGCCGACCATGCCGGCGACCGGCTCTGGGAGCAGCCCGGCACAGGGTACTCGGTCCTCTTCCGCTCGGGTTTCAGCCTCCACGAGGCGGGCCTGCAGACCGCCGGCATCCGCCATTGGGAGCAGCTCGCCGCCACCGCCGACCGGCTCCTCGGCCCCGAGCACCCCGACACCCTGGCCTTCCAGAGCGGCGTCGCCTCCTCCTACCACCAGGCCGGGCGCACGGCCGACGCGATCGCTCTCGAAGAGCGCGTCCTGGCCGACCGGGAACGCACCCTCGGCCCCGACCACCCCCACACCCTCACCGCCCGCAACAACCTCGCCGGTTCGTACCGGCAGGCAGGACGCACCGACGACGCCATCACGCTGCAGGAACGCGTGGTGGCCGAGCGCGAACGCCTGCTCGGCCCCGAGCACCCCGACACCCTCACCACCCGCCACAACCTCGCGCACTCCTATCAGCAGGCGGGGCGCATGGCCGACGCCATCGCCGTCGAGGAAGGCGTCCTCGCCGACCGCGAACGCCTCCTCGGCCCCGACCACCCCCACACCCTGACCACCCGCCACAACCTGGCCGCGTCCTACCAGTTGGTCGGACGCACCGACGACGCCACCGTGCTGCTGGAGCGGGTGGTGGCCGACCGCGAACGCCTCCTGGGCCCCGACCACCCCGAGACCCTCACCACCCGTGGCAACCTCGCCAACTCCTACCGGCGGGCAGGACGCACCGACGAGGCGATCACCATGGAGGAGCGCGTCCTCGCCGACCGCGAACGCATCCTGGGCCCCGACCACGCCGACAACCACGTCACCCGGCACAACCTGGCCAGCTCCTACCGGCAGGCCGGACGCATCGAGGACGCCATCACGCTGCAGGAACACGTCGTGGCCGACACCGAGCGCCTGCTCGGCCCCGAGCACCCCGACACCCACGTCACCCGCCACAACCTCGCCTACTGCTACCACCAGGTCGGACGCACCGACGACGCCATCGCCCTGCTGGACTCCCTGGTGAAGGAACCGGTGGTGGGATCCAGGCACCCGAACATGGTGGCCTCGCGCGTCAAACTGGCGGTGGTACTGACGGAGCGCGGACTGTCGCTTCTTCCGGGGGACGTGGCCGGGGCATGGCGGGACGCGGCCGCCGCCGTGCAGGCGGTCGGCCCCCACCTGGACGACCGTCCCGCCCGGTACGGGACGGCCCTCACGAGGGCCTACCTGCTCGCCGCCGACGCCCTCGACGCCGACGGTCAGCCCGAGGCCGCCGCCGAGTTCCGCCGGCGTGCCCTGGCGGTCGCCGACGCGGCGTCAACCACCGTCCCGTGAAAGCCTCAGAACCGGCCCGACCGGCGGGAGGGACCCGGCCCGGCCTCTCCGATGCGGCCCTCAGCCCGACCGGGCTGCGGTCGACTTCTGGGCGCCGGCCCCGGCAGGCGGCGCTACACCGACCCGGCGGCGCTACACCGGCCAGACGGCGCGCGGGCCGGTGACGAGCGCGCCGTGGGCGGCCACCCGGGAGCGGAGCTCGCGGTCCGCGGTGACGACCAGGCAGCGCCGTCCCGGGTGGGCGGCCACGGCGCGCTCGACGACGCCGACGATCCGGTCGTCCCCGCTGCCGGACGCGGCCACGACCCGCACCTGTGCCACCTCCGCCGTGCCCCGGGCCGCGCCCTCGACCACGAGCACGACCTCCAGCGGGCCGGTACGGCACCACGGCGGCGCCCCTTCCCCGCCGGTGACGCCCCGGGCGGCGACGGTGACCAGGGCGTCGCGCAGCCGCTCCGCCGCGCCGAGGCGGTCCCGCCACCAGCCGTCGGGAACGGAGCCCACCACGTTGGCGGCGTCCACCACCAGGAGCGGGACGGCCGCCGGCCGCTCGCCCGCGTCGCGGTCGTCCGTTTCGCCGTCGCCCGTCGCGTCGTCGTCCATGGGCCACCAGCCTGCCACAGGACGCCGCCGGGGCCGCCCGCCACCCGCCCGACGGCCCGATGCCGGGGAGGCCCTTGTCGGGAGCCGGGGTTGTCGTTCATGATCTGTGCCATGCCAGGCGCAACCGCGGCCCCCGAAGCCTCCGTACTCCGCTGCGGCGGTGTGGACGGCTGCCGGGCCACGCGCCGACCGCACCGCTGTCGCCTGCACCGCTGTCGCTCCTGTCGCTGTCTTCCCCGCCTCTGACGGTTGCGCGGCGGTCAGCGCCGCGGCGGCCGGGCCTGGCGTCGCCGGCCGGCGGCCACCGGCCACCGGCCACCGGCCACCGGCCGGACAACGGGTCGGCCGACCGGACCGGCGTCGGATCCCGCCCAGCCACTCGGCGCCACGACGCGGCGACCGCCGCACACCCGGCTCCGCTCCGCCACCCCGCTGTCCCCCTCGCAGTACCCCGTCACCACCCCGTCACCCCGCCGTCCTTCCACCGGCCGTTCGCGGCCGGTCCCCGCGTACCCGGGGCGTGCCACGGCGCGCCGCCGGTGAGGAGCCGTCGTGCCCGACCAGTTGCCAGCCCGCACCGGGGACCTGGTGTTCCACTGGTTCCTGCCCACCGGAGGCGACGGCCGCGATCCGGGCGGCGTGACCGCCGTGCAGGGCCGCACCCTCGCCGCGACCCGGCGCCGCGCCGACGTCGGCTACCTCACGCAGGTCGCCCGGGCCGCCGAGCAGGTGGGCTTCACGGCGCTGCTGGCGCCGGTCGGCCTGGGCTGCGTCGACCCGTGGATCATCGCGACGGCCGTCGCCCAGCACACCGACCGGATCGCCTTCCTGGTGGCGTTCCGGCCCGGCTTCGCGAGCCCGACCCTGCTGGCCCAGCAGGCGGACGCGTTCCGCCGCTTCGCCGGCGGCCGGCTGCGGTTGAACGTGGTGACCGGCGGCGACCCGGTCGAGCAGCGCGCCTACGGCGACGCCCTGGCCCACGACGAACGCTACGACCGCACCGACGAGGTGATGGCCGTACTGCGCGAGCTGCTGGCCGGCCGCGGCGGCGACCTCGACGGCCGGTACGTGCGCACCGAGGGAGCCGCCCTGGTCGACCCGGCGACGGAGCATCCCGTGCCGCTGTACTTCGGCGGGGCGAGCCCGGCGGCCGAGGCGGTGTCGGCCCGCCGGGCCGACGTCCAGCTGTACTGGGGGGAGCCGCCGCAGGCGCTGGCACAGCGCGTCGAGCGGCTGGACGGCCTCGCCGCGCGGCACGGCCGGGTGCTGCGGCACGGGCTGCGCATCCACGTCATCGCGCGGGACACGTCGGCCGAGGCGTGGGCGGAGGCGGACCGCATGCTGGCCCGGATGGACCCGCAGGCCGTCCGGGCGGCGCAGTTGCGGTACGCCGGGATGGACTCCACCGGGCAGGCCCGGATGGCGGCCCTGCACGGCGGCCGCGCGGACTCGGCGTCGCTGGAGATCGCCCCGAACCTGTGGGCGGGGGTCGGTCTCGTCCGGGAGGGCGCCGGCACCGCGCTGGTCGGCTCGCACGACGAGGTCGCGCGGCGGCTGGCCGAGTACGCGGACCTCGGCATCGAGGAGTTCGTGCTGTCGGGCTACCCGCACCTGGAGGAGGCGTACCGGGTCGGCGAAGAGGTGCTCCCCCGCGTCCGCGCGCTGGTGGCGGCGGGCGGGGCCCGATGAGCGCCGCCGAGGACACCCGCGCGCCGGCGAGCACGCCGGGCGCGGCGCCGCTGCCCGCCGTGGTGCGGATCGGCTACGGCCTGGGGTCGCTCGCCACCGGCACGTTCGGCACGGTGCCAGGCCTGATCCTGCTGTACTACCTGACGGACGTGCTCGCCGTGCCGGCGGCCGTCGCGGGCGCGGCCGTGTTCCTGCCGAAGGCCTGGGACGTGCTGGTCAATCCGCTGGTCGGCGCCCTGTCCGACCGCAGCGGCTGGCGGGCGGGCCCGCGCCGGCCGTTCCTGCTGATCGGCGCCTGCACCCTGCCGCCGCTGTTCGCGCTGCTGTTCGCCGCGCCGCCGCTGCGCGGAGCGGCCGCCGCCGGCTACGTCGCCGTGCTGTTCCTGCTGGCGGCGACGGCGTACGCGGTCTTCCAGGTGCCGTACGTGACGATGCCCGCCGAGATGACCGAGGACGAGGGCGAGCGCGGCCGGATGCTCGCCTGGCGGGTGGGCTTCCTCGGCGCGGCGATCCTGCTGTCCGGCGCGCTCGCACCGGCGATCGCGCACGCGGGCGGCGACGGCCCGGGCGGCTACCGGCTGATGGGGGTGGCGGTGGCGGCGCTGCTGGCGGCCGGCATGTTCGGTGCCTGGCGCAGCACCCGGCGGGCGCCGGCGGTGGCCCGCAGCCGTACCGAGCCCTCGCTGCGCGCGCAGCTCGCCGCCGTCCGCGACAACCGGGCGTTCCGCTACCTGGCGGGCATGTGGACGGTGCAGGCCCTGGCGGTGGGCGTGATGCTCGCCGGCGTGCAGTACTTCGCCACGTACACGATCGGCTCGCCGGGGGCGGTCACGCCGCTGTTCGCCGCGATGATCGGCCCGCTCGTCCTGGTGATGCCGTTGTGGACCAGGCTGGCCCGCCGCCGGGGCACCGGCTCGGCGCAGGCGTGGGCCTCGGTGCTGTTCGTGGTGGGCGCCGCGGCACTGTCCCTGGCGGGCCGCACGGGTGCGGGAGCGGCCGCGTACGGTGCGGCAGCCGTGGTCGGAGTCGCCTACGCGGGGCTGCAGTTGCTGCCGCTGACGATGCTCGCCCAGACGCTGTCGGCCGATGCCGAACGGACCGGGAGCAGGCGCGCGGCGACCTTCACGGGCCTGTGGACGGCCGCCGAGACGTTGGCCCTCGCCGTGGGCGCCGGGCTGTTCGCCGCCGTGCTGGCGCTGAGCGGCTTCCGGGCCTCGGCCGCCGGTGAGCGCGTCACCCAACCGGACGCGGCGGTCACCGCCATCACCGTCGGCACCGGTCTGCTGCCCGCCGTGCTGGCCGCCGCCGGCCTGTGGCTGCTGCACCGCTACCGCGCGCAGAGCGCGGCCGACACCCCGGGCGCTCCGGGCAGCGCCCCGGCCACTTCCGCCATCCAGACCATCCCGACCGCTCCCGACGCACCGAAGGACGGACCCACCCGTGCCGGCTGACGCCACCACCCCCGACGCCCCGAGCTCCACACCGCCGCCGGACACCGCCACCGCGCTCCGCCCGGGCCGGCCCGCCGCCGAGATCCTCGCCGAACTGCGGGCCCTGCGCGGCCACGACGCCCCGACCCGCGGCGGCCGTACCTTCGCCTACGTCTACGACGCGGGCCTCGACGGGCTGGACGAACTCACGGCCGCCGCCTACAGCGCGTACGCGACCGTCAACGGCCTCGACATGACGGTCTTCCCCAGCGTCGCCCGGCTGGAGAACGACATCGTCGCGGCGGTCGCCGCCGTGCTCGGCGCGCCGGGCTGCCAGGGCACCTTCACCAGCGGCGGCACCGAGAGCATCCTGCTCGCCGTCAAGACCGCCCGCGACCACGCGCGCGCCACCCGCGGGGTCACGCAGCCGCGCATGGTGCTGCCGTCCACCGCGCACGCGGCGTTCCACAAGGCCGCCGCCTACCTCGGCGTGCAGCCCGTCGTGGTGCCGGTCGACCCGGTCACCTTCCGGGCGGACGCCGGCGCCGTGGCCGCCGCGATCGACGAGCACACCGTCCTCGTGGTCGCGTCCGCCCCGTCCTACGCGCACGGCGTGCCCGACCCGGTGACGGAGATCGCCGCGGCCGCCGCCGAACGCGGCGTGCTCTGCCACGTGGACGCCTGCATCGGGGGCTGGATCCTGCCCTTCCTGCGCCGCGCCGGACGCGAGGTCCCGCCGTTCGACCTGTCGGTGCCGGGCGTCACCTCCCTCTCCGTCGACCTGCACAAGTACGGCTACGCCGACAAGGGCGCCTCGGTCGTGCTCTACCGGGACGCCGAGCTGCGCCGCCACCAGTACTTCGCGCACGCGGGCTGGCCGGGCTACCCCGTCGTCAACCCGACCGTGCAGGGCACCAAGTCGGGTGGGCTGCTCGCCCAGGCGTGGGCGGCCCTGCAACACGTCGGCGAGGACGGCTACACCGCGCTGGCAGCGCGGGTGGCCGACGCGTCCGACCGGCTGCTCGCCGGACTGCGCGCCACCCCCGGCGTCCGCGTGCTGGGCGACCCCGCCGCCGCCCTGGTCGCCTTCACCCTCGACACCGACGGCGGGCCCGACCTCAGCCTGCTGCTGCACCTCGCCGACGAGATGCGCGAACGCGGCTGGTACCTCCAGCCGCAGCTGTCCTTCGACGGTCTGCCGCCCAACCTGCACCTCACCCTCACCCCGGCGACGGCGGACCGGGTGGAGGCGCTGCTGGCCGACCTCGCGGACGCGCTGAAGGCCGCCCGCGCCCTGGCACCCGTCGCGGTCGACCCCGCGCTGGCCGAGCTGGCCGCGGGCCTCGACCCGGACACCCTCGGCCCCGAGGACGTCGCCGGCGTCCTCGCCTTCGCCGGGCTCGACCCGAACGCCGGACTGCCGACCCGGACGGCCCCCGTCCTGGTGCTCCTCGACGCCCTGCCGGGGCCGCTCAAGGAGCGGCTGCTGGCGGAGTTCGTGGGGTCGATCTTCCGCATCTGAGGCTCCGGCCACGGCGGCTCCCCGGCCCGCGCGGGCGGGGAGCCGCGGCCCGGCCAGGCACCGTGCGACCGTTCTGACCGTGCCTCAGGGGGCCAGTGTGTCCGCCGCGTTACGGTCCCATGGCGGGTTCCGCGATCGCTCTACCGGCGGGTACGGGAGCGGGGCTAGCGTTCGCGTGCGTCCCGCTCCGGGACGCACCGACCGCCCCCACTCCGCCGCCAAGGAAGAGGCTCAGGTGCCCCCAGCTCCTGTTCCGCCCCGCCACCCGTCCCCGCGCCCGGCCACTCACCCGGCCCGCCGTCCGCGCCGCCGGCTGCGCTCCGCCGCCCTCGCGGCCCTGACCGCCGCCGCCCTGCTGCTGGGCGCCGTCGCGGCCACACCCGCCGCCCCGGCCGCCGGCCCCGCCCCGGCCCCCGGCGACCCCTGCCTCGGCCAGTGCCAGGACATCCTCACCGCGGGCGAGAACGGCCACGCCACCCTCGCCGGGATCCTGCTCCACCAGAGCGTCGGCACGCGCCCGGCCCACTCCGCCGACCAGGTCGAGCGGTACGACAACCTGCTGCACGACTACTCCGGATTGACGGACGACCAGCTCGCCGCCTACTTCAACGACGCCTCGTTCGGGGTGCCCGCCGGCCAGACCGAGAGCACCCTCACCCCGCGTCCCGGCGTCACCATCACCCGCGACAAGGCCACCGGCACCCCGCACATCAAGGGCACCACCCGCGCGGACACCGAGTTCGGCGCCGGCTACGCCGCCGGACAGGACCGCCTCTGGCTGATCGACGTGCTGCGCCACGTCGGCCGCGGACAGCTCTCCTCCTTCGCCGGCGGCGCGGCGGGCAACCGCGCGCTGGAGCAGAGCCTGTGGGCCGTCGCGCCGTACACCGAGGCCGACCTCCAGCAACAGCTGGACCGGGTGCGCGCCTCGGGGGCCCGCGGCGTCCAGGCCTACCAGGACATCCAGGACTACGTCGCCGGCCTCAACGCCTTCGCCGCGGCGGACGTCGCCGCCGACAACTACCCGGGTGAGTACGTGCTCACCGGCCACGGCTCCACCATCCAGCCCTTCACCGCCACCGACGTCGTCGCCGTCTCCTCGGTGATCGGCGCGATCTTCGGCGGCGGGGGCGGCGGCGAGGTCGAGAACGCCCTCGCCCGGATCGCCCTCCGCCAGCGGCTCGGCACCGCCGAGGGCGACCGCGCCTACGCCGCCTGGCGGTCCGGCGACGACCCCGAGGCGACCGCCACCGTGCACGACGGCACCACGTTCCCCTACGCCGCCTCGCCCGCGAACCCGGTGGGCACCGCGCTCCCCGACGCGGGCTCGGTCGCCGCCTTCGCCCACACCCGGGGCGGCACCGGCACCGGGGCGACGGCGGCCACCGTCGCCGCCGCTGCGAACGCCGCCGCCACCACGGATACGGCCACGGCCGCCGAGGGCGTGCTCCCCGCCGACCTGATCACCGCGAAGAAGGGCATGTCCAACGCCCTGCTGGTCTCCGGGGCGCACACCGCCTCCGGCCACCCGGTCGCCGTCTTCGGCCCGCAGACCGGCTACTACGCCCCGCAGATCCTCATGGTGCAGGAACTCGACGGGCCCGGGCTGCGCAGCCGCGGCGCCTCCTTCCCCGGCCTGAGCTTCTACGTCGAGATCGGCCGCGGCGCGGACTACGCCTGGAGCGCCACCTCCGCCAACCAGGACATCACCGACACCTTCACCGTCGACCTCTGCGAACCCTCCGGCGCCGCCGCGACCACCGCCTCCCGCAGCTACCTCCTGGACGGCGTCTGCACCCCCTTCGAGTCGCTCGTCCAGCACAACTCCTGGGCACCGACCACCGCCGACTCCACCGCCGCCGGCGCGTACGACCTGGAGACCCTGCGCTCGGCCTACGGCCTGCTCACCCACACCGGCACCGTCGCCGGCCGGCCGGTCGCCTTCACCGCACTGCGCGCCACCTACCGGCACGACCTGGACTCGGTGATCGGGTTCCAGGAGTTCAACGACCCGTCCGCGGTGACCTCCGCCGCGACGTTCCAGCAGGCGGCGCAGCACGTCGGCTACACCTTCAACTGGTTCTACGCCGACGCCGACCACACCGCCTACTACAACTCCGGCACCGACCCGGTCCGCGCCGCCGGCACCGACCCTGACCTGCCGATCCTGGCCCGCCCCGGCTACACCTGGCAGGACTGGGACCGCGCCGCCAACACCTCGGCCGTCGAACCGCCGGCCCGGCACCCCCAGTCGGTCGACCAGGACTACTACGTCAGCTGGAACAACAAGCAGGCGCCCGGCTTCACCTCCGCCTGGGGCAACGGCGCCGTGCACCGCGCCGACCTGCTCGACGACCGGGTCTCGGCCCTCGTCGCACGCGGCAAGGTCACCCGCGCGGATCTGGTCACCGCCATGGAGGACGCGGCCGCCGTGGACCTGCGGGCCGACCAGGTGCTGCCGGAGCTGCTGGCCGTCCTCGACTCCGCGCCGGTCACCGACCCGGCGCAGGCCGCCGCCGTCGCCAAGCTCCGCGCCTGGCGGACGTCGGGCTCCCACCGGCGCGAGGCGCACAAGGGCGACGGCGTCTACGCGGACGCCGAGGCGATCCGGATCCTCGACGCCTGGTGGCCGCTGCTCGTCGAGGGCGAGTTCCGCCCAGGCCTCGGCGACGGCGCCTACCGCGCGCTGACCGCCGTCGCCCCGATCAACGAGTCGCCCTCGGGCGGCCAGCAGGGCTCGGGCGGCGGCGGCAGCAGCATCGCCGCGGGCGAGGCCCACAAGGGGTCGGCGTTCCAGCACGGTTGGTGGTCGTACGTCGACAAGGACCTGCGGACCGTTCTCGGCCGTCCCGTCCAGGGGTCGCTCGACCGCACCTACTGCGGCGGCGGCTCCCTGACGGCCTGCCGGCAGGTGCTCCTCGACACCCTGACCGCGGCCGCCGCCACGCCCGCCGCCACCACCTACCCCGCCGACAAGTACTGCGGCGCCGGCGACCAGCTCTGCGCCGACTCCATCGTGCACCGGGCGATGGGCGGCATCACCGTCCCCCGGATCGCCTGGCAGAACCGCCCGACGTACCAGCAGGTCGTGGAGTTCCCGGCCCGCCGCGGCGACGACCTGGCCAACCTGGCGACGGGCGCCAAGGCGACCGCCTCCGACTACCAGGACGCCGTCGTGGTCGCCTACCCGCCCCGCCAGGCCGTCGACGGCAACACCGGCACCCGCTGGGCCAGCAAGACGGTCGCCACGGCCTGGATCAGCGTGGACCTCGGCGCGGTGCGCAAGGTCGGCCGGACCGTCCTCGACTGGTCCGACCAGTACGCGAAGTCCTACCGGATCGAGGTCTCCACCGACGGCGCCACCTGGCGCACGGTGTACGCCGCGACCGGGGCCGGCGGCGGGCTGGAGAACCGCGCCTTCGCGCCGGTCGACGCCCGCCACGTCCGCATCACCCTGCTCGAACGGGGCACCGACAATCGGTACTCCCTCGACGAGATCGGCGTCTACTCCCACTGACGGGCGGGAACGGCCTCCGCAGGACGCAGGCGGCCGGCCGGCGGTGGCCGGCCACCTGCGCCCACGGCCGCCGCCGGCGCTCCCCCACGGACGCGCGGGCGGCGGCGCGAAGCCGCCGGGAGGGCGCCGCGGGTGCGACGCGCGGGCGGACGAGGAGGCCGGGCACAGCGACACCGGCACTCCGACGGTGGACCGGAGACGGGCCCGGACCGGCCGGATCCCGTAGGGTCGGCCAATGGCGAAGTACTTCGACGTGCACCCGCAGTCCCCTCAGGCCCGGACCATCGGCACGGTGGTCGACAGCCTCCGTTCCGGAGCCCTCATCGCGTACCCGACCGACTCCTGTTTCGCCCTCGGCTGCCAGATGGGCAACCACGAGGGCCTCGAACGGATCCGGTCGATCCGGCGTCTCGACGAGCGCCACCACTTCACCCTGATGTGCGAGAGCTTCGCCCAGCTGGGGCAGTTCGTCCACATCGACAACGACGTCTTCCGCGCCGTCAAGGCGGCGACGCCGGGCAGCTACACCTTCATCCTCCCCGCCACCAGGGAGGTTCCACGCCGGCTGATGCACCCGAAGAAGCGGACGGTGGGTGTAAGGATCCCCGACCACGTCGTCACCCGTGCCCTGCTCGCCGGGCTCGGCGAGCCCCTGGTCTCCAGCACCCTGCTCCTGCCCGGTGAGGACGAACCGCTGACCCAGGGCTGGGAGATCAAGGAACGGCTCGACCACGTGCTGGACGCCGTGGTGGACTCCGGCGACTGCGGCACCGAGCCGACGACGGTCGTCGACTTCTCCGGCGACGCGCCGGAGATCGTCCGGCGCGGGGCCGGCGACCCCGCGCGCTTCGAGTGACGGCAGGGGCGCGGTCCGGCTGACGGCGGCCGCACAGCGACACCCCGCCGCGGTACCCGGCTCCGGATCAGGGTGAGCCGGTGGAGGTGGCGTTCGTGGGGCCGGGGCTCCGGATCGGGCCCCGGCCCCATGAACGGGCAGCGCGGTTCCGGCTACAGGAGGTCGGTGTTGGGTTCGAGGCCGCAGAGGATGCGGCCGTAGGTCTCGGCGACGGTGTTGGGGTGCAGGACGCCGTTGAGGTTGAGCGCCTG
>NZ_JBHUSG010000083.1:0-6041 GCF_042673745.1 Kitasatospora sp. NPDC057015
GCTCACACCCCAAGGCCCGGGAGGCGGAAGTGGCCTGGCGCCTGGGGACGTTCACGTGTACGCGGATGGGGAGTTAAAGCCGTACGCCGACACCGTGGCCTTCTGGCGACGGGCCCAGGCATTCTTCACCGGCCTCGGCATCACCGTTGAGCGCGTCCTGACCGACAACGGCTCCTGCTACAGGTCACACGCCTGGCACGAGGTCCTTGCCGCAGCCGGAATCGCCCACAAGCGAACCCGGCCCTACCGGCCCCAGACAAACGGCAAGGTCGAACGCTTCAACCGCACCCTGCTCGACGAATGGGCCTACCTGCAGCCCTACGCCAGCAACGCCGAACGCGCCGAGGCCCTCGAACCCTTCCTCCACACCTACAACCACCACCGCAGCCACACCGCCCTCGGAGGCCAACCCCCGATGACGCGCGTCAACAACCCCGCGGGTCAATACACCTAGGAGCTGTCCGGCCGATCATGTGCGGAGCCAGATGACGAGGGCAGCTGCGGTGACGGTGCCGAGGAACACGTAGCTGCGCTTGTCGTAGCGGGTGGCCACTGCGCGGTGGTTCTTGAGCTTGTTGATGGCCCGTTCGACGGTGTTGCGCTTCTTGTAGCGGTCCTCGTCGAAGCCGGGTGGCCGTCCGCCGCGTGAGCCTTTGCGCAGGCGGGCGGCCTGGCTGTCGGTCTTCTCTGCGATCGTGTGCGGGATGCCGCGACGTCGCAGGTATTCGCGGCAGGGGCGGTTGCTGTAGGCCTTATCTGCGGAGACGCTGTCGGGTTTCTTGCGGGGCCTGCCCGGTCCAAGGCGGGGAACGCGGATCTTCTCCAGCACCGGCTTGAACTGGGGGCTGTCGCCCCACTGTCCGGGCGTGACGATCAGGGACAGCGGGCGGCAGCGTCCGTCGGCGCTCAGGTGGATCTTGCTGGTGAAGCCGCCCCGCGAGCGGCCCAGTCCCTCACCTCCTGCACCACCTCCGCCAGCCGGGCGACCAGGCTCTGCCATGGGGGTTCGGCCTGGTGTTCCGCCCCCTCGTCCCCCTTTGAAGCGGCAAGAGCGGGCGGCGGGTCATTGCGGGCGCCGGCCGCGTGCTGGTGCGCGCGCACGCTCGTCGAGTCGATCGAGACGTCCCAGTCGATGTCACCCGCGGCGTCGGCCGCGGCCTGGACCCGCTGCAACAGAAGCTCCCAGGTACCGTTCGCAGACCACAGCCGGTGTGAAGTAGGCCGCCGGCGAGGTGCTCGTGGCGCGAGTCCTTTTCCGACGGCCCCTTCCCGAACGGTGCGGGCTAGTTTCCCAGCACACCGCTCTCCAGTGACGCTCTTCGAGTGGACGAAGAAGCCCGTCCGGCGTGGATTCCGTTGTGACACGCCTGGCAGACCACCAGGGTCTTTCGCCTGCGCGACGCCATAATCAACGCCCACACTGGACGGGCGGGCCGACCCGGCTTGTTCAGGTCTGCGAGCTTGCGGATATGGTGAACCTCCACCCTTTCCGTTGACCCGCACATCTCGCACGTGTCGGCCAAGAGCCGTTTGACGAGTTCGTTCCTTCCGAAATACGTCATAGGCAGCGGCTCCTTGTCGGTGACTTCCGTCGTGCGCTGCCGCTTCAAGGGGATGCCCCCGAAGCGGGCCACCAGTGGTTTCTTGTCGGCGCCTCGTGAGACTCTCACCTCGAAGCATGTTCGCGGACCGTCCGGAGTGGCGACGACCGCTTTATATTTCCGAGCCATCCGCGTTGCGGAGGTTCGATGCTTGGAGGCGAGCGTCTTGAGCATGGATGTCTCCATGACCCAGCGAAGACGCGATAGGCGTGAGACATCCTGCGCCAGCAAGTAGTACTGAACGAGTCCACGGTACTCAGCTTGGTATGCAGCGACGATTGAGAAGTCGCTGTCATGGAGGAGTACTCCGCGCTGGTAGGGTTTCCCGTTTCGCATGTACGGCGCGCACCGCTGTCGGACTAACTCCTGCGGCACGAACAGCCCAATGATGCCGTTGGCTGAACGGCGAGGGCCGGTGAGTTTCGTGTCGCACCGCTGTGCTTTGACCTCGTAGCCGAGGAAGCGCGCCGCCTGGCTGGAGGCGTGCGTGATGAGAGTCTTTGGTTCAGAGAGGCTCAGCTTCAGGTCAGCATGAAGGAACTCTCTGATCCGTGACTTGATCTCTTCGGCTTCGTTCTTCGGCCCAGCAAACCCGAGTAGCCAGTCGTCAGCATATCTGACGTACCGAAGTCGGCGGAATCCCGGATCGTGCGGGTCCAAGCTCGGTAGCGAGCGCCGCTTGAGACGCAGCTCTCGTGCTGCGGCCTTGTCGCCGCGCGCTACCGCCCGCCACATCCGGGCATCCAGCCGATGGTATTCAGGGTGATGCCGCCTCTGCCTTCCTAGGTTGTAGTCCGGCAGTAGTTCCTGCTCAACGAACCGGTCCAGCCGGTCGAGGTAGATGTTGGACAGCACGGGCGAGACGACCCCGCCCTGTGGCGCGCCGCTGAGCGTGGCGTTCCACTGCCAGTCCTCCAGATACCCAGCACGAAGCATGCAGCGAATGAGCTGCACGAATCGGCCATCGTGGATCTTCTCCCCGAGGATCGTGAGCATGACCTCGTGATCCAAACCGCCGAAGCAATCAGAGATATCACCCTCGATGAACCAGCGTGTTCCAGTCCAGCTTTTCACTACCTCCTGCAGTGCCGTGTGGCATCCGCGACCGGTGCGAAAGCCGTGGGATCGGTCGGAGAACTGGACGTCGTAGTACGCCTCCAGCAAGAGGCGGACCACTTCGGCGACGAGTTTGTCCGACCACGTCGGCAAGCCGAGCGGGCGCTTCTTCTTCGAGTTTCCCTTCTTTTCGATGTATACCCGCTTGACCGGCGTCCACCGGTAGGACTCCGAACGGAGCCTCTCGATGATCGCGTCGATCTTCACTATCGACATTCCGTCGACCGTCTCCCCTGTGACTCCAGGCGTCATCGCACCGTTGTTCCGGTAGATGCGCCCGTACGCCACAAGAAAGAGATCCCTGTTGAACAGTTGCCTGTAGATCCTCTCCAGCGGCAAACCTCGCTTGCCGCGATCTCGAATGACGTCCAGTACTGTTCCAGCACTCTGCATTACGCATACCTCCCTCTCCTGGACGTCGTAATCACCTGTGCCCCTTCGCCCTGCGGTCCGGCTTTCCCGGCCTCCCTGGCAGGTCGTCACTCCTGCGACTACTACGGGCACTCCGTCACCATAGGACTCTCGTCCCGTAGGCGATCCCGTGGTACGTCTTTGTTGTACGTATCTAGCGCAACTTAGGTCGCCCACTCATTTCCTTAGCCGCCCTCATTGGGAGGCGTCTCCCATCCCGGAGGTGCCCAGCCAAACGACACATAGCCAGGCAGGATGAGAGCATCGGTTTCAGGTGCTGTTCCGATGGGTTTCTACTTGTGCCCCTGGAAATTAGGCTTTAAGCAATCCAGCTTTGACCATATTGCGCGGGCCTTGCGGCGCTCCGTCGTCATGCACCTTCAGATCGGCTACCGCTTTCCTGACATGCTACGGTCCCCTTTGGCTTTCACCGCCAGGTAAGTCAGGTGACCCAAGAACCTCCTCCGAGTTCATCCCGGATACTCCGGGGATCCAACAAAGCGCCTCACGGCGCACGGCGTTCGTAGACCGTCTTCCACGGTCCGAACCGCTCGGGCAGGTCACGCCACTGCACCCCGGTCCGCACTCGGTGCAAAATCCCGTCGATCACCTGCCGGTGGTCCCGCCACCGGCCGCAACGGCCATTGCTCACCGGAAGGAACGGCTGCAGCCGTTCCCACTCGGCATCCGACAAGTCACCACGCCGATCCCGCCCCATACCCAGACCAACGAGTGACACGCGAGCCAGTCACATGATCGGCCGGACAGCTCCTAGCCGGCCGCCGGCTGGATCCACCGCGCCCTCGGCCGCCCCTGACACCGCGTCTGGGCCTGGGAGCGGCGAAGTCCGGTCCCAGGCCCAGACGCAACCTCCCAGGAATGCCCAACGGGAGGCACGTCCAGCCACTAGCGCGAGCACGTCAACTGCGTTGCAGGTTAACGAAATAGCGTGCTCGCGGAGACCCTTGATGGATATCCTCGGAGAGCCTCACCCGGGGAGGCTCGCTCTACTTGCCGCCGCTGATGCCCCCGCGGAGAGCCACCTCAACCCACGAAGGAGATTCCGTGAGCGCTGACGCCCCGCAGAACCTGCCCGCATCCACCGAGCGGAAGGATCTGGTGAGTGCCGCACGCGCTGATCTGGTGGCGTTCGAAGAGTTCATACTCTCGGTGCTCAACGAGTGGGGTCTGCCGACCGACAACATCATCGTCAGCCCCGGGGACCGCCACGTCCTGCTCAAGAACACCCCGGACATCCTCGGCGAGCTCGACGCCACGCAGCTGGCACGGTCCCCCTACATCTCCAAGATGATCCTCGCCGGAGCCGCCGGCCTGTTCGACGCCGCCCTGAGCTATCTCTGGGACGAGACGATCACCCAGCTGCGGGACCGGGTGGCAGACTTCGACGTGGCCTACTTCTTCGACCTCGCCGAGAGCGACCCGGCCCGTCGGGCGGCACTTCAGACCCGCGACGACCTCTCCAAGATCAACGACGCCGCGTTGCTGGACGCTGCCAAGAAGATCCAGCTCATCAGCGATGTCGCTCACCATCAGCTGACCCACATCAACTACATGCGGAACCACGCGAGTGCCGCGCATCCCAACGTCGAGAAGCTGACAGGCCTGAAGCTCGCCGACTGGTTGCAGACCTGCATCCGGGAGGTCATGCAGCTCAAGACGCGGCCTGTCGTCGCGGAGATCGGCAGGCTTCTCTACAACGTCAAGGCGGCGGCGCTCGCCGAGGCCGAGCTGAAGAACGCGGCCACCTTCTTCGACGGACTCCCTCATGAGCAGGCCAACAACCTGGCCAACGGGCTGTTCGGCATCTACACCCCGCCCACGGCAGACCCGCATGTCCTGGACAACGTCCGACTGCTCTGGCCCGAGCTCTGGCCGTTCGTCAGCGAGGACACTCGCCGCGAGCTTGGAGTCAAGCTCGCGCGCTTCCGAGCCAACGCAGACAAGGACCGAGCCGACCGGGCCAAGGAGCTCTTGGAGCTGGTCGACGGCGGAGCGGCCTACCTTCCCGAGTCTGACCGACTCGTGGAGATCCAGGAGGCCCTGGATGACCTCCTCCGGGCTCACCAGGGAATGAACAACTTCTACGAGGAGCCGCCGGTCGCACGGCGCCTCCGCGACGTCGTCGGCCGCCACGGCGAGGTGCCCGAGCTCCTGACAGCCCCCTACGTCGCCACGCTCGTGAACGTCTTCCTGACGAACGGCTACGGCACCGCCTGGAACGCCGAGCCCTACTACACCGAGCTCATCAAGCGGTTCGACGGACCGCAGGCCGCATACGCGCTCCGCTCCTTCGCCTTCCAGTCGATCATCCCGAAGCTGGGGGACACGCTGCCGCGGCAGAAGTGGGTCGAGCTGGTGGAACTCGTGGCACCCAAGCTCACCGAGCGGGAGGACCGCGTCCTGCTTGAGCGTGTCCGGGCCTTCACGGGCACTCCCGACAAGCTCCGCGCGGACACGAAGATCGCCGCACAGCTCAAGGTCTGGCGCGAGGCAAAGGGATTCTGACCTCCATCGGGGATCAGCCTGCGGGCTTCGACAGCCGCGGCACCGTCGGCTCCTCCTCCCCGCGCAGGCGAGGGTCAGCCGGCCCGGCCGGGGCGGGCAAACGGCGCGTAGCGCCCCCGTCTCCTTCGTTCGGGGTTGCCCCATGGCGATGGCGGCCTCAGGAACCCCCGGCTCCGCTCGCCGCCGAGTCCAGATACAGGTCGCTGACCAGCACGAATCCAGGTGGGGAAATGGTTTGTGTCCCCCCTCGGACACCGAATGACGGCCTACGGGCGTCAGCGGAAGTGGGGGGGGGGGGGGTCATACACCGCCCCGGCACGCAAACCCGGCCCGGGGGGCCCGGGGGGGGGGGTGGGGAGCCCCGCCGCCCCGCGCCCCGGGGCGGGG
>NZ_JBHUSG010000083.1:6051-20957 GCF_042673745.1 Kitasatospora sp. NPDC057015
CGCCTCACCTCCTCCACTCTTGGGGGTTTATGGGTTGGGCCCCCCCCGCGCCCCCCTTTGGCGGCCGGCGGGGGGTCCGGGTAGGGCCGGGCGTTTATGCGCACGCCCGCCACTTCCTGCATTCCCGGGCCGCGGGCGCCGGGCTGCGTGATTCGTACCCTCGCGACCGGATCGACGGGCTGCGGCAGGCGCGCATCCCGACCGGTCCGGGCGCTCCAGGTCCGCGCCCTCGCCTCCGGCGGGATCGCCCGGGACGAGGACGCGGACGGCGGGGCTACATCGGGAGCGGTGCGATCACCGCGAAGACCGCGCCCTGCGGGTCGGCGACGACCGCCATCCGGCCGGCGACCATGTCGAAGGGCGGGATGAGGGCCTTGCCGCCCTTCTTCACCAGCTGGTCGACCGTACGGTCCGGGTCGTCGACGGCGAAGTACGTCAGCCAGTGCGGGGGCGTGCCGGGCGGCTCGTTCGCGAGGTCGGCCACCCCGCCGAGGCTGCGGCCGCCGAGGTTGAAGGAGTTGTAGCCCTCGGCGCCCTCCATCGGGGCGATCTCGGCATCGAAGACGGCGCGGTAGAAGGCGCTTGCGGCGGGGATGTCGTTGGTGTGGAGGTCGTTCCAGACCAGTGCGCCGTGCTCGCCGCTGACGGCGGCGCCGGCGAAGTCGCCGGCCTGCCAGATCCCGAACACGGCGCCGGTCGGGTCCGCCACGATCTGCATCCGCCCGGTGGTGCCGACGTCCATCACCGGGACCAGCACCGTGCCGCCCGCCTCGGTGACGGCCCGCTGGGCGGCGTCGGCGTCGTCGGTGGACAGGTGGGTCGTCCAGGCGACCGGCGGCTTGGGCATCCCCTCGGGCGCCATGGTGGGGCCGATCCCGGCCACCGCCCTGCCGTTCAGCGTGCACACCGAGTAGCCGCCGAACTCCGGCGGGCCCAGCTCGCCCTGCCAGCCGAACAGGTCCCGGTAGAAGTCCAGCGCAGCCTGCTGGTCGTCGGCCATCAGATCGACCCAGCAGGGCTGGCCGGGCACGTACGGATCAGTGACTTCAGGCATTCCGTCTCCCTGGTGGTAACCCCTCGCCCACCTTCCCCGGGCGGACCGGAATCTGCCACCGGAGCCGGCTACGGCAGCCAGCGCCGTACCGTCGCCCGGTCGGTGGCCGCGTCCACCCACCAGAGCTTCAGGGCGCCGTCCCAGCGGGCCCGGACCAGGCGCCTGGCCTCGTCCTTCTCCTCGTAGGGCACCTTGAGGTAGAGGCGCCCCCCGACCACGTCGCCCGGGACCGTCCCGGCCGGAACGCCGGCCGCCGTGGTCGCACCGCCCGCACCGGGCGGACCGGGCGTGGTTGGCGGAGCGGGCACCCGGGAGGGCACGGCCGCGCGTACCCGCGGGTCGGCACCGCCCGGCCGCTCCCAGCGCTTCTCGTCGCCCGGCCGGGCCTGCGTCATGATCCGCCGCACCCTGCGGCAGGACTCCGGATCGGTGAGCCGCATCATCAGATCGGTCGGCCCGACCTTCGCCAGCAGGTTCAGCGAACCGTGCCACAGGACGCTGTCGTCGACGATCAGCACCTTCTCGTGCATCCGCTCCCGCTGGAGCACCGTGATGCCGCTCCCCCGGAGCCGTTCGACCAGCCAGCTCGCCCGGACGTCCCCGCTGTGGTCCCTGGTGTGGACGGTGACCGCGACCCCGGCGGCGGCCCGCTCCCCCAGCGGCCCGATCCAGTGGTCCACGGCGTTGGCGTTGAGGAAGGCGCAGTAGACGTCGATGCCGGTGACCGCCCGGCCGATGTCCCAGGCCACCGCCCGGCCCACCTCGTCGGCGGGGAAGAACGCGGGCCGCGCCAGCTCGTCCTCAGCCAGGCCGGCCAGCTCGGCCGCCTGCCGAACCGGCACCAGCTCCGCCACCGGAAGCCGGACGGCATGCCGCTCCAGATGGTCCAGCATCACCAGCGCCTCGCTGTGCGGCGCCAGGTGTTCGCGCAGATGCGCGACGTCGGCGACCACCACCAGGTGGTCCTGGGCACGGCTGGCCGCGACGTTGAGCAGCCGGGTCGTGGTGGAGGTCAGACCCGTCCCCTCGTAGAAGAAGCCGGGCTTCGGCCCCGCGCCCGCCACCATGTCGATCACCACCAGCGGCCGCTGGCTGCCCTGGAACCGGTGCACGGTGTCGACCAGCCCCTCGTACTCCTCCCCGAACCGGTGCCGCAGCCCCTCGCTCAGCCGGCGCACCTGGTCCTTGTACGGCGCGATGACCGCGAGCCGCGCCCCAGGCCCCGGCCCGTCCTCCCCCGCCGGGACCCGCGCGGGGAGGACCCCGTCGTACTGCAGGCCGCGGACCAGTTCGTGGATCACCGCCTCGTGCACGGCGTTGGTCCGGTGCGCACCCGAGCCGGAACCCGGCACCCGCTGACCGGAGGTGTCGAGCAGGACGAGCGGCCCGGGCAGCAGCGGCGAGTCCGGCAGCCGGCTGCCGTCCGGTCGGCCGGTGCGCAGCGGCGCGTCCGGGTAGGCCACCGCGTTGACCAGCCCGCAGATCGCCGGGTGCATCCGGTACTGGGTGTCCAGGCCGACGAGCCGGGGGTCCCGGGCCCGGGCCGCGCCGTCCGTGCCGACCAGCCCGGCGGCGTGGAAGGCGTCCCGGGCGGCCCACTGCCGCGAGTGCGGCTGCTGGTCCTTGTCGGCGTCGTCGCTGGCCGCCTTGGTGACCGCGGGCAACTGCCGGAAGTCCCCGGCCACCACCACCCGCTTGCCCGCCAGACCGGCAGCTACCCAGGCGGACGGGAGGTCGACCATCCCCGCCTCGTCGATCACCACGACGTCGATCTCGTCCAACAGCCGGCGGGACTGCACGGCCCGGGCCACGGTGGTGCCGAGCACCCGGCAGCGGGCCCGGACGGCGTCCTGAAGCCGGCGCCGCTCGGCGTCGAGGTCCTGGATCAGCTGGTGGAGCTCCTTGGCCCGGGCCTCCAGTGCGGCCCGGGGCGGCGAGCCGGCGAGCGCGGTGACGGCGCGCTGCTGCTGCGCCTCCAGTGCAGGGATCTCGCCCTCGGCCCGGGCGAGGCGCGTGGCGGCGCCCTGCTGGGCCAGCGCGGCGGCGGCGGTGGCCTCGATCTCTCCGGCGAGGTCCGCCCGCAGTTCGTCGAGCTTCGCCTGCTTGCGGTCCGCGAACCGGCCCTGGGCCGAAGGAGCCTGGGCGAGTCGCAGGCGAAGCCCGGCCGCGGCCGCGTCGGCCGCCAGCAGCCGGTGAGCGGCCGCATCCCGCTCGGCGGCGGCCTCGCGCTGCCGGGCCCGGGCGCCGTCCAGGCTCGCGGCCAGTCGCCGGCTCTCGTCGTGGAGGGCCAGCGCGGCCCGTACGCCGTCCAGTTCCGGCTTGGCGAGCGCCAGTCGGGCGTCGATCGCGGCGTTCACCCGGGCGGTGATCCGCTCCTCGTCGACCTGCTCACCGAAGCGCAGGCCCAGGCCGGGGACGACGATCCGGCCGGCGCGCTGGACCAGGCCGGAGTCGAATCCGTCCTCCCGCTGCAGCAGTTCGCAGATCCGCTCCAAGGCCTGGTCGACCGCGACGTTGGTGGGGGCCAGGAAGAGCACCCGGTGCCCCTGCCGGTAGCAGCCTTCGACGATGTACGAGACGACGTCGGTCTTGCCGGTACCGGGCGGGCCCCAGAGGAAGAGGATCCGGCTGCCGAGCGCCTGCGCCACGGCGCGGCGCTGACGGTCGTTCAGCTGGAGTCCGTGCCAGCCGGCGACCCAGCGGTGCGGGTCCGGCACCTGGCCGACCACGGCGTCACCCTGGTCGAGCAACAGGCCCGCCATCGCGGTCTCCAGCGGGCTCTCCGGGGTGCCGACCGCTTCGAGGCGCTTGAGCAGGGCGACCCAGTTGCCGGCATCGTCCTCGCGCAGTTCGGCCTTGACCCGGTCCGTGCCGAGGTCGGCGACGGTCCGCACGCGCACGGCGCCGTCCGGGCCACGGGTCGCCTCGGCCGGCGACCACTCCCGACGGCTCCCCTCGGACCGGATCAGCAGGGCGCGCCCGTCCAGGGTGTCCCGCCAGTTCCTGCAGCGGAAGACGTACTCCCGGAACTCACCGCCGCCGGTCTGCCGCCCGCTGTGCAGCAGGACGACGTCGGCCGGGCCGGCCGAACCGTCGTGGCGCCTGGCCGAGGCGATCTCCGCCCGACAGGCCCGGAGGAACTCTTCGGTCGGATAAGGACGTTCCGGTCCTGCCATGACATTCCCCCTGCTCGCGGTCCGGCGGCACGCATGATCCAGGTTAGCCCCTGGGCCGGCCCGCACCCCGTTCTCGACGGTTCCCGCGTCCGCCCCGGGGCGCACGCGCGGACGCGGACCGCCCCGCCGGGACGCTGCTGCGTCCCGGCGGGGCGGTCCGGTGGGTGCGGCTGCTCAGTAGAGGGTCTTCACGGTGGCACCGGTGAAGCCCTGCTGGGCGTGCAGGCTGATGTAGACCGGCCCGGCGGGCGGGTTGGTGACGGTGAGCGTCTCGGCGTTGCCGGTGCTGGTGGACTTCGCCGTGTAGGAGCCGGTGGTGGCCCAGCCGTTGGCGCTGTAGTAGAGGTCGGCGTTGCCGGTGCCGCCGCTGCTGGTGATGGTCAACTGCTTGGTGCCGGCGGGCAGGTAGAGGTACAGGTAGCTGTAGTTGCCGGTGGTCGCGGACAGGTTGGAGCGACGGCAGTTCTGGCCGAGCTGGCGGCTGTCGGCGGCCGTGCACTCCGGGACGGAGGTGACGGTGACGCTCCTGGTGGCGGTGGCGGTGGCGCCCTTGTCGTCGGTGACCGTGAGGGTGACGGTGTAGGTGCCGGCCGCCTGGTAGGTCCTGACCGGGTTGGCCGCACTGGAGGTGGCGCCGTCACCGAAGTTCCAGGAGCGCGCGGCGACGGTGCCGTCCGCATCGGTCGAGGCGTCGGTGAAGGTCGCCGTCAGGTCGTTGGTGGCGACGCCGAACCCGGCGATCGGCGCCTGGTTGGCGGGCGGGTTGGTGCCGCCTGCGCAGCCGCCGGCCGCGCAGGCGGTGAGCCAGGTGGCGAAGTCGGCGTCGTAGCGGGTGCCGACGGTGGCGGTCAGGTACGTGCGGGCACCCGTCCAGTCGCCGGCGCGGTACTTGGCGAGCAGGGCGTCGACGTCGGCGCGGTGCGACTGCAGCATGTAACGGACGGCGAGGTAGCCCCAGTTGTAGATCCGGGTCTGGTCGGCGTTCTCGTAGGTGGTGCCGAACAGGGTGCTCAACGCGTAGGTGTGCTTGGCGGCCTGGGCGATCGCGTCGTCGTACACGACGTTGCGGTACGAGTACGAGACGTACTCGGCGAAGCCCTCGATCCACCAGATGGTCGGGGTGGTCACGCCGGCGTTGAAGTCGCCGTACATGTCGAACCGGCCGTCGAGGTAGTGGGTGTACTCGTGGTTGAGGTTCCAGATCTGGAAGGCCGGGCGCACCCACTCCGCCTCGTAGGCGATGAACCGCGGCTGGTTGCCGACGACCGCCGGGTCACCCTCCAGGTACATGCCGCCGTTGTCGGTGCTGATGCCGAAGATGGTGCCGGCGTAGGTCTGGTAGTCGCTGCTGGAGTCGAAGACCACCACCTCGATGGTGGTGTTGTTGTCCCCGGCGACGGCGCCGCTGTCGCGGACCACGCCGTGGAAGTACGCGTCCTGGCTCTTCAGGCTGGTGCAGGAGGAGGCGAGTTCGGCCGCGGCCATCTGCTGGGCGATGATCCGGATGCTCGGGCTGCAGGTGTAGTCGACCGTCAGGACGGCCGCTTTGAGCCGGTTCGCCAGGTCGCAGGTGTCGTAGTAGGCGCAGTTGGCCTTGTCGTAGGAGTCGGTCATCTCGGCAAGACCCACCCAGAGCGGTGCGGTGCGACCGGTGATCGAGCTCTGCCCGAGCAGGCCCTTCACCAGCGGACGGACCTTCGACTGCAGGGGGGCGTACTGGAGGAACCGCCCGAGCTCGCGCCCGGCGTTGGAGACCAGGTAGCTCTGGTCGGTGCCCAGCGCCGCGTTGTTGGTGGAGGCGAACGCGTACAGGGTGTCGGTGACGGACGGGTCCGCCTGCACGGCCGCCACGAAGGCCGGCGACTGGTGACCCCGCCAGAGCACCGTGTACGTGTTGTTGACGGCGTTCAGCATGTACCAGGAGCTGTTGTACGCACTGGTGTAGCCCGACAGCAGCCGCTTGACGACGGAGAGGTAGCGGGCGTTCTCCTCCGCGCTGTCGATCAGCGTGACGGCCTCCGACAGCGTCTCGCCGTTGGCGTCGGTGACGTCGCGGGAGTGCGCGTTGGCGAAGAAGGCGTCGAGGCCGCCGCGGATCGCGGTCTGCAGCGCGGTGCCGTACGTACCGACGGTCGAGGCGTTGTACCAGTGGACGTAGTAGCCGGCCCGCAGGAACAGCACGAGCTGGCCCGCCGAGGTGCTGTTGTCCCCCGGGTAGGAGGCGGAGACGTCGCGCAGCGCGTTCGCCACGGTGACCATCTGGGCCTCGCGGAAGGCCGCGTACGCGTCGTTGCCGGTCAGGCCGAACAGCGTGTTGACGCAGTCCGTGGTGGCGGACTTGATCTGCTGCACCAGCGCGGCACCGGTGCGACCGGTGAAGTCCGAGGTGTTGCAGGCCGCCGCCGTGAGGCTGCGGGCGGCGCCCGTCCGGGCGAGGGCGGGCTGGTCGTAGTCGCGCCGCAGGGCGCCGGTGTCCAGCGGGAGGGGCGCGCGGTCCCGGGTGGGCAGCGCGGTGCCGGCGTGGTTGTCGTCCCGGTCGGGTGCACCGGTGGCCGGCTTGGGGGCGGGCCCGCCGGGCGCCGAGCTGCCGGGGTTGCGGTCCGCCGGTCGGGGGGCGGCGGCCTGGCTCCGCGGGCTGAAGAGGCCGAGCGCCAGACAGAGCGTCAGCGCGACCGTCAGCAGCCTGACGAGGTCTTTCGGTATGCGGGCGGTTCTCACGTGGGGGCCTCCGGGCCGGTGATCGGCCGCGTGGGGGCGCGGCCGTGAAGGAGGTGAGGACCGTTGGATGGCGAGCCGTGGGGATGGCGCCGCCATGACACGGTGGGGAGTGTGACATGTACCATTGCATACGTCACATGGTGATCGGAAGGCCCTCCGTGTGGGGAAGTTGCGGCGGTTCGACAACGGAGCGCTGCGGTCGGTCCCGGCGCCACGGCGAGCGCGCGACATCCGCTACCTGCCATGCATCGGGAACCCAAAACCGCTGCCGAGGAAGCGACTTGACGCTCGGGCAGCCGTTCGCACCGGCCGGCGCGACGGCGCGAGCGGGTGGCCCGGGTGCGAGGGACGGTGGATCAGCGGCGCGAATCAGCCTTCGAGGGCGACTGGTTGCGGAGGGAGCGATCCGGTCCACTGACGGGCAGCGGCAGTTGGGATCCCCCGCGGGTCAGCCCACCGACCGGAAGGGCTGATTGGACAGTCGGCGGGTCAGCTCACCTACCGGGAGGGCAGGTTAAACAGCCGGCGGGTCAGCTCATTTACCGGAAGGCATGGTTGGACACGGCGGAGGGGCAGGTGGACGGATCGGCGACCCGGACCGCACTGGACCCACCTCGCCGTGCGGTCGAGGTCGGCGGGCTCGCGGATGGCCGTGCAGTCCGGCTCCCACTGCCGTCCGACCCCCGCTCAGGGTTCGCGCCCAGGACGCGGCGGGCGGGGGCCTCCCGTGGGCGACGGCCGCTCGGGGCCGGGCGGGCCGCAGAAGCCGAGCTGCCGGCACACGGACTCCTGCACCAGGGCGTTCCACTCCCGGGTGAGGTCCGCGAGCTCGGCCTTCGCCCGCGCGGTCTCCTCGTTGGCGAGGTTCAGCTCGTGGTGCACGGCTTCGAGCAGGCGGAGCAGACCGGGCGAGGACAGGTCCTCGCCGGCCGCGACCGGAGCAGCGCGGCGAAGCACCGGACCTCGTGCACCCGCGCCGGGCCTCGCCGGGCCGCCGACCGGCCACGGGCCGGCCCGGCCGACGGCGGCACCCGCCGACGCCCCGCCGGCGACGGGCGGGCGGCCGCCGAGATCGCTCTGCCGGGCGGTGACCAGGGCCAGTTGCCGCTCGGCCCGGGTCTCCGTGCCGGCGATCCAGCGGCGCACCCGGGCAAGCGCGAACTCGGTGACGGACAGGGCGATGACGGCGAGACAGCCGAGCGCGGGGACCCAACGGGAGTCGTACGTACCGAGGACGATCGACGCGATACCGCCGGCCGCGGCAGCGGCCCGCAGCCAGTCGGTCGTCCTCGGCGGGATTCTCGGCATTTCTGGCCTCACCTCTACATGTGCGCGGCGCCTCCCCCGCGGCTTTCGTGCTCGCTTTCCTGCTGCAGGTGGAATGCCTGCGCAATGGTGGCGAGGAGGAATTTTCTGATCATGGGGTGCCTGATTCCCCATGCGTCCAACGCTTCCTCAGGGGTGATGGGTGATCGTACACCCCGCGCGAGATCATTTGCGGAATCCTCGGAAACAACGCCGCCGCGGACCAGGAGATCATGCAGGTCAAGGTGCAGCACCTGGGCAATTCGCTGGAATTGCGAGGGCCTGGGCAGCGTTTCGCCGCGCAGCATGCGGCCGACCGCCGAGGCGCTCATTCCGGTGTCCCTGGCCAGGGCGAGACGTCCGCCCGTGCCGGGTGTGAGGTCGTAGCCGGCTCGCTGCGCGGCCTCGTGGACGACCGCCCCGAAGCGCTGGGCCGGGGTCGTCGCGTCCGAGGTGTCCCCTGTCAACTGCATGGCGCGCAGGTTACCGGTTGTCGCCCGGACCGGCGCGCACTTGCAGGCTCGCAAGCCCCCCTTGATCCGCATCACAGCTGTTCATCCGGGGTTGAGCGAGATATGGAGGCATCAGTTCCAGTGAATCGCTTGCACGCGTGCACGCAGCCTCCTAACGTGACAGCCCTTCCACTTCCAGGAGGTCACGAATGACCGTCACACCAGCGCTGATCGAGGCCGCGAAGGCCGGGGACGACACCGCCTGGACCGAGCTCTACCGCCTCTACCAGGGACGGGTCCTGGCGTTCCTGATCCGCCGGACCGGGAATCGCGCGCTGGCCGAGGACTTGACCCAGGACACGTTTGTCAGGGCAATGACGGGAATTGGTAACTACCAGTTCACCGGCACCGACATGGGGGCCTGGATAATCACCATCGCCCGAAACCTGATGCTGGACCACGACAAACGGCGCTCGACCCGCCGGGAGTCCGCCTACGAGGTCGTCGGCGATACCGATGCCGGTATTCGGGTGGAGGACCTGGTGATTGCCATCGTCGAGGCCGACCGGGTATTCGCCGCGCTGGCGGCCCTGAACGACCACCAGCGGACGGCTGTCACACTCCGTTACTGGGGGGGCTTGAGTTCGCGGGAGATCGCCACCCGCACCGGGCTCCGGGTCGGCGCGGTCAAGACGCTCACCTACCGGGCCCGGGTCAACCTCCGGCGCCGGCTGACCGAGGAGACCGTGGCGCGGTAGCGCGACCGACACCTCCGGTCGACGCCGGTGGCCGACTCCCGTACGCCGGAAGCCCGGTAGCCCCGGCAGTGCCGGCAGTGCCGGCAGTGCCGGCAACCGATGTACGACCCCGCCACGGCCCCCGGACTTCCGCCCCGCGGCTACTCCCCCGCGTAGGCCTTCTCGATCGCGGCGATGTCGAACTTGACCATCGACAGCATGGCCTTGGTCGCCCGCTGCGCCCTCTGCGGGTCCGGGTCCGTGATCATGTCGACGAGACCGGCCGGAACGACCTGCCAGGACAGCCCGTACCTGTCCCTGAGCCAGCCGCAGGCGACCTCGGAGCCGCCCTCCGTGAGCCGGCCCCAGTAGTGGTCCAGCTCCTCCTGGTCCGCACAGTAGATCTGGAACGAGACGGCCTCGTTGAAGGTGAACTCCGGCCCTCCGTTGAGCGCCAGGAACTTCTGGCCGTTCGCCTCGAACTCGACGGTCATCACCGAGCCGACCGGTCCGGGGCCTGCCTCGTTGTAGCGGCCGATCCGGCCGATCGCGGAGTTCGTGAAGATCGAGGTGTAGAACTGTGCCGCCTCTTCGGCCTGCCCGTCGAACCAGAGGCACGTGGTGAAGCCGTCGGTGGTCATCGGTCTCTCCCTGTCCGTGAGCGCGTGCGCGGCGCACCGGTCGTCCGAGGTCCGGTCGTCCGCCGCCGCTGCACCGAGTCTCCCCGGCCGGCCCCGGACGCGGCGGATGCCACCCCGGCCCGTACGCCCCGTCCCCTCCAGGATCGCGGCTGCCGTCCGGGCCCGCGAGCGCTGACCGCCGCCCGGCGGGGGTCAGGAACCGCCGGTGCCGGTCCCCTCCGGGCCGGTCCGTTCCGGGCCGGTCCACCCGTCGGCCGGGCGGGCGGCGCTCGCCGGCCCCGTGGCGCTCGCGGGCCCGGTGGCCACGTCCTCCCCGCTCGCCGCCGCGAGGGCCTCGGTGAGCCAGGCGATCCAGAAGGTCTCCAGCCCGATGCCCGCTCGCAGCACCACATGCTGCAGGCGGTTCTCGTCCGCGGCCTTCTCGACCGGGAAGTCCCGCTCCTCGATTTCCAGGTAGTCCGCCAACTGGCGCCGGTGCAGGGCGAGGTGCCGCCGCAACTCCGCGTCGAGGCCCGGCAGGCCCAGGACGGCGGCGGCGCGCAGCCGTAGCAGCAGCGGGTCACGGGCCGCTCTCGGATCCTGGCTCTCGGCCGTCCAGCCGGCCAGCTCCGCGCGGCCGGCCGGCAGGACCTCGTACTGCTTGCGCCGACCGCGGGAGGGCGGCTGGGGAACGGCGCTGATCAGGCCGGACTTCTCCAGCTTGCCCAGCTCCCGGTAGATCTGTTGGTGGGTGGCGGACCAGAAGAAGCCGATCGACCTGTCGAACCGCCGGGTCAGTTCCAGCCCGGAGGACGGTTTCTCCAGCAGGGCGGTGAGAATGGCGTGCGGCAGCGACATGGGACGAGCTTAGAGCGACCGGCACACGGCGGTCGGAGGCCGACGGAGGCCGGGACCCGGAGACCGACGGAGCCCGAGGACCGCGGGCGGACGGCGGAGCGTCACAGGGCGGCCGCGAGGCGGGTGCCCTGGTCGATCGCGCGCTTGGCGTCGAGCTCGGCCGCCAGGTCCGCGCCGCCGATCAGGTGCGGCGCCGCCCCCCGGGCCAGCAGGGCCTCGTACAGGTCGCGGCGGGGCTCCTGCCCGGTGCAGAGCACCACGGTGTCGACCGCCAGGACGTGCTGCTCCCCGTCGAGGGTGATGTGCAGGCCCTGGTCGTCGATGCGGTCGTAGCTCACCCCGGCGATCATGGTCACGCCGCGGTGCCGGAGCTCGGTGCGGTGGATCCAGCCGGTGGTCCGGCCCAGGCCCGCGCCGACCTTGGTGGTCTTGCGCTGGAGCAGGTGGACGGATCGCGGGGCCCTGCGGCGGACGGGCTCGCGCAGGCCGCCGGCGGCGCGGTGCTCGGTGTCGACGCCCCACTGCTCGAAGAAGACGGCCGGGTTGCGGCTCGCGTCCTCGCCCGGGTCGGTGAGGAACTCGGCGACGTCGAAGCCGATGCCGCCGGCGCCCAGGATGGCGACCCGCTCCCCCACCGGGGCCTTGTCGCGCAGCACGTCCAGGTAGCCCACCACGCTGGGGTGGTCGGCCCCCGGGATCTCGGGGGTGCGCGGGCTGACGCCGGTGGCGATCACGATCTCGTCGTAGTCGCCGCTGCCGAGGGTGTCGGCGGTGACGGTGGTGGAGAGCCGGACGTCGACCCGCTCGGCGGCCAGCTGGTGGCGGAAGTAGCGGATGGTCTCGTCGAACTCCTCCTTGCCCGGCACCTGGCGGGCGATGTTGAGCTGACCGCCGATCTCGCCGGCGGCGTCGAAGAGCGTGACGGCGTGGCCGCGCTGCGCGGCGGAGACCGCGAAGGACAGCCCGGCCGGGCCGGCGCCGACCACGGCGACGCGCTTGCGCAGCCGGGCCGGGGTGAGGACGAGCTCGGTCTCGTGGCAGGCCCTGGGGTTGACCAGGCAGGAGGTGATCCGCCCGCTGAAGGTGTGGTCGAGGCAGGCCTGGTTGCAGCCGATGCAGGTGTTGATGGACTCCGGGGCGCCGCGACCTGCCTTGGCGACGAACTCGGGGTCGGCGAGCAGCGGGCGGGCGAGCGAGACCAGGTCGGCGAAGCCGTCGGCGAGCAACTGCTCGGCCAGCTCGGGGGTGTTGATCCGGTTGCTGGTCACCAGCGGGATGCCGACCGCGCCCATCACCTTCCGGGTGACCCAGGTGTAGGCACCGCGCGGCACCGAGGTGGCGATGGTGGGGATCCGGGCCTCGTGCCAGCCGATGCCGGTGTTGATGATGGTCGCGCCGGCCGCTTCGACGGCCCGGGCCAGCCGGATCACCTCGGGCAGGGTCGATCCGCCCGGGACGAGGTCGAGCATGGAGAGCCGGTAGATCAGGATGAAGTCCGGCCCGACCCGCTCGCGCACCCGCCGGACGATCTCGACCGGGAAGCGCATCCGGTTCTCGTAGGAGCCGCCCCAGCGGTCCTCCCGGTGGTTGGTCTGCGCGGCGATGAACTCGTTGATCAGATAGCCCTCGGAGCCCATGATCTCGACGCCGTCGTATCCGGCGGACCTGGCGAGGGCCGCGCAGCGGACGAAGTCCTCGATGGTCTGCTCGACCTCGTCCTCGCCGAGGGCGTGGGGCAGGTAGGGGCTGATCGGCGCCTGCAGCGCGCTGGGCGCCACCAGGTCCTCGTGGTAGGCGTACCGGCCGAAGTGCAGGATCTGCATGGCGATCCGGCCGCCCTCGCGGTGGACGGCGTCGGTGACGAGGCGGTGCTCCGCGGCCTCCGCCTCCGTGGTGAGCTTCGCACCGCCCGACCAGGGCCGGCCCTGCTCGTTGGGGGCGATGCCGCCGGTGACCATCAGGCCGACGCCGCCGCGGGCGCGGGTGGCGTAGAACTCGGCCATCCGCTCGAAGCCGTTCTCGGCCTCCTCCAGCCCGACGTGCATGGAGCCCATCAGCACGCGGTTCGGCAGCGTGGTGAAGCCCAGATCCAGCGGGCGCAGCAGGTGGGGGTAGGCGCTCATCCGGTCACTCCTCGTACGACGTCGTCGCCACACGGTAGGACGCCCGGAAGTCTTTTGCAACAAGTTGCACTAAGCGGATCGGATCGGGCCGCCGCCCCCCGCGGCGTGCGGGCGCCGCCCCCGCCGGTGCGTACGAGGTCGGGCTGGGCCGACCGGGTCGGCCGGGGCGGCCCGCCGTGTGTCAGCCCGGGGCGGCCCACCGGGCCCTGCCTACGGTGGGGCGACCACGGCCGGCCCGCTCGGGCGCCGGGCCACGAGGCAGTGCGAAGGAGCGGGATGCCGCCGAGCCGACGGACACTGCTGGCCGTCCTGGCCGGCACCCTGCTGACGAGCTGCCGGGCCCCGGCGGGATCCGGGCCGGCGGAGGGGGCGCCGACGCCCTCCGCCGCACCCTCGCCTCCGCGCCCGCCCGCCGCCGCCAGCACCGGCACCGGCACCAGTAGCACCACCAGCGCCGCCGGCACCCCGGTCTCCGCCGATCCGCCGCCCGGTGGAGCGGACCGGGCCGTGGCGGGCGACCTGGCCGGGCAGGCCGGGCGATCCGCCCTGGTCGCTCGCTACGGGCAGGCGGAGCCGACGAGTTGGGGGTTCGACGCGCCCGGGGTGGTCAGCCGGCTGCCGGACGGGGGCCGGGCGATCGCCCTGACCTTCGACGCCTGCGGCGGACCGCAGGGCAGCGGCTACGACGGGGCACTGATCGACTTCCTGCGGGAGCGGCGCGTCCCCGCCACGCTCTTCCTCAACTCGCGCTGGATCGACGCCAACCTCCCCGCCTTCCGCGCCCTCGCTGCGGACCCGCTGTTCGAGATCGCCGACCACGGCACCCGGCACTGCCCGCTGTCGGTCACCGGCCGGTCCGCCTACGACATCCCCGGCACCCGGGACGTCGGCGAGGTCGTCGACGAGATCACCGGCAACCGGGCGAAACTCACCGGACTCCTCGGCCACCCGCCTCGGTTCTTCCGCTCCGGCACCGCCTACCTCGACGACGTGGCGGCCAGGATCATCACCGACCTCGGCCAGCGCTTCGCCGGCTTCACGGTCAACGGCGACGGCGGCGCGACCTTCTCCCCCGCCGAGGTGCACAGCACGGTCGCCGCCGCCCCCGCGGGCTCGATCGTGCTCGCCCACATGAACCACCCGGCCGGCGGGACGGCCGCCGGCATCGCCGCCGCCGTCCCCGAACTGCTGGCCGCGGGGCACCACTTCGTACGCCTCTCGGAGGGCGCTCCCTGAACCTCCCACCGTCCAGGGGCCCTTCACCGGTACTCCCGCCGCGCCCCCGTCCGAGCCGGGCCCCCGACACGGGAACGACCCTGCCCCGTGGCCGACTTCGTCGTCAGCCACGGGGCAGGGGGTACGGCGGGAGCTTCGTCGCCGGGCGCACGGGCGGTGCGGCGGCCGGGGACCGGCGGGCGGGGCGGGCGCTCAGGCCGGCCGGCTCCTCGCCGCGACCGGTGCGGTCGGCATCCGGACCTCCTCGGACGGCCGCCTGCGGTCCCGGACGATGAACAGGCCGTCGACCAGGTACGTGTACGTGTCCCAGCCCGGCCGGCCGCCGGCGACCCGGGCCGCCCGCCGTATCGCGGGGAGCGCACCCAGCCGGGAGACCTCCTCGACCGGCAGGGCCACATTCCCGTAGTAGCCGTGGAGTTCGGCCGTCACGGACTGCTCCATCAGGCGCTCCAGCATCGCCACCGGCTCCCGGAAGGTCCGCCGCTGGGCTCCCCGAGTGGTCGCCGTCGAGCTGGACCTCCTTCGTGCGCCGGCTACTTGACGGATCCGGCGGTGAGGCCGGAGACGACCTGTCGTTCGATGAAGGCGAACAGGACGATGACGGGGAGGATGGCGACGACGGATCCG
>NZ_JBHUSG010000084.1:0-10394 GCF_042673745.1 Kitasatospora sp. NPDC057015
TGGCGGAACCGGCCGGCGGCCGCTGACGATGGCGACCACCAGCACGGCCACGCCGACGAACAACAGGTAGAGCACGCCCCTGGCAGCGACGCCCATGATGCCGAGCACGACCGCCACGATGATCAGGAAGAGCACCAGTGCCATCCCCGGTCCCCTGCGGTCGTGTCCGGTCTCCACCGGCGTGCCAGGCGGGGTTCACCGCTCTCCCCGGCGGGTGGCAGGTCCGTGGTGGGCGAAGACGACCGCATCGTCCTCGGCAGGCAGCTCGCCGTCGGTGCCGATCGCCGGCGCATGCTTGACCTGGCTCCAGGGGTGGGCGACCTGCAGACAGCCGGGGCCGACCCTCGCGCCGGTGACGGGTACGAAGACCAGGCGGCGACGCGTGGGTGGTCCGCCCGGGTGACGGTGCCGGGCTGAGGTGCAGGCGGCAGTCCACCGGTCGCCGTCAGCCTGCCGGGCCCATACGGTCGTGATCTGGGGACTGATCATCGTCACAGGAGGCCAGGATGCGGCGCTACCGGTGGACCCTCGAGACCTAGGACGACGCCGGCCACTGGTCCCAGCAGGACGGCGCGCCTATGCCGAACCCGCTGGAATACGACGGGTCGCCCTCGCAGGCGGCAAGCCACCTGCGGGACGTGTTCGTGCGCACGCTCGCCCGGCCCGCTCCCGGCCCCCGGGCGATCAAGGTCCGCGTCTGGAAGGGGCACTCGGTGGGCGAGTCCCAGGCCGAGACCGAGTGGTCACGTGAGTAGTTGGAGCAGTCACAGCCGGTAGGCGGGCTCGGCTCGCCGCGTCACCGGCCCCTGCACGGGATGTCCCTCCGCGGGGTGGTTCCAGTCGTCCCGTACGGGGCAACGAGTCGGAGCCGACGGCGAACCGCGTGGTGTTGTCCGCTGACGGCCGGCGCTATCCGCCCGTCTGCGGCCGGTCTGGTGTCGGACGGCCCGCGGCTGTCAGGAGGTCGGTGCCGGTGCGCGTGTTGGCCGGGTCGGACGCCGTCGTCATCAGCCACTCGGCTGCGGAGGCTTCGGCGTCGGGGGGTATCACCAGGAGTTCCAGGCGCAGAGGGGCGAAGGAGCACACCATCACCTCGTCCGCGTCCTGCTCCTGTTCGAACCATCCGACGTGGATGACGTGGCCTGCGACCGGGACCCGCTGGGGGATGACCGGCCAGTGCGCCGGATTCACGGTGATCCGGGTGATGCGCCCCCACTTGGGGTCGAGCGCTGCCGCCAGTGGGGGAACTTCACGAAGGAGGTCGTGCGAGTGGGGCCACCAGGCCCCGTCGAGCCGGCCGGGGGTGGCGCCCTCGGGTGTCAGCGAGAGTCGGACCGGCGGTTGCGGCCCCGATGGCCGGCCAGTGGCGGGATCGAAGGTTGCGGTCATGTCGAACACCTACCCAGGGCTCTTTGTGAACCACCAAGTGCTGCAGCCGGGGCACCCTCCGAGCAATCCGCACGCCGCCGACGGTGAGTACTTTCACCGTACTCCGGCCAGGGCCAGGGTCCGCCCGGGATCAGGGGCGGCCGGTGACGGCTTCCCGGCCGGGTGGCACTACGCCGGCGTCCCGCTCCCAGGGTTGCCGCAGACGTCCAATTCGAAGGTGCGCTTCCCCGCGCAGGGTCTGCACCCTGCGCTACGGCTCCGGTCTACAGATCTGGGCTGGCGAGGTGGTCGGCGGTACCGCCGCGCCACTCGACCAGGAAGAGGCTCGCATCATCGGTTGTGGTTCCGCCCCGCTCTCGCATCAGGCTGTGGGAGAGGTGGTCGATCGTCTGGGCGCCACCGCTGATGCGGAGCGCTGCCATCGTCCGTTCCGGGACCTTGGCCGAAACGCCGCCCGGTCCCAGGGCGGCGCAGCGTCGGCCGTCCGAGTACCGGCGGCCCTGACATGCCGGTCCAGCCCGCAGGTCCGGCCAGGACGGTTCGGTCGGAGCTTCGGGGGCAGACACCCGAGGCCGCCCTGCCCGCATCGTTCACGCCCCGGGGGCAGACAACCCGTTGAGGCCGGTAGCGAGCCGTACCTCGCAGGGGCACACGCCCGCGGCCGGGTCCCCGCTGGATGTGGACGGCGGTGACCCGTCGAGAGTGTCGTGGACGAGCCACTGGGCGAGCGCGCGAGCGCCGTCGTGCAGCGACGTGCGGGGCGCCCATCCGAACTGCGTGCGGGCGCGCTCGATCCGGTACGGGGAGTTCCCGTTCCGTAAGTCGAACAGGCCGAGAGCCGACGGCGTGCGCAGGGCGCGGTCGACGGCGTCCGCGACGTCGCCGATGTACACGTGGCCGACGGCGTCGACCTCGTCCTGCACACGCCTGCGGGAGGCCAACCGCCTCGCGGCCGGCCCCTCGACGAGCCCGGGCCCGTAGACCGGCGCGAGCCGGAACACGGTGACGTCGGGACCAGGGCCCTCCTTCGCGTTGTCACAGACGCGGGACTGCTCGACCGCCAGTGGTCCGCCGAGGCAGACCACGTGGCGCACGCCGGCCTGGCCCGCGTGGTCGAGGATGTTCCGCAGCCCGCCGCGCAGGCGGCCGACGGCGGGTGCGCAGTCGAGCCGGTCGTCCGGCTCCAGCAGGTGGACGACCGAGGTGAAGCCGTGCAGCGCCCCGTACAGCGCGGCCCGCTGCAACGGGTCTCCCTGACTTTCGGTCACCCCGGGGTAGCCCCGACGGGCAGGGGTAGCGGCCAGTGTGGTGACCTCCCAGCCGAGGTCGGCAAGGCGCTGCGCGAGGGGGACCGCGCAGGGGTGGTCGGCGCCCGTCACGGCGATGCGGATCGGGCGTCGGCGTCTGGCAGGTCCACCGCCGCCGGGATGCGGCCGCAGCCGCGATCCCGCCTTCACTCCGCTGGCGTAGCTCAGCCGCGCGAGCGCACTGATTCCCGTGCGTCGGTCGTCGGCGTCTCTGGTGCCCAGCGCCCAGTCGCTGGTGCGGGGAACCTCTGCGACGTAGCCTCGGGCGCCGTTGACGAGGCCCATCAGCATCAGAGTCGGCCAGCGGGCGTCCACCTGGTCTGCTCCCGAGGCGCCGGGCGAGGTGGACGCCGGGGCAGGTGGGCCGCCGGCGGTGGCGAGTGCCGTCCGTAGCCGTTTGCGGTACTTCTCGGGGTTGCAGCCGAGTCGGGAGAGGTAGCGGTCGGCGCTGATGGTCTCCCAGCCGTGGGTGGTCCGGGTTGCCACCAGGGAGCGTCCGTGGCGGCTGAAGGGTACGGCGTCCAGTGCGGCCACGTCCGCCGGCGACCACGGGTCGCCCTCGGACGGGCCCGGGCCGCCGTGCGGGCCCGGAACGGACAGGTAGGTGGGCAGGCCCAGGGCGCGCAGATGGTGGGACATCAGCACACTCAGGTCGGCCGGGGCTGCGCGCCTGCCGACGTCGTCGGCGAATGCGGCGGCGACGCGTGCGGGGAGCAGCAGGGCGGCTGTCGGTGTGCGTTCGTGGGTGGCGGGGGCCAGGCGGTGGCCGGACAGTGCCGCCAAGCGGGTCGCGGCGGCGTTGCAGGAACCGGGGTCGGTCGTGAGGGCGAGTGCCGCGTCCGGTAACGCCGCGGCGGCACAGCGGGCTGTCGCCAGGAGGGTGGGGTCGGGTTCGCGTCCGGAGCGGATCACCAGGTGGTGGGTGGAGGTTGGTGGGGTGTGACGCCACGCCGTGAGTGGCTCGGTGGGTTCGCTGATGGCCCAGCTCAGTCGGATCGGGGGCATCGGAGGTGATCTCTCTTCACGGGGTCGGGACGGACCGGCCTCCCGCTTGGCCCTGCGGAGGGTCCGGGAGGCCGGCAGGGATCGAACCGTTCCTGTTCGGGCGCCACTTGACGGATCCGGCGGTGAGGCCGGAGACCACGGGGCGTTCGATGCCGGCGGCGTCGTCCAACTCGTCATGGATGGAGGAGATGTGGGCGGTGAGGATCCGGATGGCGAACGTCAGGTTGAGGGCACGACGGTCACAGTGACGAGAGTGGTTGTCCACACCACGGTCCAGCCGAGCACGGACAGGAAGTCCGGCTGGTCGACGAGTTTGCTGTCCTTGTCGAGGCCGGCCCGGCTCCGGGCGAAACCGCTGGTGCTGATCCGCAGGAAGGAGGTCTGCAGCATCTCGACCACGGGCCCGAGAGATCAGTGAGGATCAGCAGGACGGCCGCTCCTATCCACGGCCACGGACCGAGGCGGGACGGTACCGACATCTTCGGCGGCGCGCCCGGCCGGGTAGCTCGGCCGGGGTGCGCGCCGGTCCTCGACGACATGGGTTCGCCCTTCCTCGGATGCGGTCGTAAGGGCCGCACGGGGGCGTGCGGTCGCGGGGGCCGTACATGGGTGTTTGTGGCGCGAGACGGGTGCGGCCGTCTCCCGCCACGGTCGGGACGCCCGGCGGCGGCCCGACCGTTTGCCGCCGGACTGGGTGACGGTTCATCGGCAGTCCCGGCGGCAGCCCGCTTGCCGGGCCGGCCGCTACTGGTTGGCGGCGTCCTTCGCCTTCTTCTGGAGGTCGGTCAGGATCTTGGCCGGGTCGTCCTTGACGGCGGTGCCGACGCTCTTCTTGATCTCGGCGGAGACGGCGTCCCAGGTGGTGTCGCCCAGCGGGTAGAAGGACGCTCGCGGGAGCAGGTAGAGGAAGGGGGCGAGGTCGGCGTGCTTGCCGTTGCCGGTCATCTCGGTGAGCGTGTCCTTGGTGACGGGCATCAGGTTGTAGAGCTCGTCGAACTTGAGGGTGTTCTCCTTGGTGTAGGTGTAGTCGAGGAACGCCTTGATCTGCTGCTGGTGGCCGTTCTTCTTGAACGCCATCATCCAGTCGGCCACGCCCAGGGTGGAGGTGAGCGGGCCGCCCTTGCCGGGGATCGCGGTGGTCGCGTAGTCGACCTTGCCGTCCTTGGACTGTTGGATCAGCGAGGGGTGGCCGTTGAGCATCCCGGCCTTGCCCGCGGCGAAGTCCGCGAAGGCGGTCCTGCGGTCGGTGGTGGCCGGGTTGGGGTAGGTCAGGCCCGGGTCGACGAGGTTGGCCTTCAGCCAGGAGAAGGTGTCGGCATTGGCCTTGCTGTCGATGGTGTAGGCGCCGGTGGCGTCGGTGTAGCCGCCGCCGTTCCCGAGCTCCCACATCATCGTCTCGCCCTGGGCCTCCTCGGGGCCGAGCGGGAGCGCGTAGGGGGTGACACCGGGAACCTTGGCCTTGATCAGCACGGCGTCGTTCTTCACGTCGTCCCAGGTGGTCGGGGCCTCGGTGATGCCGGCCTTCGCGAAGATCGCCTTGTTGTAGAAGAAGACGCGTGTGGAGGAGGCGAACGGGATGCCGTACTGGATGCCCTTGACCTGGCCGGCTCTGGCGACGGTGTCGATGAAGTCGGACTGGGTGCCGAAGGACAGCACGTCCGAGGCCTTGTAGAGGAGGTCGTCGGCGACCTTGTCCGCGTAGCCGCCGGTCTGCAGCACGTCCGGCACGTTGCCGCTCTGGATCATCGTCTTGACCTGCTTGTCGATGTCGTTCCAGTTCACGACCTGCAGGTCGACCTTGACGGCGGAGTTGTCGGCCTCGAATCCCTTGATCACGTCGTCCCAGTAGGCCTTGGAGCCGTTGGCAGCAGTGTCGCCGTAGTCGGCCACCACCAGTTTGATGGTGGTGGTGCCCGTCGCCTCGGCAGCGCCGTCACCACTGCCGCTGCCGCAGGAAGTGAGGGCCAGGGCGGCGATGGAGCACAGGGCCGCGAGGTCGAGCGTCTTCTTCTGCACGGACGGTACCGCTTTCGGGATGCGGGCCCGGCCGACGGTGAGGTCGGCCGGAGGAGGAGACACGCGCCAGGCGTGTGGGCGAGGGAATTTGACGTGGCGCCAGCAGCCGTCCTGCGGGATGCGCTGGACCGGGGGCCGGTCGCGGGGAGGCGGGTGAGCCATCCGACGTGCAATAGCGTGCACGGAGTTCGGACAGAGGTCTACGCCAGTTATCCAAAGGAGCGTCTTGTTGCGACCCACGCTGCTCCGAAACGGATTAAACGGACAACGTACCCATATGGTCCAGACCAACTCCTCCGAGGTGACGCCCCGTTGCGCAGGCCGCTTGCCTGCGTCGTGGCCCCAGCCCACCGCTGTATCCGCACGGCGATATATGCGTATGTGTGTGCTCCCAGGAAGACTCGTCCTGCCGCCTGCCGCCTGCCGCCTGCCGCGGCCGGCGTCCTGGCGAGAGGGACGGGTCCGGTGGCGTCGGGAGCCGGGCTCGGGCGGACGGCCTCACGGGCCACGCCGGTTGCCGCAGGCGGGTGCGGGCCGAGCGGGCCGCGGCGGCACTCGGGCGGCTCGCAGGTCTGTCCGGTGGGTGACGCCGCGGCCCCCTTGGTGGTGGCCGTGCGCGGCCACCAGGTGGGCGTTGATCACGGCTCCACGGCTGCGTTCGTCCGGTGTGCAGCCGGCGATCCAGTCGCCCTCGTCGACCTCGATGTGCAGAGCATGGCCCGGGTCGAGGTGCAGGGCGATGCGCCGGGTGGCGCCTGCTGGCTCGGGGCGGCGTACCGCTTCCCGAGCAGTCCGGGCCCGCCGGATGGCGCGTCGGTGTACAGACCTCGACCGCGCCGTCGTCGACGCAGGCCTCACCTCCTCCGCGCCACCACGGCCGCACGTTCCCGGCCGCAGCCGTAGGTGTGGCAGAACAGCCGGTCCTCGCCGGTCGGCGCGTCGGGCCGCAGCCGACTGCTCACGTCCACGGCCAGGACCAGCCGGCTATCGGCGGCCCTGGCCGTGGGAGCGCGGCCAGGGCCGCCGCAGCCTGCCGACGTCGATGCGACCGCGGTTCAACGCCTCGTACAAGGCGCGGTGGCCGCGGCGGCGCTCGGCTCGGCCGGCACTGTCAGGTCCACCGGGGCGCCGTCACCGGCCCGTCCGAGACCAGACCCGAAAGCACAAGCTCAGTGCTTGCGGTGGGTGCGGTGTGTGCGGCGCCTGCGGAGGAGGATCAGGGCGCTGGCGCCGGTGATGATGAGGGCGGCGATGATGCCGGCTCCGGTGTTGCCGCCGGCGGTGTGGGCGAGCCATCCGCCGTCGGTCCGTGTGGCGGTCGGGGTGGTGGAGTCGATGGCGGTGTGGTCGTCCGGTTGGTCGAAGGAGGGCGTGGCTGGTGGTGTGGCGGAGGGGAGGGGTTGCGTGGGGGTGCTTCCCGGGTCGGTGGGGGTCGGGGTGGGGGTGGTGGGCTTGCCGGTTGGTGGGGTGGTGGGGTCGTCGCCGAACTTGATGGCGATGTCGGCGCCGGTGGCGGTGGTCTGGGTGATGTTGATGGATAGGTGTGCGGTGGTGTCGGAGAGCGGGGTGCCGGTGGTGGTGAAGGAGCCGGTGGCGGTCTTGTTGTCGTGTTTGGTGTTGCTGATCATGACTGCGTGGTCGTAGTGGCCTTGCGGTATCCGGTAGACGTCCACGCCCTTGGCGACGTCGCGGTCCGCGGTGGCGGGGTCGGGTACGCGGTACTCGACGACGATGCGGTCCTTGCCGGTGCCGAGGGGGAGGTCGACCGCGCGTACTCCGGAGGTGCCGGGTGCGTGCAGTGGGGTGAGGTGCACGGTGGTGGTGGTCGAGGGGGTGGTGACCTGTTGGGCGGTGAGCCACTTCTGGGACAGGAGTTCTGGTGCGGTGAGGCCCTTCTTCTCGCCGCCTCCGCCCATGGGGGTGCGGGTGCTGTAGCCGTCGGCGGTGCAGGTGGTGTAGCTGCCGGTCTTGCAGAGTTGGCGTTCCTGGTGGGCGAATCCGAGGTTGTGGCCGGATTCGTGGACGATGGCGGCTTTGTCGTCCACGGCGCCTTCGTGGTACCAGGAGTTGGGGCCGGGCATCGAGCCGAGTCCCCACCAGTCGCTGCAGTAGGCGCTGTTGAAGACGATGGAGATGTGGTCGAACGTCACGTCGGGGATCGTCTTGCGGGCGAGGTCGTTCATCTGTCCGGTGTCGCAGGTGGAGGGGTCGTCCATGTCGATGGTGAAGGGTCCGAAGACGCCGTCGCCCTTGGCGGGGACGATGCTCAGCCGGTTTCCGGAGTTCGCGGCGTAGTACGAGGCGAGGGAGTCCTTGGCGCCGAAGAAGTTCTGTACGGCCTGGTCGTGGGCCTTCTGGGGGTCGGCGAGTGCGCGGTTGCGGAAGTTGACGAGCACCACGGCGCGGTGGTCGACGCTCTGGGGCGCGGGTTCGGCCGCGGCCGGTGCCGCGAGGACGGCCGATCCGACGGTCACCGCGCAGGCAGCGGCCGCGCCGAGCAGCACGGGGACCTTCACCACAGTGGCTCCCGCGGAGCGGGGTGCCGGGGCTGCACCTGTGGGTCGGGCCGGGAGTAGGCGGAATGCCATGAGTAGGGAGTCCTTGGTCGTTCGATCCGAGGGCGGTCGCGCAGAGGGCCCCCGGCATGGCGAGGTACCGCGATCCGTCCTTCGGGTGTGAGGCAGGAAGGGAGGTCTCCGGCCGTTGCGACCGGGGCTCACCGATCTCCGCGCCGGTGCGGAGAGGAGAGCGAGCTGCGACTTCCGTCCTGCATCAGGGGAGATCCCGGGAGGGGCGTCGGATAACGGAAATCGGGCAAGGACGGGTTGTGATTCACGACGGGTGTGACGCCCGTATGCCCTGGTGGCCCCTCGCCGTCTGCGAGGGGCTACCAGGGGCGGGGCCAGCGTTGGCTCAGGCGTTGACCTGCATGCTGTAGAGGGAGTAGCCGCGGGTGATGCCCTGCATGCGGAGGTGGCGGGTGGTGGTGGGGTTGAAGGTGAGGGTGTCGGTGCCGATGTGGCCGCGGCGGGGCCCGCGGACACGGGGCGGTCAGGGGGACGGTGGATGTCTCTCAGGGTGAGAGCAGGTTGAGGTCCACCGCGTTCGCCATCGCCTGGTAGCCGGCGTCGTTGGGGTGCAGGTGGTCTCCCGAGTCGTACAGGGGGTTGAGGGCCAGCGGGTTGCTGCTGTCGCGCATGACGGCATCGAAGTCGATCACGGCGTCGTAGGCGCCACTGGTCCGGATCCAGTCGTTGACGGCTGCGCGGACCGACTCCTTGGGGGGGCTGTAGTAGCCGGAGCCCTGATCCGGAAGGATGGTCCCGCCGTAGATCTTGACGCCTTGTGCGTGGGCCTGGCCGATGACCGTCTGGTAGCCGGTGATGATCTGTTGTGCGCTCGGAGGTCCGTTCCCGATGTCGTTGATGCCCTCCAGGAGGATGATCTCCTTGACGCCGGGCTGGCCGAGCGCGTCGTGGGCGAAGCGGTTCAGCAGGCTGGGGTTGCTGGTGCCGTCGGTGAGGACCTTGTTGCCGCCGATCCCGGCGTCCACCACGCCGCGGGTGGTGAGGCCGTTGGCGTTCAGCCGGCGGGCCAGGTCGTCGGGCCAGCGCCGGTTGGCACCGGAGGTCGAGTGGGAGCCGTCGGTGATGGAGTCGCCGATGGCCACGACGGTTCCGGCGGCGGTGGGCGAGAGCACGTCGAGGCCGGCGAGGTCGAACCAGGAGGAGCTGGTAGTCGGGTAGTTGACGGTGGCGTCGTCGCTCACGTGGTTGCCCGGGCTGGAGATGTACGTCGTGTCCCAGGCCTCCAGGTGCAGGGTCGAGGGTCCGGTGGCGTTCGGGAGGTAGACGCTGACCAGCAGGTCCTGGTCGGCGTTGACGGACATGGGGATCGGGTCGCTGGTGAGGTCGCCGCCGGTGGGGATGGTGGCGGTGGCGGCGCCCGCGAATTTCACGCTCTGGTGGCTGCCGGCCACCGCGGTGCCGCCGCTGCTCTGGAGGGCGACGTCGACGGCGCCGATGTTGAGCGGCGTCGTGCCGTACAGGTTGCTCAGTCGGACCCGGACCTGCGATCCGGCCACCGTGCTGTGCGCGACCATCCGGATGGTCTGGTTGGTGAAGCTCTGGCCGCCGCCCCCCAGTCCGGCGGTCCAGGCTGCGACCCGCTGGGGGGCGCCGCTGTAGACCTGGAAGGAGTAGAGGGAGTAGCCGTAGGGGGTGCCGCGGGTGATGCCCTGCATGCGCAGGTAGCGGGTGGTGGTGGGGGTGAAGGTGATGGTGTCGGTGCCGGCGCCGACGTGGCCGCGGCGTTGGAAGAGGGTGGTGGTCCAGTCCGTGCCGTTGGTGGAGGCCTGGATGTCGTAGTCCCTGCCGTAGGCGGCTTCCCAGGTGAGGGCGACGGACCCGACGGACTGGGCGGTGCCGAGGTCGACCTGGATCGACTCGTTGTTGTTGTAGGCGCTGGACCAGCGGGTGGCGGGCTTGCCGTCGAAGGCGAGGCTGGCGGAGAGGGCGGGCGTCTCGGTGGACGACGCGCTGGCGATGTGGTTCAGGGCCAGGTCGCCCGGGCTCTGGACGGTGAAGGAGTAGAGGGAGTAGCCGTAGGGGGTGCCGCGGGTGATGCCCTGCATGCGCAGGTAGCGGGTGGTGGTGGGGGTGAAGGTGATGGTGTCGG
>NZ_JBHUSG010000084.1:10494-18693 GCF_042673745.1 Kitasatospora sp. NPDC057015
TGCCGGCGCCGACGTGGCCGCGGCGTTGGAAGAGGGTGGTGGGCCAGGTCAGGCCGTCGGGGGAGGCCTGGATGTCGTAGTCCCTGCCGTAGGCGCCTTCCCAGGTGAGGACGACGGACCCGACGGACTGGGCGGTGCCCAGGTCGACCTGGATCGACTCGTTGTTGTTCGAGGCGCTGGCCCAGCGGGTGGCGGGGTTGTCGTCGAAGGCGAGGTTGGCGGTGACGCCGGCGCTCTCGGTGGACGACGCGCTGGCGGTGCCGCCCTTGGCCAGGTCAGGCGCGTTGTAGCCGGGCGACACCGCCGAGGCGCCCGTGGCAGCCGGGAGAATCGCTGCCGCCGGTGTCACGACGAGCAGACACGCGAGCAGTGGTCTGAGGAAACGATGGGTGTGTGATCGCACGGGAATTCCTCGGGCAGGGGAGGGGTGGGTCCTTCAATCGCGGGTGCCGACGCATTGCGGGGAGAGAAGTGACGAGCAGGCGGCGATGGTGCCGGATCGGCTCAAGGGCCGCCGGCGTCTACCAGGTGCCGGCGTCGAGTCGGGCTGTGGCAGCCGCACCGCGCAACCTGGATGTGGTGGGTCATCGTGTGGCGACCCGCACGACCCTGTCAAGGGCCAGCGCAAAGCCATTGGTCTATACCACTCTTGTAAGTCGTATACGCTTCGATGCATGTGAACTGCATTGATGGGGCGTCGACTTGCGGGTGATCGATGCGCGGAGGAATGAGCTGGCGGCTGCACCGGCAGCCTCATTGTTGGTCTTGTCGGGAACCCACAGTTGCGTGACGGTCCGGCTGTCGCTGGTCATCGCGGCCAGGAGGTGAGCCGCGCGCGTGTGGCCGTGCCGGGTCCACCGGCGGCCTTGTCGTCCACGGTCACCGACTGGGTGCGGCCGGGACCGGCGCCGGTCAGGTCAGCCAGTCTGCCGGGTCAGCGGGTCGGTGGGAGTGTAGGCGCCGCCGGTGGGAGGTGGCCGGGGCATCGTGGACTTGGCTAGGGAAGCCACCAGGTCTGGGTGGGGATGGCGTTGCAGTCGAAGAGTTGGAGTCGGGTGAAGTTGGCGGTGGCCTGGTTGGGGGTGGCGATGCAGCGGCCGGAGTTGGGGTTGACGATGCTCGCCCCGGCGGTGCCGGCCGAGGTGCCGGGGTAGTGCCACTTTTGCGCTGGGGTCTGGTTGCACGTCCAGAGCTGGAGCTTGGTCCCGTTGGCGGTGCCGGCGCTCGTGGCGTCCAGGCACTTGCCGAGTGCCTGCAGGCTGCCGTCGTCGCCGATCGCCCACTTCTGGGCGGGGGTGTTGTTGCAGTCGTACAGGATGATCGGGGTGCCGTTGGCCGTTTGCGCGCCCTGGACGTCGAGGCACTTCTGGGGTACGCCGGAGGTGACCGGTCCTTCGGGCCCGGTCCCGGCGGAGGTGGTGGGCCACTGGATCTGGGTGGAGTGGTAGTAGCGGATGCCCAGGGTGTCCCAGCGCGGGCCCTGGGCGGCGAGGCGCTGCTTGAAGCCGGTGATGTCGTGGGTGGAGGTGGGCGACCAGCCGAGCTCGGCGTAGGCGGGCAGCCGGGGGAAGGTCAGGTAGTCGATGTCCTGGGGGGTGACGACGCTCTCCGACCACAGGGCCGCTTCGATACCACGGATGGAGGAGGCGGGCGCGCCCGACAGGTACGTCCCCGGGTCCCACGCGTACGCGGCCGTCACGTCGATCTGCGCGGCCCACGAGAGGCCGATGACCGTGTTCCCGTTGTACTTCTGGTCCAGGTAGGCCAGGTTGGCCGGCGACATGATGAGCCCCGTGCCGTTCACCGCGGCCGACGCCGTAGCGGCATCGGTCGAGGTGGTCCCCCAGTACTGGAGCAGCGTCCCCGGCTGGAGCGTGGACCCGGCCAGCTGGTGCCAGCCGGTGGCGGCCTTGCCGTACTTCACCACCGTCTGCTGCGCCCAGGTCATGAACGGGGTGTAGTCGGAGGCGGGGGTGCCGCTCGCCTCGTCCCCGCCGATGGCGATGTAGGGGCCGGGGGTGAGGGCGGCGATCTGCTTGATGACGTCGTCGACGAAGGGTTTCGTGTCAGGGTCGTTCATGCACAGCGAGCTCCACCCGACCGCGATGTCGGTGTGGACGGGCGGAGCCACGCCGTTGCAGTTCAGCTCGGGGGCGGAGGCGAGGGCGGCACCTACGTGGCCGGGCATGTCGATCTCGGGGACGATCGTGACGTAGCGCGACGCCGCGTAGGCGACGATGTCCGTGTAGTCGGCCTGGGTGTAGAAGCCACCGGGGCCGCCGCCGACAGCGGTGGCGCCGCCGATGCTGGTCAGGTTCGGCCGGCCGTTGATTGCGATGCGCCAGCCCTGGTCGTCGGTCAGGTGCAGGTGCAGGTAGTTGATCTTGTAGAGGGCGAGGTTGTCGATCTGGCGCTTGACCTTGTCGACGGTGAAGAAGTGCCGCGCGACGTCCAGCATCGCACCGCGGTAGGCGAAGCGCGGGTGGTCCACCACGTGCCCGCCGGGCACGATCCACGGGGCGGGCTGGGCGGTCTTCGACTCGATCTGCGCGGGAAGGATCTGCCGGAGCGTCTGCACTCCCGCGAACAGCCCTTCGGGCTGCTGGGCGCGGATCACCACACCGGTCGCCGTGACGTCCAGCTGGTAGCCGCTCGCGCCGACCGACGGGTCGGCACCGGTGAGCAGCAGTGAGATTCCGTCCGAGGGGGCGGTGGTCGCGGGCGACACCGTCAGCGGGTAGCCGGTGGACGGTCTCATGATCTGGGCGAGGTAGTTTCCGACCTGGCCGGCGGCGGTCGAGTTCGCGTCGGTGTAGATGCCCGTGGTCGAGGCGACCGGGAAGGACACGGAAGTGTTCGGCTGGACGGTGAACGGCTGCGGCACGATCGAGCTCATGGAGGAGGGCGTGGCCGCGTGAGCCGGCTGCTCTCCCAGCAGTGCGGGGAGAGCCGTGACGGCCAGCGCCGCGGCCATGGCGCCCGCGACCAGCCGGACCGTTCCGGTCTCTCGACACCGTCGGAGCAGTTGTGCCGCTCCGGCTGCGAGCTTCGCCCTCACCAGGTCCGCGGTGCGGTGGATCGGCGTCATCTCTCCGCCTCGATGATGAGCGTCGCTACGCGGCTGTGGTCAGTGGGCCTGCTGGTGGACAGGGCCGTGGCGTGGGGGGCCTGGCCGTTGTAGGAGGTGGTGGCGGTCTCGAGGTGCACGGTGCACGGCATCGCGGCCAGGACCGACATGGACATATCAGTGGATCTCACGCGCATCGGTGAGCTCTTTCTGAAGGGGATGGTGCAGTGGGGGAGCATCGGGGGTGATGGTGTGGCAGGGCGGGTCTGTTCCACCGGCCGGCGGACTGGAGCGGGTACCCGGGGGCCACGGGTACTGAAGGGAACTGCATCGAACCGTTGCGGATCGATGCGGGAATCCCTGCGTGTTCTGTCGCAGGCCACTTCGGGCTGCCCAGACCTGGGTCTGCCTCGCGAGGCAGACCCTCCGATTCGCGGGGGGCAAGGCCTGAGCGGCGTCCGGGTTCTGAAGGTCTTCACAGGAGGGGTGCCGCGGGGAGTCCTCGACCGCAGGTAGCGGTTTGGGAGGGGCGACAGAGGCCGGTCGACGTAGTGGAGCGTAGGTCAGGCCCGTCCGTCAAGCATCACACGCAGTGGTATAGACCTATTGGTATAGGCCACTGCTGAGTTCGCCCAGGAATCCTGGCAGATCCTCTCGCCATGACGCGCTTCGATCGAGGAGCACGAGGTCGTCCCGCCCGGACAGGCAAGATGCCGCACACCGGCTTGGCCTGCACGGTCAAGGATCCTCTGCAGGGCAGGCGGAGGGTGGTGAGCATCCGGACGGTCAGGTCGGCCTGGGTGTCGTCGACGGAGAAGACCCACCATCCGGGTACCAGGAGGAGGCGGTGGGAGCCGTTCATGGCGGCACGGACGAGGCGTCCGAGGCCGGGCCGGGGGCCGGTGCAGGAAAAGCCGTAGTCGAGGTACAAGGCGGGGGCGGGTACGCCGAGTCGGACGGCGAAGCTGCGCAGGGCCTCGACGTGGCGGCTGGCCCCCGAGTAGTTGTGCGGGTAGTAGCGCAGGCAGGCGGCTGGCTGCGGGGTCGCGCCGGGGACGGGGACAGGTGCCGATCGTCCCTTGTTCGGCAGGCGGGGCGGCCGTGTCGGGCTTCCGGCGGGCCGCAGGTGGCCCGGGGGTCGGCGACGGTTGCCACCGGGCCTTTCGCGGTGACTGTGCTGTCTCCCGCGGGGCCTTCGGGTGACTGGCGAATGCCCCTGGGGGATGCACTACTTGCAGGGGGCCGATGCGCAGGCGGCGTTGCAGGTTTTGGGGGCCCGGGCAGGCTCGGACGGCGGCGGCCGGCTGTGTGTCAGGCTGTCCAGGGCGGCTTCGAGCAGGTCGGCGGGGGTGAGTGCCGGGCCCGGCCCGATCCATCGGCGGCGTTCCACGCAGTTTTCTCCCGGGATCGATACGTGCCAGCCCCGGGCGAGTACTGCTGCGTGCTGGTCGGGATGCAGGGGCCAGCGGCGCGCGCGTCCGACGGGAACGAGCCACAGGAACGCGCCGGTCACGATGTCCTCGACACAGCTCGGCCGGTGGGGCTCCAGTACGGCCCACACTTTCGCCGCCAGTGTGCGGGGGGTCCTGACGACGTCGAAGTCCTGGCCGACCTCGACCAGGTGCAGCCTGGTGGGATCTTGTGGCAGCCAGCCGGCATCCCGTGACGATCGCGGGGCAGGGGCGGCGGGTGTTGATCCGTACACGAACATGGATGCCTCCCGGCAGGGAGAGAGATGTGAGGGGTGGGGGTGTGTGCCGGGCCGGTTCGTGGAACCGGTGCGGTCTGCCGGGCGGTGGGGCGGCCGCTGTGGCGGGGGCCATGTGGGTCCGGCGCGTGCCGCTGACGGGGATCGCTCGCGCGGGACGCAATATCAAAGTACCATTTACTTAATTCTCCTTGAATAATTGATCCTCCTGCGGCGTCTGTCAAGCGCCGATCGCCCGACCGGCGCCGCATCCGCGATCACGGCGCCCGGCGCCGAATGGCGGCGCTCGATGCGGGTCCACCAGATCGTTACAGCCGCTGGATCCGAGGCTCTTGATAGGGGTCGAGGACGAGCTCATTGTTGAAGTCATATGTAAAGGCGCCTGAGAAACTAGGCTCGGGTGGCTGGAACCGGAAGGAGTGCTACGCCGTGAGTGAGTCCGTCCGTACCGATGTGGCCGCGGGCCGTCGCCCGCCGCGGGGTCTGTTCGATCTGCCGCCGACGCGGCGCCGGCGGCAGGAGCGAACGAAGGCGCAGACTCAGGACAACCGGGCCCACAATCGCTCGCTCGTCCTGGCGACGCTCTACCGCGAGGGTGCGATGAGCCGGGCGGACCTGTCGCGGGTGTCGAGTCTGACCGCGCCGACGGTCTCCGCGCTGGTCGCCGATCTGGAGGCGGACGGCCTGGTCGCGGACGTCGAGCCCCGCCTGGAGGGCGGCAGGCGCAGGGGGAAGCCCTCGATGCTGGTGGAGATCCAGGACGACGCGGTGAACCTGGTGGTGCTCGACCTCTCGCCCGCCGAGTACTTCCGGGGGGCGGTGACGAACCTGCGGGGCGAGATCGTCGAACGGTCGCAGGTCGCTGTCGGCGACGCGCTCGGGGAGGCCGCCCACGACCTGGTGAACGAGCTGGTCGCCGACCTGCTGCAGCGTGCCCCGAGCCGGGTGCTGGGGATCGGCGTCGGCTCGCCCGGCATCGTCGACGACACGGGCACCGTCCGGCAGGCCGCCCACCTGGAATGGCACGACCTGCCGCTGGCCCGCCGGCTCACCGACCGCTTCGGCGTCCCTGCCTACGTCGGCAACGACGTCAACGCGGCGGCCCTGGCCGTACTGCACTTCCGCGGCTCCGAGGCGCAGAACCTCATGGTCATCGCCACCGAACACGGCGTCGGCGCCGGTCTCGTGGTGGGCGGCGAACTCGTGGAAGGCGAGCAGTTCGCCGCCGGCGAGATCGGACACCTCACAGTCGACGTCGACGGCGAACCCTGCATCTGCGGACGCCGGGGATGCCTGGACCCGATGATCAATGCCGTGTACCTGCGCGAGCGCCTCGCCGCCGCTGCGCACTGTGAGCACGACGCGATCCTCGCTGCCGCCGGGCAGGCGCTGGGAACGGTGCTCGCCCCGATCGCCTGCGCGCTGAACCTGAACGAGATCATCCTGACCGGGCCCGCCGACCTGATCGACGGCCCTTTACTGGACGCAGCCGTCGAGACGGTGCAGGCGCGCACGCTCGCCCGGACCGGCGCGTCGTTGACCATCCGGTCACTGGCCGGGGACGACGACCTTATCCTGCTGGGCGGGGCGTGCCTGGTGCTCGCAGAGCTCGGCGTCTTCTGAGCTCCGGCCGACCCACAGATCTCTGGGCCGAGACCCCCGGCGACACCGTGCACCGCCGGCTCGACCCGGAATCCGCAAGACAACCCGCTAGGAAATCCGATGAACCACAAGTCAAGTGGTACCGCCACGGTTCTCGCCCTGGCCGTCGCCGTCGCCCTGAGCGCCTGCTCGACCTCCGGTACGGCAACCTCCGCGGCCACCACGCCGCAGGCCGTCGCCACCGCGAAGGGTGAGGGCAAGACCCTTACCTTGTGGGTGATGGACGGCGACTACTCGGAGCCGTCGCTCCAGGCGATCAACGACGCGTTCACCCAGCAGACCGGCGCCAAGGTCGACGTCCAGGTCCAGGCCTGGGACGGGATCACCACGAAGGTCACCACCGCGCTGGCCACCTCGAACCCGCCGGACGTGCTGGACCTCGGCAACACCCAGGTCGCCAGCTTCGCCGCCAGCGGAGGTCTCAAGGACCTCACCCCCTACGCCGCCGACCTGCAGCAGGGTCAGACCTGGCTGGCTGGTCTGGTCGACCCCGCGACCGTCGACGACAAGCTCTACGCCGTCCCCGGCTTCGCCGGCGCCCGCGCCGTGATCTACAACAAGACCATGTGGGCGAAGGCAGGCGTCGACAGGGCCCCGACCACCTTCAACGAACTGACCGACGACCTCACCAAGGTCAAGGCCGCCAACCCCGACGCCGACTTCTCCCCGCTCTACCTCCCCGGCCAGAACTGGATCGCGGGCATGCAGTTCGTCTGGGACGCCGGCGGCGACATCGCCACCCAGGACGGCTCGAAGTGGATCGCGGGCTTCGGCAGCGACAAGGCGCAGGCCGGCCTCGCCGACTTCAAGGCCTTCCAGAACCAGTTCTCCGCCGCCGCCTCGCGGACCGTCGACACCAGCAACCCCGACCAGGTCCAGATCTTCGCCGACGGCAAGGCCTCCGCGATCATCACCACCGGCGGCTTCATCGGACGCATCCAGAAGGCCAACCCCCAGCTCACCGACGCCGACCTCGGCACCTTCCCGCTGCCCGGCAAGTCCGGCAAGGCCCAGCCCGTCATGCTCGGCGGTTCCGACTGGGGCATCGCCGCCCACGGTGCCAACGCCGACCTCGCCCTGCAGTGGACGAAGATCGCCGCCGGCCCGGACATCCAGAGCAAGTGGGTCGTCGGCCACGAGGGCTTCATCCCCAACAGCATCGAGGGCATCAAGGCCGCCACGGCATCGATCAGCGACCTGGACAAGGCCTTCTTCGACGCCGCCCTCAACTCCAGAGCCACCCCCGCCAACCCCAACTGGACCCAGCTGGAGGCCAACAAGGACATCAACAACCTCTTCGTGGCGGTCGCCTCCGGAAGCCAGAGCACCCAGGAAGCCGCGAGTACGTTCGACTCGACGGCGAACAAGACACTGAACGCAGGTCAATAGTGCCCTCGGGGCCCTGTTGATCCCGGGGCGCCCTCCCCATCTGCTGTGCCGACCGGACAAAAGAGAACATGACGATCCAACCCCCGGTGGGTGCGTTCCGCACCAGCGGTCGCCGTCCGCACACTCAGCTCCGCCGTCGCTCTTCGTGGGCTCCGTGGTGGTTGCTGTCCCCGGCGGGTCTGGTGATGCTCACCGTGACCGCCGCGCCGATCGTGTTCCTGATCTACACTTCCTTCACCGACTACAACCAGCGTTCGCTGTTCACCGGCAGCTACCACCTGGTGGGCCTGCGGCAGTACTCCGTGCTGCTCGACGATCCGCAGTTCTGGCGCGCCCTGCTGCGCAGTGTGCTGTTCACGGCCGCGATGGTGGC
>NZ_JBHUSG010000085.1:0-18338 GCF_042673745.1 Kitasatospora sp. NPDC057015
GCCCCGCCGGAGGAATCCTCCGGCGGGGCTGCGGCGTTCGGCTACGGCGCGGTGCGTCCGGGGCGCTCCCGGATACGGTGACCCGGAAGCGGTGGCCCGGCGGCGCCGGCCATGCCGCACCGGGCGATTGGGTCCGGACGCCACGGCGCCGCCCCGCCGCCGGTGGTTCCGGCGGCACGGCGGCGCCGTGTGGTCGGGCCTACTTCTCCAGGCAGAACTCGTTGATCGGGTAGCCGACGTGCCGGTCCTCGGTGGGCAGGTAGCCCAGGACGATGTCGCCCGGCTTCAGCTCGGTGCTGTTGAGGACGACGCCGCCGGGGCCGAGCACCCGCACGTGCCAGTCGTCCTGCAGGATCAGGTTGACGGCCTGGCCGTTGGCGGCCACCGCGTCGATCGAGATCAGCGGACGGGACTCGATCTTGACGCGGCCCACGGTGATGATGCGGGTCTGGCCCTTGACGTCCACCGCGGTGATCTTGCTGCCGGTGCGGAGCTCGCTCAGGTAGTTGGTGCGCTCGCCCTTGGACAGCGTGTACGAGTGGATCGCGCCGGCGTTCACCCGGAACGGACGGGTCGGCATGTACGGCAGCGGGTGGGTCTCGCTGACGCAGAGGATCATGCCCTTGGAGTGCGAGCCGACCAGGATGCCCTCGTCCTCGCGGAAGTGCGAGCAGGTGTCCACGCAGGCCCGCTCACCCATGCCGATGTGGCTGGTGGCCGTGATGGTGAGCTCGGTCAGCTCCAGGTTGGGGGACTCGAACTCGGCCGAATTGCGCAGCGCGGCCGCGTCGCCGACCTTGGCCGGCGCCATCATCACGCCGTCCGAGCCGAGCTCCAGGACGCCGAAGATGATCTCGGCCTCCTCCACGTCCTGCGCGATGGTGATCAGGCTGCCGGTGGACTTGGCCGCGGCCGCGATCACGATCTCCAGCGGGATCTTCGTGGGGTCGCGGAAGAGCAGCAGGCTCCACTTCTCGGTGCGGGCCGACTGGCAGGCGTCCTCCAGGGTGTCGGCGTCGATGATCTCGACGAACCGGCCGAACTCCACCTCGGGGTGACGCAGCGCCAGCTCGGCCGGCTCGCCGTGCAGGGCGGGGTCGACGATGACGATGTCGGCGCTGCCGAAGCTCTCGGGCAGCGGCTTGCCCTGCGGGAAGAGCACCTTCTGCACGGTCGGCGGCAGCTGCTCGAACTCGGCGGGGTCGTCGGCGACGATGCCGTCCAGTCGGTAGTGCAGGGCCTCCTGGAGGATCGCGGCCTTGGCTTCGTCGGTCTTGCGGATGTCGAGCCAGCTGAGCTTCACAGGGTTCTCCTCAATGGGTGCTGAGCGACGTGGAACGGAAGGGTGGTCAGTGGCCGCGGTGCTGGGAGCCCGCGGCGTTGGGGGGGAAGTCGCCGTGGATCAGCTCGGCGATCTTGTAGGCGACGGCGCCGGGGTCGGCGGCCTGGAAGACGTTGCGGCCCATCGCCACGCCGGCCGCCCCGCCGCGCAGCGCGTCCTCGACGTAGGAGAGGACCGCGCCCTCGTCGTCGTTGCGGGGGCCGCCGACGACGATCACCGGGACGGAGGCGGTGCCGGTGATCTCGGCCATCGCCTCGACCGAGCCGACGTACGGGGCCTTGACCAGGTCGGCGCCCAGGTCCGCGGCGAGCGTCACCGCGTGGGCGACCAGCGCCGGGTCGGCCGGGTTGGAGATCTTGGGGCCGCGCGGGTACATCATCGCGAGCAGCGGGACGTTCCAGCGGTCGCAGGCGTCCGCCACCTTGGCCATGTCCGAAACCTGCTGCCGCTCCTCGTGGGAGCCCAGGTTGACGTGCACGCTGACGGCGTCCGCGCCGAGCCGCAGGCTCTCCTCCACGCTGGCGACCAGGTACTTGTCGTTGGGGTCCGGGGCGTGCACGGTGCTCGCGCTGAGGTGCACGATCAGCGAGGTGCTGGTGAACCACTCGGCGTCCACGTGGCGCAGGCTGCCCTTGTGCAGGACCACCGCGTCCACGCCGTTGTGGGCGAGCCGGCCGACCAACTGGTTGACCCGGTTGCCGCCGGTGACCGGGCCGTCGGTGACGGAGTGGTCGAGCGGTACGACGAAGAGCCGGTCCGGCGCGTGCCGGTGCAGCCGCTTCAGCCGCACCTGGCGGGCGAACGATGTGTTGAGGGCCATCGGCACTCTCCTTCGTGAGGGATTTGCGCGTCCCCTTCGTGAGGGGGTGGGCGCGTCAGAACTGATGGGCCGGCCGCAGGTCCCGGGTCTCCGCGTCGAGCCCGAACTCGCTGTGCAGCACGCCGACCGCGCGCACCACGTCGCCGTCCGGCACGGTGGCGGAGATCCGGAGCTGGGAGGTGACCACCGCGCTCGCCGGAATCTCGGCGCTGGTCAGCGCGGACAGCATCCGGGCGGCGTACTCGGGCCGGCTGAGCAGCCCGGTGCCGACCACCGAGAGCATGCCGACCCCTTCGTTGACCTCGACCCAGCCGCCCCAGCGGGCCGCCATGTCGCGCAGCGACCTGCGCAGGTCCGGTACGTCGGAGCGGCGGACGGTCATTCCGACCGAGAACCCGCCCTCGTCGCCCTCGGAGAGAGCGGCCATACCGACCGGAATGGACTTGTGGGCCAGGAAACGGAAAACCTCGGCGACGGAATCGGCGTCGATCCTTTCGACGCGCATCGCCACACGGGCAACATCCGTATCATGTACGACTGCCTGGACGGCAGTGCTCGTCTCCAGCATTTCTTCTCCAATTCCCCCGCGGATAACCGTTCCGGGACCTTCCAGGGATGAGTGCATGACGTGGATGTCCACCCCGTACAGCGCGGCGAGTTCCACCGCGCGGGAGTGCATGACCTTGGCCCCGGCCAGTGACATCTCGGTCATCACGCCCATGTCCACGACCGGCATGATCCGAGCTGCGGAGGCGATCCGGGGGTCCGCCGTGTAGACGCCCTCGACGTCCGTGTAGATCTCGCAGCGGCCGGTGCCCAGCTCGGCGGCGAGCGCCACCGCGGTGGTGTCCGAGCCGCCGCGGCCCAGGGTGACGGTGTCGCCCTCGGCGTTGGCGCCCTGGAAACCGGCCACCACCACCACGTTCCCGGCCCGCAGGTACCGCAGGGCCAGCTCGGTGTCGATGGCGACGATGACGCCGGAGCCGTGCTCGCCGCCGGCCAGGATCCCGCTCTGCGACCCGGCGAGGGCGACCGCCGGCACTCCGGAGGCCTGCAGGGTCATGGCGAGCAGGGAGGCCGAGGCGGCCTCGCCGGTGGCGAGCAGCAGGTCCAGTTCGCGCTGGGACGGATCGGGGTTGAGCTCGTGCGCCAGCCGCAGCAGCTCGTCGGTGGCCTTGCCCCGGGCCGAGGCGACCACGACCACCGCCCGGCCCGAGCGGTGGGCGGCCGCGACGCGGGCGGCGACCGCCCGCACGTGGTCGAGTGTGGCCAGGGAACTGCCGCCGTATTTCTGTACCAGTACTCCGGTCGAAAAATCGCTAATCGGCAGGTCCATTGCCACCTCTCCGAACGTCTCGGATCGTCTCGCCGATCCCGGGCGGATCCATTAATTCGATGCTCGGGTGCCGGAGTATTGATTAGCTTTCGTGAAGATATCGGTCTGTTATGGAAAGGTCATCGCAGCGAAACCGGATCATCGGCTTCCACCGCGTACGGAGTGCCGGGGCCGTTCCGGCGGCGGTCCGCCGTGCGCGGCCGACCCGCTCCGGAGGAGCTCCGTGCACGGTGGGTGGGCGGTGCGCGCGGGCCCGCGGTGCGCGCACCGACGTGGTCCGCCGACGCCCCGGACACCCGGGCGCCCGGCCGGCCGGCGGGCGCCACGGCCCGGTCCGGCGGCCCCGGGCGGCGCCGATGCGCGAGGATGGGGCCATGCCGAACCGTCTCGCTGACGCGACCTCGCCGTACCTGCTCCAGCACGCCGACAACCCGGTGGACTGGTGGCCCTGGGGCCCGGAGGCGTTCGAGGAGGCCCGCCGCCGCGGCGTGCCCGTCCTGCTCTCGGTCGGGTACGCGGCCTGCCACTGGTGCCACGTGATGGCCCACGAGTCCTTCGAGGACGAGAAGACCGCCGCGTACGCCAACGAGCACTTCGTCGCGGTCAAGGTCGACCGCGAGGAGCGGCCGGACGTGGACGCCGTCTACATGGAGGCCGTGCAGGCCGCGACCGGCCAGGGCGGCTGGCCGATGACGGTCTTCCTCACGCCGGACAAGGACCCGTTCTACTTCGGCACCTACTTCCCGCCCGAGCCCCGGCACGGCATGCCCGGCTTCCGGCAGGTGCTGGAGGGCGTGGACGCCGCCTGGCGCGAGCGGCCCGAGGAGGTCGGCGAGGTCGCCGCCCGGATCAGGACCGACCTGGCCGAGCGGGCCGCCGTCTACTCGGCGGGCGCCGGCGCCCACCGGCCGCCGGGGGAGGCGGACCTGCACCAGGCCCTGGTGTCGCTCAGCCGCGGCTTCGACGCCCGGCGCGGCGGCTTCGGCGGGGCGCCCAAGTTCCCGCCGTCCATGGTGATCGAGTTCCTGCTCCGCCACCACGCCAGGACCGGCTCCGAGGTGGCGCTGGAGATGGCCGCCCGCACCTGCGAGGCGATGGCCCGCGGCGGCATCCACGACCAGCTCGGCGGCGGCTTCGCCCGCTACTCCGTGGACGCCGAGTGGGTGGTGCCGCACTTCGAGAAGATGCTCTACGACAACGCGCTGCTGCTGCGCGGCTACCTGCACCTCTGGCGGGCCACCGGCGACGCCCTCGCCCGCCGGGTGGCGCTCGGCACCGCCGACTTCCTGCTGCGCGAACTGCGCACCCCCGAGGGCGGGTTCGCCTCCGCACTGGACGCCGACAGCCAGGACCCGGTGACCGGCGAGTCGGTCGAGGGCGCCTACTACGCCTGGACCCCGCAGCAACTGGCGGACGTCCTCGGCCCCGAGGACGGCGCCGCCGCCGCGGTGCTCTTCGCGGTCACCCCGGAGGGCACCTTCGAGCACGGCGCCTCGGTGCTCCAACTGCCCGCGGACCCGACCGACCAGGAGGCCTACCGGCGGATCCGCGCCGCCCTGGCCGCCGCCCGCGCGCAGCGGCCCGCACCGGCCAGGGACGACAAGGTGGTGGCCGCCTGGAACGGCCTCGCCATCGCGGCACTCGCCGAGACCGGCGCCCTGCTGGCCCGGCCCGACCTGGTCGAGGCCGCCGTCCGCGCGGCCGATCTGCTGCTGGCCGTCCACCTGACGCCCGAGGGGCGGCTGCTGCGCACCTCGCGCGACGGCCGGGCCGGCGCCAACGCCGGTGTCCTGGAGGACTACGCGGACACCGCCGAGGGCTTCCTCGCCCTGTACGCCGTCACCGGCGACAGCGAGTGGCTGGGCCTGGCCGGCGGCCTGCTGGACACCGTCCTGCTGCACTTCACCGACGAGGCGTCGGGAGCCCTGTACGACACGGCGGACGACGCCGAGCAGCTGATCCGCCGGCCGCAGGACCCGACCGACAACGCCACCCCCTCCGGCTGGACCGCGGCCGCGAACGCCCTGCTCACCTACGCCGCCTACACCGGATCCGCCGTCCACCGCACCGCCGCCGAGCGGGCCCTCGCCGTCGTCGGCGCGCTCGCCTCCCGGGCCCCGCGCTTCATCGGCTGGGGCCTGGCCGCCGCCGAGGCCTGGACCGACGGCCCGCGCGAGGTCGCCGTGGTCGGCCCGGCCGGCGACCCGGCGACCGCCGAACTGCACCGCACCGCGCTGCTCGCCACCGCGCCCGGCGCCGTGGTCGCCCTCGGCGAGCCCGGCAGCACCGAGGTGCCGCTGCTGGCCGACCGCCCGCTGGTCGCCGGCGCCCCCGCCGCGTACGTCTGCCGGCACTTCAGCTGCGACGCGCCGACGGTGGACCGGGCCGTGCTGGCCGAGCGGCTGGGGGTCAGGGCGGGGTGAGCCCCGGCCCGGGCAGCACCGGGGGCGGGGCAGCGGGCCCCGGCCCGGCAGCCGTGCGCGGGCGGGGCGCCCGGGTCAGTCCCAGTCCCAGCGCACGCCCAGCAGGCACGGCCGCAGGCCGGACGCGAAGAGGTGCACGCTGTGGTGCCCGTCCAGGGTCAACTCCTCTTCCTCGTACGGGGCTTCGCCAGGCGAGTGGCAGGCGAAGCGGTGGCAGCGGACGGGCAGGGCGGCCGGGTCGAAGGTCACCTGGAGGACGTACTGGCCGGTGCCGGAGTTGAAGCCCCGGACGTACTCCCGGCCGGGTTCCGGCGCCGGGGCGTCGTCGAAGCCGTAGCCGAGGAGGTGGGTGTCGCCGGCCTGCAGGCGGCGGTCCAGCAGCAGTTCGGCGACCAGCAGGTTCGCGGCCTGGTCGCGGCGGATCCGGCCGGGCCGGCAGTTCTCCTCGGCGCGGACGGCCACCCGGGCGATGTCGCAGCCGGGATCGCCCTGGTAGATGGCGAGATAGCGGTCGATGCCGTCGCGGTGGGCGCGGACGGCGTGCAGCGAGTCGCGCCGGTGCAGTTGGCGGTCCGGGCCGAGCCGGACCCGCTCGATGTGGGTGATGGTGTGCAGTCCGCTGTCGGGCGGACCGGGCAGTGCGGCGAGCAGGTCGTCGACCGCGGCGGCCGGGGCGATCAGGTCGCGGTAGGGGCGCAGCGCGGGGGCGTCCGGGGTGGCGTCCGGGCCGGTCGCGGAGGCCCGGCGCGGACCGAGCAGCCGGGTGAGCGAGTGGGCCGGGAGCTCCAGCAGCTCCTCCAACGCCCTGACCGCACGCAGTGATTCGGCTCTCTCGGGGCGTCTTCTGCCCTGCTGCCAGTAGCTGAGGGTGGTGACTCCCACCCGGATCCCGCGCAGGGCCAGGTGCTCCCGCACCCGGTGCAGGGCCAGGCCCCGGGCGGCGATGGCGGTGCGCAGGGCCAGGTGGAACGGGCCGGTGCGCAGCGCGGTGGTCAGGTCGGGGGGCGTGCCGGTCCGCTGCATGTCCACTCCTGGGGCGGCTGGGGTGCCGGTCGGCTTGCGGGGGGCCGGGCAGCGGTGGTGTCCGGTCGGGCGTGAATATTCACACGGGGCGGGGCGGGTTGTCACCGGTCGACGCGTGCGGGGCCGGGGAGAGCGTCGGGCCGTTCACACCCGGGCGGGGCCGTTCACACCGCGCGGCGGCGCGGGCGGTGGCCCGTTGACCGTCCGGCGCCGGCGGGCCGATGCTTCCGACCAGCGTCCGGACGCGCCCCCCACACCCTCTCCTCTGCAGATGCAAGGAGGCCTTCCCCCATGACAGTTCACCGGATACGGCTGCGCCGTACGGTCGCCACGCTCGCGCTCGGGGTGCTGGCTCCGGCGCTCACGGTCGCCGCCGCCTCCCCCTCGGCGGCGGCACCGGTCACCGGCCAGGCCCGGGCGGCCCAGGCCCGGCCCGCCGCGGCCGGCGCCGTCGCCGACCTGGCCGGCACCTACAAGAAGCTCAACATCACCATGCAGCAGCAGCAGAACTCCAACTGGTGCTGGGCGGCGAGCGGCAACACCATCGCCACCTGGTTCGGCTACTCCTACAGCCAGAACCAGTTCTGCAACGCCGCCTTCGGCCGCGCGACCAACTCCACCTGCCCCAACAGCCAGGCCACCCTGGGCGACGTGCAGAACGGCCTGAGCTGGATCGGCATCAACCCCGGCTCCTACGTGACCGGTTACCTGCGCTACACCACGGTGCAGACCGAGGTGAACGCCAACCGGCCGATCGAGACCCGGATCCAGTGGAGCTCGGGCGGCGGCCACATGCACGTCCTGTACGGCTACGACACCGCCAGCAACTGGGTCTACTGGGGTGATCCCTGGCCGTCCAACACCCGCTACAACTGGGCGGACTACTCGTACTACGTGAGCAACGGCTCGTTCTCCTGGACCCACTCCCTGTACCGGATCGGCGCGTGAGGGGCGACATGAACGACACCAGGAAAGCCGTTGCCCGCACCGCCGCCGTGGGCGCCGTGCTCGCGCTCGGCCTGGCGCTCGCGCCGGTGGCGCAGGCCGCCGACGGCCGTGGGCCGGCCGCCGGAGGGCCCACGGCCGGCGTGCCCGCGCCGGTCGCCGCAGCCGAGCTGGCCCAGGCCAGGGCGGCGGCGCAGAGCCCGGCCGTGCTCGACCGGCTGGGCCACTTCTTCGCCCGCAAGGGCGTCCCCCCGACCGGGCCGGCCGGACAGTCGGCGCCGGGCGCGGCCGAGGAGGCCAGGGCGGCGGGTGCCGCCGCCCCGCGGCTGACCGGCGAGACCGTCGCGGTCTACACCCTCGACCAGGCCTTCGTGGCCGGTACGGCGGGTGCGCCGGTCGCCCGGGCGGAGTTCGCGGCCAGCCGGGCGGTCTCGGCGGACGGCCAGGTGGCCTCCGTCTGGACGGTCCGGGAGGCCGGCGGGTGGCGGGTGGTCAACGTCGCCTCCGGCGGTGACGAGAGCGACTACCCGGCGCGGGCGGCGAGCGGCGGGGGCGGCACGGCCTTCCGCGAGCCGCAGATCAACGCCTGGTACGTGCTGCGCGAGGGGCGGGTGCTGCCGCTGGACGAGGAGGCCCGGCTCTCGGTCGGCGCGGGCGGGATCAGCCTGGCCGCGTACCAGGAGCTGGTGCACCGGCGGTACGGCGACAAGCTGCCCGGGTCGGCCTACGACCGGGCGGGCGAGGGCGGCGGCTACCGGCCGGACGCCGCCGCCCCGGAGACGAGCGGCGGCGGCAGCACCCTGCCCGCCGTCGCGGCGGTCGCGGCCCTGGGCGTCACCGCGCTCACGGGAGCGGGCGTCGCCCTGCGTCGGCGGGTGCGCGGGTAGCACCCGGCGGGCGGAGCACCGAGCGGCGGATCCGGTCTTCACGGGTCCGCCGCTCTGTCGTGCCCGAGGTGACCGCACCGGCCGCGGCGTCGGACGTGCCCCGGCCCGGTCCGACAGGGCGCCCCGGGCCCGTCCGGCGACGGTGCCGGTCGCTGTGTGTAAGGCATAGCCCTCTGTGACCGGTATGGTAAGTCACTGTCCCGCACAGGAAATTGACGCAGCGTTGACCCCCCGTTAGCCGTCCCGATGGGCCTTCGGATCACTGTCGGTAGATAGACTGTGGCAATCGGTCAATGGCGACCGGGTGCTACCGGGAGCGGAGAAGGGGTGGGGCGGCAGGAGCCGACCACGAGCCCGCGCGGGAAGGGACGGCCGATGCCGGAGAAGGGTTCGACGGGGGCACAGGTGTGGGGGGCGGTCGTCGTGGTGACGGCCGCGCTGGCCGTCGTGGCGGCGTACCTGATCAACGGGGCTGCGCTGGTGCTGGGAGTGGCCGGCGTGGAGGTGCTGCTGGTGTGCGTGCACGTGGCGCGGCGCTTCCGGCTCGCGCACCTGCCGCTGAGGGCCGCCCGACGGGGCGCCGCCCGGCCGCAGGCGGCGCACTGCGAGCGCTGCCGGCGGGCCCAGGAGGCGCTGGACGCGAGGGCGGCCCGTCGGACGGGGTCAGCCGGCCACCGTGTAGGCCACCAGCGAGACGCCCACGTACTGGCAGATGAACGCGCCCAGGGTGAAGGCGTGGAAGACCTCGTGGAACCCGAACCAACGCGGTGACGGGTTGGGCCGCTTGAGTCCGTACACCACGCCGCCCAGGCTGTAGAGCACGCCGCCGACGATCATGAGGGTGATCACGGCCGCGCCGCCGGTGCGGATCATGTCGGGCAGGAAGAAGACCGCGGCCCAGCCCAGCGCGAGGTAGCAGGGCGTGTAGAGCCAGCGCGGGGCGCCGACCCAGAAGATCCGGAACGCTATTCCCGCCAGCGCTCCGCCCCAGACCAGCCAGAGCAGCGTCTCCCGCCGTCCGCCCTCCAGCAGCAGGATGGTGAACGGGGTGTACGAGCCCGCGATGATCAGGAAGATGTTCGCGTGGTCGAGGCGGCGTAGGACGGCGTCCCCGCGCGGGCCCCAGTTGAAGCGGTGGTAGACCGCGCTGACGCCGAAGAGCAGCCAGGCGCTCACCGAGTAGATCGTGCAGGCGATCCTCGCGGAGGTCGAGCCGGCCAGGCAGATCAGCACGATGCCGGCGGCGACCGAGGCCGGGAACATCCCGGCGTGCAGCCAGCCCCGCCACTTGGGCTTGACCTCCGCGATGAATGCCTCAAGGGCGTTGCTCTGATCCGCAGTCATGCGCGACATGCTACCTACGGGTCCGTAGGTTACTGAATCGTAGGTAGTGGCGATGCTCACTCTTGGACGTTTTGGAGTAATCGGGGGCGGCACTCAAGGGTTCGAGGAGGGACAGGTCTGCCGCCTTACCCACCAGTAATCTGCCAGTTAGGAGTAAAAATCGCGTCAAACTCGCCGTCGTGCCGTGTTCGGCCCCGAATGGCGGAGCTACGCTGCAAGCACCCTCAAACCCCCCGCTACGCCGTCTCGGTGCCGAGACGGCGTGAAACGGAGCGATCGTGTCGTACGAGAACTCTGCTCTCAGCGCATCCGCGCCCACCCGCCACAAGCGTCTGCTGGCCTGGGTGAGCGAGATCGCGGAGCTCACCCAGCCCGACCGCATCGAGTGGTGCGACGGCTCGGAGGAGGAGAACCAGCGCCTCGCCGACCTCCTGGTGGCCCAGGGCACCTTCAAGAAGCTCAACCAGGACAAGCGGCCCAACTCCTACTACGCGGCCTCCGACCCCACGGACGTGGCCCGGGTCGAGGACCGGACCTACATCTGCTCCGAGCAGGAGAAGGACGCCGGCCCGACCAACAACTGGAAGGCGCCCGCCGAGATGCGGGAGGTCTTCCAGGGCGAGAACGGCCTGTTCAAGGGCGCGATGAAGGGGCGCACCATGTACGTGGTGCCCTTCTCCATGGGCCCGGTCGGCTCGCCGCTGGCCGCGTACGGCGTCGAGATCACCGACTCCGCCTACGTCGCCGTCTCCATGCGCGTGATGACCCGCATGGGCCGGGCCGTGATCGACCAGCTCGGCGAGGACGGCGAGTTCGTCAAGGCCGTGCACACCGTCGGCGCACCGCTCGCCGAGGGCCAGGCCGACGTCCCGTGGCCGTGCAGCAGCACCAAGTACATCTCGCACTTCCCCGAGACCCGCGAGATCTGGTCCTTCGGCTCCGGCTACGGCGGCAACGCCCTGCTCGGCAAGAAGTGCTACGCGCTGCGCATCGCCTCCACCATGGCGCGGGACGAGGGCTGGCTGGCCGAGCACATGCTTGTCCTCAAGCTGACCCCGCCGGCCGGCCCCTCGGGCGAGGCGGAGCCGAAGTACGTCGCCGCCGCGTTCCCGAGCGCCTGCGGCAAGACCAACCTCGCGATGCTCCAGCCGACCATCCCGGGCTGGAAGGTCGAGACGATCGGCGACGACATCGCCTGGATGCGCTTCGGCGCCGACGGCCGGCTCTACGCCATCAACCCGGAGGCCGGCTTCTTCGGCGTCGCGCCCGGCACCGGCGTGGACACCAACGCCAACGCCATCGAGACGCTCTGGGGCAACACCGTCTACACCAACGTCGCGCTGACCGACGACGGCGACGTGTGGTGGGAGGGCCTCACCGAGGAGCCCCCGGCACACCTCACCGACTGGCGCGGCAACGACTGGACGCCGGAGTCCGGCACGCCCGCCGCCCACCCGAACGCCCGGTTCGCCGTGCCGGCCGCGCAGTGCCCGACCATCGCCCCGGAGTGGGAGGACCCGGCGGGTGTGCCGATCTCGGCCATCCTGTTCGGCGGCCGCCGCGCGACCGCCGTCCCGCTGGTCACCGAGTCCTTCGACTGGCAGCACGGCGTCTTCCTCGGCGCCAACATCGCCTCGGAGAAGACCGCCGCCGCCGAGGGCACCGTCGGCGAGCTGCGCCGCGACCCGTTCGCCATGCTGCCGTTCTGCGGCTACAACATGGGCGACTACTTCGGCCACTGGCTGGAGCTGGGCGCGCAGGCCGACGCCGCGAAGCTGCCGAAGATCTACTACGTGAACTGGTTCCGCAAGAACGGCGCGGGCAAGTTCGTGTGGCCGGGCTACGGCGAGAACAGCCGCGTGCTGAAGTGGATCGTCGAGCGCCTGGACGGCACCGGCGAGGGCGTCGAGACCCCGATCGGCGTGCTGCCGACCCAGGAGGCCTTCGACCTGTCCGGCCTGGACCTGTCGCCGGAGGACCGCGAGCTGCTCTTCTCCGTCGACGCCGACATCTGGCGCCAGGAGGCCGCGCTCGTGCCGGCCCACCTGGAGCTCTTCGGCGAGCACACCCCCACCGAGCTGTGGGACGAGTACCGCGCCCTGGTCAAGCGCCTGGGCTAGCCCTGCGGCGGCCGGCCGGCGCGGTCACCCCGCCGGCCGGCCGCGGTACCGGGCAGCAGCACCGCGGCCGGAGCCCCGGCCGGACGAACCCGCTCGACGGAGCACGGGGTTCGTCCGGATCGGGGCTCCGGCCGCGGGCGTGTCGGCGCCCGGCGCCCCCGCCGGGACGGTCAGAGCAGCTTGATGTCGGTGATCCACGCCCTGTCGGCGTCGACCACCCGGTTGGACTTCCCGCGCCACCGGCGGGCGGGGGCGCCGTTGTCGGTGCGCCAGTGGGCGATCTCCAGGCACTGCCGCTGTGGGCGTTCACGACGGTGGTCGACGTGGGCGTCACGAACCCGCCGCCGAGGGCGGAGGCCGGTGCGGCCGGCAGGGCGGCGAGGATCGCGACCGCCGCGCCGACGACCGCGCCGACGACCGTGGTGGCGGCCCGGGCTCCTGCCGGGCCGCCGACAGCGCGATGACCCGCGCGCGTCCGGCGGCCCGTCAGGGCTGGGCGTACCCGCTCAGGAAGTCGCCGATCCGGGTCACCGCGTCGGTGATCTCCTCGGCCCTGGGCAGGGTGACCAGCCGGAAGTGGTCCGGCTCGGGCCAGTTGAACCCGGTGCCCTGGACGAGCAGGATCCGCTGCGAGCGCAGCAGGTCGAGCACCATCTGGGCGTCGTCCTTGATCTTGTACACGTTGGGGTCGAGCCGGGGGAACGCGTACAGCGCGCCCTTCGGCTTGACGCAGCTCACGCCGGGGATCTCGTTCAGCAGCTTGAACGCCGCGTCGCGCGACTCCAGCAGCCGGCCGCCGGGCAGGATCAGGTCCTTGATCGACTGCCGTCCGCCGAGCGCCGCGGCCACCGCGTGCTGGGCCGGCATGTTGGCGCAGAGCCGCATCGAGGCCAGGACCGTCAGGCCCTCCACGTAGCTGCCGGCCCGCTGGCGGTCGCCCGACAGCACCATCCAGCCGGAGCGGAAACCCGCGACCCGGTAGGCCTTGGAGAGTCCGTTGAAGGTGACGCAGAAGAGGTCCGGCGCCAGGGTGGCCAGCGGGATGTGCTCGGCGTCGTCGTAGAGGATCTTGTCGTAGATCTCGTCCGCGTAGATCACCAGCTGGTGGCGGCGGGCGATCTCGACGATGCCTTCGAGCACCTCGCGCGGGTACACCGCGCCGGTCGGGTTGTTCGGGTTGATCACCACGATCGCCCGGGTGCGGTCGGTGACCTTGGACTCGATGTCCGCCAGGTCCGGGTACCACTCCGCCTGCTCGTCGCAGCGGTAGTGCACGGCCGTGCCGCCGGCCAGGCTGACCGAGGCCGTCCACAGCGGGTAGTCCGGCGCGGGGACGAGCACCTCGTCGCCGTCGTCCAGCAGGGCGGTCATGGCGAGCTGGATCAGCTCCGAGACGCCGTTGCCCAGGAAGACGTCCTCGACGGTGAGCCCGTGCAGGCCGCGCTCCTCGTAGTGCATGACCACGGCGCGGCGGGCGGAGAGCAGGCCCTTGGAGTCGCCGTACCCGTGCGCGGTGGAGAGGTTGCGCAGGATGTCCTGGAGGATCTCCGGGGGCGCCTCGAACCCGAAGAGCGCGGGGTTGCCGGTGTTCAGCTTGAGGATGCGATGCCCCTGGTCCTCCAGTCGCATCGCCTCGTCGAGCACCGGGCCGCGGATGTCGTAGCAGACATTGGCGAGCTTGCTGGACTGGATGACCTGCATGCCTGCCTACTTTACGGGTCCGGGGCCCGCCGATGGGCGTGTCGTCTGCCACGTGGACCCGGTGAATGGCCGGATCGCGACTACCGCCGGTCGCGCCGGCCGCCCCGCCCGGCGCCCGGCGCCCGCGTCGTCGCCGTTCCCCGGGCCGCGGCCGGTCGGTGGCCGGTCGGCGGTCGGTCGGCCGCAGGGCGACCGCGGTGGCCGGAACGGTCGCCCGCGGGATGCTCCGGATGTGCTTCGGGACGCCCCCGTGATCGGTGCGGCCGGCGAAGCAGCAGACTCTGACGGAGCAGGCGGGGTGCCCGTCCGAGCGGGTTCGGGTACGGGGACCGGGGGACTTGACGGTCCGAAGAGGAGAGGGGGTGGCCGGTGGTCGGGTCGTTGGTGGGTGCGCTGGCCGGGCTGGCACTGGCGCCGGTGCTGCGCGGGGCGGTCGTGCGGTACGCCGTGCCGTCCGAGCAGGATCCGCTGTGCAAGGCCTGCCCGGCCTGCGCGCGCGGGGTCGGGGCGCTCGCGCCCACCGGTCGCTGCCCGGGCTGCGGTGGGCGGCTCGGTCCGGGAGCGGGTCAGGTCGAGCTGGTCGCGGCGGGGGCGGCGGCCGCCGCGCTGAGTACGGGCTGGCCGCAGGTGCTTCCGCTGCTCTGGGCCGTTCCGTTCGGCGTGGTGCTCGGCTTCGTGGACGGCTCGGTACGGCGACTGCCGGATCCGCTGACCCTGTGCCTGCGCCTGGGGGTGGCGCTGCTGCTGGTGCCGGCCGCGCTCCTGGACGGCGGCCCCGGGGTGCTGCTGCGCTGTCTGCTGGTGGCGCTCGCGGCCGGTGCGCTGTTCGAGGTGCCGGCCTGGTTCGGCCTGGCCGGCCTGGGGGACGGCAAGTTGGCGTTCGGCCTGGGCGCCCTGCTCGGCCTGTACGGCTGGGGCACCGCGTTCTCGGCCTTCTTCCTGGCCTCCGCGCTGGGCGCGGTCTGGGGCACCGGCCGGATGGGCGCGGCGCTGCTGCGGCGCCGGCCGGTCCGCGGACTGGAGATCCCGTTCGGCCCGTTCATGCTGCTGGGCACGCTCTGGGCCGTCCTGCTCGCGTGACGCCTGCTCACGGCCGGCCTGCTCCCGCGGGCCGGCCCGCGGAACGCGGACGGGGCCCGCCGCACCTGGTCGGTGCGGCGGGCCCCGCCGTGGGCGCGCGGGCTCCACCCTCAAGGAGCGGCGCGCCGGGGAGAGTTACGGCATGTTGTGGACGTAGCTGCCCACGTTGTTGGAGAAGTCGTTGTTGTTGGCCGCGTCCCAGTTGGTGGACCAGGTCATGGCGCCGCGGATGGTCGGCCACTTGGCCGGCGGGACGAAGGTGCCGCAGTGGTTGCCGGTGGCCAGGCAGTCCAGCGCGTTGTTGACGACGGTGGAGGAGACGTAGCCGCTGCCCGCGCCCTTGGTGGACGCCGGGACGCCGATGCCGACCTGGTCGGGCCGCAGGCCGCCCTGGATGTGGGTGCAGATCTGGGCGGTGATGAAGTCGATGGTGCCCTGGTTGTAGACCTTGCCGTCGCAGCCGTTCATGCCGCCCGAGTTGTAGAACTGGGTGTTGACGACGGTCAGGATGTCCTTGACGTTCAGCGCCAGCTGGAAGTAGTTGCCGGCGGTGCTGTACATCCCGATGGTCTCGGGGGCCATGGTCAGGATGAAGCCGGAGCCGACCTTGCCCGCCAGGGTGTGCAGCGACTGCGCCATGTAGGTGGCGTCGACGCCGTTCTCCAGGTCGATGTCGACCCCGTCGAAGCCGTACTGCTGGATCAGCGCGTACGCGTTGTTGGCGAAGGTGGTCGCGGCGGCGGCGTTGGCGACGCTGATCGCGCCGTTCTGCCCGCCGACCGAGAGGACGACCTTCTTGCCGGCCGCGCGCTTGGCCGCGATGTCGGCCTTGAAGTCGGCGTCGGTGTAGCCGCCGAGCGCGGTGGAGAGCTTCGGGTCCAGGGTGAAGCTGATGCCGCCGGGCGTGGTGGTGGCGTCGGCGAAGGACACCGCGATGATGTCGTAGGCGCTCTGGACGTCACGCAGGCGCTGGACGGTCGCGCCGTTGTCGAAGTTCTGCCAGTAGCCGGTCACCGCGTGCTTGGGCAGTCCGGTGGCGGGCTGGGTGGGGGTGCTGGTCGCGGTCGGCGACGCGGTGGCCGTGGGGGAGGCCGTGGCGGTCGGCGACTTGGTGGCCGTCGGGGAGCTGGTGGCCGTCGGCGAGCTGGTCGCGGTCGGCGAGGCGGTGGCGGTCGGGGTGACCGACGGGCTCGGCGAGGCGGTGCCGGCCGGGCCGGTCAGGGTGATGTCGTCCGCGCCGTAGGCGGCCTGGCCGTACCAGCCGTGCACGTAGAGCGTGACGGTGTTGGTGCTCGCACCGGTGGTGAAGGTGGTGGTGAGCTGGTTCCAGGTGCTCTGGTTCGACCAGGTGCTCGGGTCGGTGCCACCGGTGCCGCTGGCGCCGAGGTAGACGTACGGGCCCTGGACCCAGCCGCTCAGCGTGTAGCTGGTGTTGGGGAGCACGGAGACGGTCTGGCGGCACTCGGCGGTGTCGCCGGCGCCCGGGGTCGCCTTGAGCGCGCCGGTGCCGGAGTGGACCGGGCTGCTGACCGCGCTGGTGGCGCCGACACAGCTCCAGCCGGACAGGCCGCTCTCGAAGCCGCCGTTGGTCGCCACGTTGCCGACGGCGGCGCTGGCGCCGCCCGCGAACAGGGCCAGGCCGGTGCCGGCCAGCGCGAGGGCCGTGGTGCCGGCCGCGAGGGCGGGCAGGGTGCTTCGCCGGCGCTTGTGCGCGGGCTGGTTCAGCGTACGGGCCATGGTGTCGACGCTCCTGTGGGAGGAGGAGGGAGCGGCCGCCGCGGTGGGGGGCGCGGCGGCCGCGTTGTGGGGGAGGGGAGGTCCGCAGAACTGCTGTGGGGGTGGGGCGGCGTTGGGAGTGCGCCTGCCCTTGGACACACAAGCTGGACTAGACCAATGGGGGTCGTCAAGCATCGGGAACCCGAATTACGGGTCCCTTAAGGAAGCGGAGACCATTCCGTATCCGACCGGGTTCACCGGCGGTCCGACCTCTGTACACCTGGCGCTACCGGACCGTAACCTGACCGGGACCTGCGGCTTTACCGAGTGGCACCGCGCGGGAGTAGGCTGCGCGCGGGGGTTGTACGCACCCCAAGGGAAGAGCACGGAGGGGCCGGAAGCCATGGGTCTGCGCGATGTCGTCGAACGCACGCCGGGTCTGCGCACCCTGCTGGACGGTATGTACGGCCTCTACGGCCGCCGGGTCGAGGTGCACCTCGCCCGCACCCCGCACCACATCGGCGTGATCCTGGACGGCAACCGCCGCTGGGCCAAGGCCACCGGCGGCACCACCGCGTACGGCCACCAGCGCGGCGCCGACAAGATCAGCGAGTTCCTGGGCTGGTGCGACGAGACCCACGTCAAGGTCGTCACCCTCTGGATGCTCTCCACCGACAACCTCTCCCGCCCCGCCGAGGAGCTCGTCCCGCTGCTCGGGATCATCGAGGACGCCGTCACCGGCCTCGCCGACGCCCGACGCTGGAGGGTCAACCCGGTCGGCGCCCTCGACCTCCTCCCGCAGCACACCGCGGACGTCCTCAAGCGGGCCGCCCAGGACACCGCCCACATCGACGGCATCACCGTCAACGTCGCCGTCGGCTACGGCGGCCGGCACGAGATCGCCGACGCGGTCCGCTCGCTGCTCCAGGAGCACGCCGGCCGCGGCACCTCGATCGAGGAGCTGGCCGAGGTGCTGGACGTCGAGCACATCGCCGAGCACCTCTACACCAAGGGCCAGCCCGACCCCGACCTGGTGATCCGGACCTCCGGCGAGCAGCGCCTCTCCGGCTTCCTGCTCTGGCAGAGCGCCCACAGCGAGTTCTACTTCTGCGAGGCGTACTGGCCGGCCTTCCGCAAGGTCGACTTCCTCCGCGCCCTGCGCGACTTCCAGCAGCGCAACCGGCGCCTCGGGCTCTGACCGGCTCGGCCGACCGGGCCCGGAAGCGGGGTCGTCGGGCGCCGGGACCGCTCGCCGTGCACTGACGACCCGTGGGGCTTCCGAAAGGGCTGACGTACCCGCCGCCGGTGCGGGCAAACGTTCACCAGGAATGATCCGTCAGTTCTCTCGGGCGCGAATGCACCACCCCTCGCCTGGGAATACTCGGATCAGACCGGTACCTGGGCCACCGGGGCCACGGGGGCCGGTATGCCGCGGGTGACGCAGGGTCATCCGCCCTGGAGGCCTAGTGGTCAGTTCCAAGAGCCGCCGGACACCAGACCGGCGCACGTACGTTCTCGACACCAGCGTGCTCCTGGCAGACCCTCTCGCCATGACGCGCTTCGAGGAGCACGAGGTCGTCCTGCCCGTCGTGGTGGTGACC
>NZ_JBHUSG010000086.1:0-18279 GCF_042673745.1 Kitasatospora sp. NPDC057015
CACCACCGGCAGTGGTGGGCGACACCTGGCCGTCGTCGTCACACTTGTCTGACGCCACGTCAGCATGCCTGTCCGCATGGAATTCCGTCGGGAGCGCACGCGATCCCGCCGGCGGCGCCGAACCGACGGGCACCGACCCCGGGCTCAGCTGTAGTGGTAGTAGCCGATCAGGGCGGAGTGCGCGGCGACCGGCTCCAGGGACACGAAGCGGCCGGTGGCGGGGGCGTTGATCATCGTGGGCACGCCACCGGGAGCGCCGGTGTAGATGCCCACGTGCGCCGGGTTGCTCGTACTCGAACCGAAGAAGACCAGGTCGCCCGGGACGGCCGCGCCCTGGGCGACCGGGTGGAACCTGGGGTTGGCGATCTGGTCGTCGGTGATCTGGCCGATGTCGCCGACGCCGGCCTGCCAGTACGCCCAGCGGGCGAGGCCGGAGCAGTCCAGGCCCACCGTGCGGTCGGCCGGGCAGGGCTGGATGACGCCCGTGTAGCCGCCGCAGGTGCCGATGGACGGCCCGGTCGCGCCGTCGTGGCCGCCGCCCCACACGTACGGCAGGTAGGCGTTGAGTGCGTCGGTGGCGTGGGCGACCACCGCGGCGTAGCGGCCGGCGCCCTGGTCGGTGGGAGCGGGCGGCACCGGCTCCCCGTACAGCGCGGCCTTGGTGGCGGGGCCGACCAACCCGTCCGCGCCCAGGCCCGCGGCGGACTGGAAGGTCCTGACGGCGGCCAGCGTGGCGGGGCCGAAGTCCCCGTCGACGGTGAGCGAGGCGCCGCGGCCGTTGAGCAGCCGCTGGAGCTCGGTGGTGCAGCCGTCCCGCTCGCCCTGGCGGATGACGACGGCGCAGTGCGGCGAGGTGAGCCGGACGGCGGCGGTCGGCGAGGCGTACAGGGCGGTCTTGGTGGCCGCCCCGACCCGGCCGTCGACGGTCAGGCCCACGGCGGACTGGAAGCCCTTGACGGCGGTGGCCGTGGTCGGGCCGAAGTCCCCGTCGACCACGATGCTGGCGCCGTGGCCGTCCAGCAGGTTCTGCAGTTCGGTCACGCAGCCGTCCCGCTCGCCCTCGGCCAGGACGGCGGGACAGGAGGCGGAGGTCAGCGGGACGGGCGCCGCGGCGGCCCGGGCGGCCCCGGGGGCGCCCCCCAGCAGGCAGCCGGCCAGCGCGGCGGCGGCGAGCAGCGGGCCCGGGCGGAAGAGGCGGCGCGGGCGTATCCGGTGGAGTAGACGGTTCACGGGAGGCGGTCTCCGGTTCGTGAGGGTGGGTCGGATGCCGTTGCCGGGCGGCACGGCTGACGGTCCGTAAGATACGTACCAGTACCAACGACCCGTTAACGCCTCAGCAACAGCCTCGCGCCCGGATGCTCTGTTCACGACTCACGACTCACGGCTCACGGCTCACGGCTCACGACGCACGACGCACAGCTCACGCGACTCACGGCGGTCGGCGACCCGCATGCGCGGACGGGCGCCGCGGGCCGCCGCCCCCGGCCTCCCCCGGTTCGGTGGTCACGGCCGGCCCGCCTCGCCGCTCCAGGCCGCCACGTGGGCGGAGAGCAGCGAGGCGGCGTCCGGGGTGGTCGTCCGGAGCGCGACCATGCCGGCCACGATGACGTCGCACAGCTCGGCCTGGAGCTGGGCCAGGGTGTGACTGTGGCCCTTGCGGGGGTTGCTGCCGAGGACTCCGAGGAGGGCCTGGGACGCCTCTCCGCACTCCTCCTGGATCTTCACCAGCTGCATGGTCAGCAGCGGCTGCCCGAGGGCTGCACAGTGCTCGGCCAGGGTCCGGTGGATGCGGTCGACCGCCGCCCACACCTCCGGGCCACCCCGAAGGCGCGCCTCCACCTGGCGCAGGCAGTCCTTCAGTGCCGGCGGCACCTTCATCGCCGGGACTTCGGCCAGGGGGACGAAGCGCAGCTCCCGCCCCTCGCCGAGAACCAGTTCACCCGGGTCGACGTCGAGGCTCGCGTGGAAGAAGCGACCTCCGTCGGCCTCCTGCCCGCCGAAGGGGGCCGGTTCGAAGGGCTCCAGGGCGGCGACGTCCAGGCCGGTCTCCTCGCGCAGTTCCCGGCGGGCGGTCTGGTACGGGCTCTCGCCCGGCTCGCGGTGCCCGCCGGGGACCACCCAGTGGGCGGGCCAGCGGATGTCCGGCCGGTCGTCCCGGAGTTGGAGCAGGACTTCGTGCCGGCTGTTGGTGATGATCGCGTCAGCGCTACTGAAGTCTTCCATCCCGCCAGTCTGCCGTCTGGGCAAGGTGGTTGACAGAGCCTCACATCGACGGACGAGCGCCGAAGGGCCGCCGGCGGCAGCGGGTGGAGCGGGTCGCCGACGGCCCGTCGAGTACGTGGACGTTCCCGCCCCGGCCACGACGGGCCCCCGCGCCACGGCGTCAGGTCACCTGGCCAGGCCCTGGGCGAGGCGGTGGTAGGCCTGGTTCCAGCGCAGTTCGCGGGTGAACCGTCGAATGGTGGTGTCCTGGTCGATCACGACGAGTTCGACGGCGAGCATCTCGGCGAGGTCGTCGAGCTCCTCGGTGCCGAGCGCCGTGGAGAGCACGGTGTGGTGCGGACCGCCCGCGGTGAGCCAGGCCTCGGTGGAGGTCCGCAGATCGGGACGCGGTCGCCAGACCGCCCGGGCGACGGGGAGGTTGGGCAGCGGCTCGTCCGGCTCGACCAGGTCGATCTCGTTGGCGACCAGCCGGAACCGGTCCCCCAGGTCGGCCATGCCGACGACCACGCCGGGGCCGGTGACGGCGTCGAAGACCAGCCGGACCGGGTCCTCGCGACCACCGATGCCCAGCGGGTGGATCTCGCACGACGGGGTGGCCGAGGCGATCGAGGGACAGACCTCCAGCATGTGCGCGCCCAGGATCAACTCCCGCCCCGGCTCCAGGTGGTAGGTGTAGTCCTCCATGAACGAGGTACCGCCCGGCAGCCCGTGGGCGACGGTCTTGAGGGTGCGCAGCAGGGTGGCGGTCTTCCAGTCGCCTTCGCCGCCGAAGCCGTAGCCGTCGGCCATCAGGCGTTGGACGGCGAGGCCGGGGAGTTGGCGTAGGGCGCCGAGGTCTTCGAAGTTGGTGGTGAAGGCGCCGAAGCCGCCCTCCTCCAGGAAGTGGCGTAGGGCGAGTTCGATGCGGGCGGCGTAGCGCAGGGAGTCGTGGCGCTCGGCTCCGGCGCGCAGTTCGGGGGTGAGGCGGTAGGTGTCCTGGTATTCCTCGACGAGTCGGGTGACGTCGGCGTCGGTGGTGGCGTCGAGGGCGGTGACGAGGTCGTTGACGCCGTAGGTGTTGACGGAGACGCCGAGGCGTAGTTGGGCTTCGACCTTGTCGCCTTCGGTGACGGCGACGTCGCGCATGTTGTCGCCGAAGCGGGCGAGTTTGAGGGTGGCGAGTTCGGTGCGGCCGGTGGCGGCGCGGGCCCAGGTGGCGATGCGGTGGGTGGTGGTGGGGTCGGTGGCGTGGCCGGTGACGGTTTTGCGGGCGACGCCGAGACGGGACTGGATGTAGCCGAACTCGCGGTCGCCGTGGGCGGCCTGGTTCAGGTTCATGAAGTCCATGTCGATGGTGGACCAGGGCAGGTGGACGTTGGCCTGGGTGTGCAGGTGCAGCAGTGGCTTGCGCAGGGCGTCCAGGCCGGCGATCCACATCTTGGCGGGTGAGAAGGTGTGCATCCAGGCGATCAGCCCGACGCAGTCGTCGCTGGCGTTGGCGTCCAGGCACAGGCGGCGGATCGCACCGGCGTCGGTCAGGACGGGCTTCCAGACGATGCGCACGGGGATGTCACCGGCAGCGGCGAGACTCTCCACGACCTCGCGGGACTGCTCGGCGACCTGCCGCAGGACGTCCTCGCCATAAAGACCCTGACTTCCCGTCAGGAACCAGATCTCGCGGCCTTCGGTGGGGCTGGTCATGGGGTGGTTCTCCTTCACCGGGTCGCGGGCCGCTGGCCGTAGACGTGCTGGTAGCGGTGGTTGAGGGCGTCGATGTCCGACTGGGCGATGGGCAGCGGTTCGCCGAGCTGGCGCGCGATGTGGACGGTGCGGGCGACGTCCTCGCACATCACGGCGGCCTTGACGGCGGCCCTGGCGTCCCTGCCGATGGTGAAGACGCCGTGGCTCTTCATCAGGACGGCCGGTGAGCGGTGACCGCGCAGGGTGTCGACGATGCCGCGGCCGATGGAGTCGTCCCCGATCAGGGCGAACGGGCCGACGGGTATCTCGGCGCCGAACTCGTCGGCCATCGCGGTCAGTACGCACGGCACGGCCTCGCCTCGCGCGGCCCAGGCGCAGGCGTACGTGGAGTGGGTGTGCACCACTCCCCCGACCTCGGGCAGGTGCCGGTAGACGTAGGCGTGGGCGGCGGTGTCGGAGGACGGGCTGTGCTCGCCCTCCACGACCGTGCCGTCCAGATCGCACAGGATCATGTTCTCGGGGCTGAGCTCCTCGTAGGAGACGCCGCTGGGCTTGATGACGAGCAGGTCCTCGCCGGGCACCCGGGCGGAGACGTTGCCGGCCGTCCAGACGACCAGGCCGTAGCGGACGAGCTCCTGGTGCAGGTCGCTGACCTGGCGGCGGAGCAGGTCGATCGGAGAACTCATGGCGGTCAGACCTCGCTGCTCGAAGTGCCGTCGGTGGTCAGGGCGGTGTTGCGGATGGCGCGCAGGCGGTGCAGCTGCTTGTCGGGACCGGTGCCGAAGTGCTCGTGCAGCAGCCGGTACTCGGCGAACAGCGCGTCGTAGCCGTCCGCGCGGGCCGCATCCGGCAGGTAGGCGCCCCGCTGCACCCGACCCATCGCGGCGGACGCCGCCCGCACGTCCGGATGGGCGCCGGCCGCGACCGCCGCGTGGATCGCCGAGCCCAGCGCCGGCCCCTGCTCGCAGACGGCGAGCGAGACCGGCCGGCGCAGCACGTCGGCGTAGATCTGCATGAGGAGGGGGTTCTTCTTGAGGCCGCCGGTGACGACGAATTCGGTGACGGGGACGCCGCCGGTCTCCAGGGCTTCGATGATGGTGCGGGTGCCGTAGGCGGTGGCTTCGAGGAGGGCGCGGTAGATCTCTTCGGGGCGGGTGGTGAGGGTGAGACCGACGATGACGCCGCTGAGGTGGTGGTCGACGAGGGTGGAGCGGTTGCCGTTCATCCAGTCGAGGGCGATGAGGCCGTGGCCGCCGACGGGCTGGTCGGTGATCTTGCGGGTGAGGAGTTGGTGGAGGTCCTCGCCGGTGGTGTCGGCCTCGGCCTGGTAGTCGGCGGGGACGCCCTGGCGCAGCCACCAGGCGAAGATGTCGCCGACCGCGCTCTGGCCGGCTTCGTAGCCGTAGGAGCCGGTGATGATGCCGCCGTCGACGACACCGCAGATGCCGGGGACCTCGGCGAGGGTGGGGCCGTTGACGACGTGGCAGGTGGAGGTGCCCATGATGGCGAGGAGTTGGCCGTCGTCGACGGCGCGGGCGGCGGGGGCGGCGACGTGGGCGTCGACGTTGCCCGCCGCCACGGCGATGCCTTCGGGGAGGCCGGTCCAGCTGGCGGCCTGGGCGGTGAGGGAGCCGGCGCGGGCGCCCAGCGGTGTGAGGGGGTGCTCCAGTCGGGTGCGGGCGAAGTCCGCGAAGGCGGGGTCCAGGGCGCCCAGGTACTCCTGGGACGGGTAGTGGCCGTCCTGGTGGATGCCCTTGTAGCCGGCCGTGCAGGTGTTGCGGCTCTCCGTGCCGGTCAGCTGCCAGACGATCCAGTCCGCGGCCTCGATCCACCGCTCGCACGCGCCGTAGACGGCCGGGTCCTCCTCCAGTACCTGCAGCGCCTTCGCGTACTGCCACTCGGCGGAGATCCTCCCGCCGTAGCGGGAGATCCACCTCTCACCGCGGGCATGGGCCAACGCGTTGATCCGGTCCGCCTGACCCTGCGCGGCATGGTGCTTCCACAACTTGGGCCACGCATGCGGCCGCCCCGCCCACTCGGGGCTCTCCGCCAGCGGCGTGCCGTCCGCCAGGGTCGGCAGCACCGTACAGGCCGTGAAGTCCGTGCCGATGCCGACCACCGCACCGGGATCCACCCCGGAGGCGGCCAGCGCCGCCGGCACCGCCACACGCAGCACCTCACGCCAGTCCTCCGGATCCTGCAACGCCCAGTCGGGCGGCAACGCAGAGCCCGTGCCGGGCAGCCGCTCCTCGATGACGGCATGCCGATAGGGGTGGACGGCGGAGCCAAGGATCTCTCCGTCGCCCACCCGCACGACGACGGCACGCCCGGACAGCGTGCCGAAGTCGACGCCGACGACGTAGGTGGGTCGAGACATCGGATATTCCACTTCGTGGGTCGGACTCGAAGGCGGGAGGCGCGGGCCGCGTCGGGGAACACGCCGGCAGTGGCAGGACGGCCGGCGGAGTCCACAGAGTTCGACCAGCGCCTCCGGGTCACACTGTGAGCGCTAACAATCTTCGAGTCAAGGAGTGTTCCGAGAATCGACGGCGATACCCCCATACGTCCACACCGGGGCGGAGATCGTGGCCGCCCCGGCATTGACCCAAGCCACTGTTAGCGTTCACAATATGGTGCCCCGCAGCACCCCGCGCAGCACCCCGCGCAGCACCCCGCGCAGCGCCTGGCGGTGCCGCCCGGGCGGGCGGGGGCGGCGAACACCGCCGCACCGTCGTCGGCGCCGAAGCGGGCACGGCAGGCGCCGTGCGCCCGGAGCGCGACCGCCGCCCCCGGACCGGCCCCACCACCTCCGGCCGGCGGCAGACCGGAACACACCTCCGAAGGAGGACGTACTCGGACGATCCGGCGGGCGCATCCCTCCCCGCCACCGCCGGCCGGGAGGCGGGGGCCGGGTGAGCATCCGGTGAAGGGCCCGTGCTTGTTGCGGACCGCCGGCAGGCGGTAGCCTCGCCGGTATTCCGCGTATTGGTACATACCATTGCAGCGCGGTCGTCCATCACCGACGAGTGGTCAGCATCCGCGCAGGGCAACGGGGGTCGGCGCGCAGTTGTTGCCCCGCCGCACGCCGAAGCACACCGGAGACCACCATCACCGCCATCACCGCCCCCGCCCCGCGGCCCGCCCCGCCGACCGTCCCCGAGCTCCTCGACGCGCGCGCCGCCGTCGACCCCGAGCGGCCGGCGCTCCGGGTCGTCGGCGGCGGCGAGATCAGCTACCGACAGTGGCGGGAGGAGGCGCTGCGCGCCGCCGCCGGCCTGGCAGCCGCCGGGGTCGGCCCGGGTGACCGCGTCCTGCTGCGCTTCGGCAACGCCCGCTGGGAGCGCTACGCCGTCGGCTACCTCGCGGTGCAGTACGCCGGCGGCGTGCCCGTCCCGGCCCGCGAGGACCTCTCCGAGGCCGACACCGGCAGGCTGTCCGCCCTCGCCCAGACCCGCAGCGTGCTCCGGGACGGCGAACTCCCCGCGCTGCCGGGCACGGTGGACCTGGTACTGGCGGAGTTGCTGGCGGCCCACCCCGAGGTCCCCGCCGGGGCACCGCACCGGGTCGGCCCCGAGGACCCGGCCCAGGTGATCGGCACCTCCGGCACCACCGGCGCCCCGAAGGGCGTCCTCGCCGCCCACGGCAACCTCACCGCCGGGCTGACGCCGCACCCGCGCCGGCGCCCCTACGCCCACTCGCGGTACGCCCTGCACGCCTTCCCGATCGGTACCAACGCCGCCCAGGTGATGCTGCTCGGCGCCCTGACCGCGACGCCCACCACTCTCAGCCTGCCGCGCTTCGACGCGGACCTGTTCGGGCACGCCGTCCAGGAGTTCGGCGTCGGAACGGCCTTCCTGGTGCCCTCGATGGTGATCGAGCTGCTCAACGCGGGCACCGCCGCCCGGTACGACCTGAGCAGTCTGCGCCTGGTCAACTCCTCCGCCGCCGCGCTGCCCGCACCGGTCGCCGCGGGGCTGGCCGCCGCGCTGCCCGAAACCGTGCTGGTGAACACCTACACCTCCGCCGAGGCCTCGCCCGCGCAGGTCTCCGCCGTGGTCGACGCCCGCCGCCCCGGCTCGGTGGGCCGCCCGGCCGAACCCGGCGACCTGCGGATCCTGGACGCCGCCGGCAGCCCGCTGCCGGCCGGCCAGGTCGGCGAGGTCTGGCTGCGCCAGCCCGGTCCGCCGCGCGGCTACCTCGGCCCGGCCGGCGAGGGGGCCCGGGTGTTCCGGGACGGTTGGGTGCGGATGGGCGACCTCGGCCGGCTCGACGAGGACGGCTACCTGTACCTGGTCGACCGCGAGAGCGACGTCATCAAGTCCGGTGCGCTCAAGGTCTCCACGCTGCGGATCGAGGAGGTGCTGCACGAGCACCCGCGGGTCGCCGACGCCGCCGCGCTCGGCCTGCCGCACCCGGTGATGGGCGCCGTCCCGGTGGCGGCCGTCGTCCCCGGGCCGGACGGCCTCGACCTGGACGAACTGCGGCTCTTCCTGGGCACCCGGCTGAGCCGCCCCGAACTGCCCGTCCGGATCCTGCTCACCGACCTGCTGCCGCGCAACCCCAGCGGCAAGGTCGTCAAACACCTGCTGCGCCCGCTGTTCGACGCCCCGCAGCCGCCCGCCGCACCGGCCGCCGCCCCGGCCACCGCCACCGAGCTGCGCCTGGCCGCGCTCTGGCGCCGGCTGCTGGGCCGGCCGGTCGCCGACACGGCCGCCGAGTTCTTCGCGCTCGGCGGCGACTCCTTCCGAGCCGTCCAGCTCGCCACCGGGATCAGCGCCGAGTTCGGGGTCGCGGCCACCACCGCGCTGGTCTTCGAGCGGCCCTCGCTGCGGGCCCAGGCGGCCTGGCTGGACCACCCCGACCGGCGGCCTGCCGGCGGGCGGCCGGCGGCCGGGCCGCCCGCCGCCACCGACACCCCGCCCGGTCGGCCCGACACCGTCACCCCGTACCTGGCCGCGCTGCGCGCGCAGCCGCACGACCTGCCCCTCACCTCGCAGCAGGAGAACTTCCTGCGCTGGATGGCCGAGGCCCCCGGTCGGGACGCCGGCGCGGTGACCGCGCTCTTCCGGGTCGCCGACCGGCTGGAGCCGCAGACCCTGGGCCGGGCGCTCACCGAGGCCGTCCACCGGCACCCGGCCCTGCGCACCCGGTTCGAGCCGGTACCCGGCGGGGCGGCCGTCCGGGCGGTACTGGTCGAGCGGCCGGAGGTCCGGATCACCCTGACCGACGCGCCCGGCGCCACCGACGCCGAGGTGGACGCGCTGCTGCTCGCCGAGCGGGACCGGCTCACCGACCCGGCTCGCGACCCGATGGTGCGGCTGCTGGTGGTGAGCCGCTCGGAGTCCGACCACGTGGTGCTGGTCGCGGTGCACCACCTGGTCGCCGACGGCTGGTCGGTGGGCGTCCTGCTCTCCGACCTGGGAGTGCTGTACTCGGCGCTGCGGCGCGGCCGGCCGGCGCCCCCGGTCCGCCCCGGCCCCGGATACCGGGAGCTGGTGGAGTGGGGGCACCACCACTGGCCGGCCTCCCGCGCACACTTCGGGGCCGCGCTGGCCGGCGCCCCGCAGGCCCTGGAGACCTTCGAGGGCCGCCGGGAGGTGACCGAAGTCCTCACCAGGGCGCATGAGTTCGAACTCCCGCTGGCGCTGGCGCAGGCCGTCCGGGCCCGGGCCGCCGAGTTGGGCGCCACGCCGTTCCTGGCGGTGACCGCCGCCTGGACGGGTCTGCTCGCGGCCCGCGGCGGGCAACCGGACCTGGTGGTGATGACCCCGGCACCCGGGCGCCCGCGCCCGGACTCCGAGCGGACGGTCGGCTGCTTCGTCCAGTCGCTGCTGCTCCGGGTGGACGCCGGCGGCGGCGCCGGCGTCGCCGAACTGGTCGACCGCCTGCGCACCGTCTACAGTGCGGCGCTGGACCACCAGCTCTACCCCTTCGCCGAGTTCAGCCCGGCCGTGCCCTTCGCGGCCTGGGTCCGCTACGAGGCCTGGACCGCCCCGGCGCAGCTTCCCGGTCTCAGCTGCCGGCCGTGGGAGCTGCCGCGCGGCAGCAGCGTCCCCTGGCCGCTCCCCGGCGGCGACCGCGGCGTGCCCGAGCTCACCGTGCTGGAGCAGCCCGGCGGGGCCCTGCGCTGCTGGCTCCAGTACAACGCACTGGCCTTCGACGAGCCCGTGATCGTCTCCCTGGCCGAGGAGTTCACGGCCGCCCTCGTCGCCGCCTGCGGCTGACCCGGACGGCCACCGCCGGTCTCGCTGGCGGCGGTCGGGAGCCCCGGAGCTCCGCCCTCGGGCGGCCCGGGGCTCCCGGTCGCCGGTCAGGCCAGCCGGTCCGCCACCTCAAGGTCGGAGAGCGCCTCGATCTCCGCGATCAGCAGTTCCTCGACCCGTCCGGCGAGGGAGGCCAGGACCGGGGTCTCGAACACGTCCCGGACGGTGATCTCCAGCGCGGTGGCGGCCCGGATCCGGGCCGCCACCCGGGTGACCAGCAGCGAGTTGCCGCCGAGCAGGAAGAAGTCGTCCAGCGCGCCGACCCGCTCCACCGCGAGCACCTCGCGCCAGATCCCGGCGACCAGTTCCTCCGCCTCCGAGCGCGGGGCGACGAACTCCGGCCCGGCCGCGGCCGGTTCGGGATCGGGCAGGGCGGCGAGGTCCGGCTTCCCGTTCACGGTCAGCGGTATCCGGTCCAGCACGACGAGGCCGGCCGGCACCATGTACGCCGGCAGCGACTCGGCTGCGAAGCCCAGGAGTTCGGCGATCCGCGGGTGCTCGCCGCCCACCGGGACGACGTAGCCGAGCAGCCGCCCGTCCCGGGCCAGCACCAGGGCGCCGGCGACGGCCGGGTGGGAGGTCAGCACGGACTCCACCTCGGCCGGCTCGATCCGGCGACCGCTGAGCTTGAGCTGGGCGTCGACGCGCCCGAGGAACTCCAGCCGGCCGTCGGCCCGGCGCCGGACCCGGTCCCCGGTCCGGTACATCCTGGCGGCGGGGGCCCCGGCGGCGCCGACACCGGCCGAGCCCGGGGCGAGCGGACCGGCCGCCGCCGAGCCCGCCGCGGCCGAACCGGCTACGGACGATGCGGCCGCGGACGGGTCCGGGGCGAACGGATCGGGCCGGAAGCTCTCGGCCGTCAGGTCGTCCCGTCCGGCGTAGCCGCGCGCCAGGCCCGCCCCGCCGAGCCAGAGTTCACCCTCGGTGCCGTCCGGCACCAGCTGGAGACGGCGGTCCAGGACGTAGCAGCGCACACCCGGCAGCGGACGCCCGATCGGCGGCCGACCGGTCTCCCGGCCGCCGGCGCCACCACCGAGGGACCCTGCCCCGGACGACCCCGAACCGACCGGCCCCGCACCGACCGGCCCCGCACCGAACTCGGCCGCGGTGAGTTCCGCACTGGTGGCGATGACGGTGGCCTCGGTGGGCCCGTAGGTGTTGACCAGGCGAATCCCGTCCCCGTGCCGGGCGTGCCAGCGGGCGAGCACCGCGCCCTCCACCGCCGAACCGCCGAGAATCACCAGCCGAAGCGCGGCCGGCCACTCGAACGCCTCCTCCAGCATCACGAGTTCGTGCCAGTAGGCGGTCGGCAGGTCGAGCACGGTGATCTGTCGACCGGCGGGGCCGCGGAGCAGGTCGGGCAGCGTGGCGCCGCCGCCCGGCAGCAGGACGCAGCAGGCGCCGACGGCCAGCGCCGGCCACAACTCCTCGGCGTGGGTGTCGAATCCGACCGAAGCGAACTGGACGATCCGGTCCTCCGGCACCAGCCGGTATCCGTCGCCGGCCATCCAGGCCACCCGGTCGGCCAGGGCGGCGTGCTCGACCACCACGCCCTTGGGGCGGCCGGTGGATCCGGAGGTGAACAGCACGTACGCCGGATCACCCGCCCGGCTGCCCGGCAGCGGGACGACCGCGGGGGCGCCGCCGGCCGATGCCACCGGCCCGGCGCCGGCCGGGCTCTCCACCGCCAGCACGGGCAGCCCGAGATCATCGCTCCCGTCCGCGGCGGCGGCCAGCAGCAGGACGGCCCCGCCGTCGGCCGCCATCCGGCGCTGCCGCTGCGCCGGCAGTGCGGGTTCCAACGGCAGGTAGCCGCCGCCCGCCTTCCAGACCGCGAGCAGCGCGGTGACGAGCTCTACCCCGGGAGCGACCCGGACGGCGGCGGCGCGACCGGCCAGCGGGCCCACGGCCGCGACCACCCGGGCGGCCAACTCGTCCGACCGGCGGTCGAGTTCCCGGTAGCTCACGGTGCCCTCGCCGATCATCAGCGCCGGTGCGTCCGGCCGGGCGGCGACCTGCTCGGCGAAGCGTTCCAGGACCGGCCGGCGGTCGGCGGGCAGCTCCGGACCGGCGGCGCGGGCGAGCAGCGCGGCCCGTTCCTCGGCGTCCACCGTCCAGTCGCCGTGCACCGGCAGTCCGGCGTCCTCGACCACCCGGGCCAGCAGGGACCGGTAGCGGGCGGCGAGTGCCTCCACGGTGGCCGGCTCGAACAGCTCCCGGTCGTAGCAGAACGAGGCGGTCAGGCCGTCGGCGGTCCGCCAGGTGTCCAGCAGCAGGTCGGCCTTGGCCTGGGCGAACCCGGAGTCCAGTCCCAGGAGCGTGACGCCGTGCGGCAGTTCGGGGCCGCCGTGGGCGCCGCCCTCGTGCCGGCTCTGCAGGACGAACAGGGTCTGGAACGGCAGCCCGCCGGTGGGCGCGCCGAGGTCGGCGGCCAGCCGTTCCAGCGGGACGTCGGAGTGGGCCAGCGCGCTCATGGTCGCCGAGCGGACCCGCCGCAGCACGGTACGGAAGTCGGGCTCGTCCCGGAAGTCCGCCCGGATCACCGTCGTCCGGGTGAAGTAGCCGATCAGCTCCTCGTGGGCGACCTCGTTGCGCCCGGCCACGGGGGTGCCGACGGTGAAGTCGTCCTGTCCGGACCAGCGGGCCAGCACCGCCTGGTAGGCGGCGAGCAGCACGGTGAACGGTGTGCAGCGCTCCTGCCGGGCCAGCCGGTCCACGGCGGCGGTGAGTTCGGGGCCGAGCAGCAGGTCGACGAAGGCCGCCGGGTGCTCCGGGTGCTCCGGCCGCCGGTGGTCGTACGGCAGCCGCAGCAGTTCGGTCCCGGCGAGCTTGTCGGACCAGTGCGCGTAGGCCCGTTGCTCGCTCTCGGGGTCCGTCCGCTCGCGCTCCGCCCGGGCGTAGTCGCCGTACTGGAGCGGGAGTTCGGGGTACCCGGGGTCGGCCCCGGTGAGCGCGGCCCGGTAGCGGTCGAGCAGTTCCTGCCAGAGCAGGCCGGTCGACCAGCCGTCCGCGGCGATGTGGTGGAGCACCAGGCAGACGGCGTGGTTCCGCTCGTCGGCGCGGACCAGCAGGGCGCGCAGCGGCGCTTCGGCGGCCAGGTCGAAGGGCCGGTTGACGGTGGGGGCGATCGCTTCGGTGAGGCGGCGGGCAGGCGGTTCGGCCGGGGCGGGGGGCAGGGTCCGCAGTTCCAGCGGCACCGGGGCCGGCGGGTGGACCAGCTGGCGCGGCTCGTCCGCCACGAGGTCGAAGCGGGTGCGGAGGATCTCGTGCCGGGCCGCCAGGCCGTCCAGCGCGGTGCGCAGTGCCTCCTGGTCCAGCGGGCCCTGCCAGTGGTGGGCCAGGTAGATGTGGTACCCGGTGTCGCCGGGGTCGAGCTGCTGGAGGAACCACAGTCGCCGCTGGTCGGCGGTGAGCGGGTGGTGCGCGACGGGAGGCGCGCTGGTCTGGTCTCCGGGCGCGGTCATCCGCCACCTCGTTCTCGGTCGTACGGGCCTGCGGGGGCGGGAGGGCCGCCCAGGCCTCCCAGGCCTGGCCGGCGGGTGCGACCCGCACCCACGCCGGGGGAGGGTGCGGGGGCGTGCGGGCGGTGTCGGTTCCCGGACGTGACGGCGCGGTGGGGAGCCCGGCGGGGGCGCGGTGCCGGTGGGCCCGCCCGGCCGCCGGGGCCCTGCCGGCGGTCGGTCGGTTCCCGACTCCGACCGGCCGCGGATTGGTCCGGACCTGTGGTTGAGATTGGCATAGACCAAATCGGCCGGTCAAGCACGGCGGCACCGGGTGACACACCGTGACTCCCGCGCCCGACGGGCACCGACAGCGCGTCACATCGGCCACGGAGGAGGCCCGGTCGCGCGAGGCGCGGCCCTTCGCGCGGCAACGAGCCCGTGGCGCCCCGTCGCACACCCGGTGCACGGTGCGCCACGGGCGAGGGACGGGCGGCCGGACCGCGTCGGAGCCAGCAGCGGGACGGCCGACAGCGATGTAGACAAGCACCTACCAACTTAGGTTAGCCTGTCCTCCCATGAACCTCGCTCACCTGGCCGCCACGGCCGAATACACCACGCCTCCGCTCTATCGTCTCCTCACCAAGACCGGCTACTTCGTCGGCCTGTCCGGAGCGATCGGCGCGACGGTGACCTACGCGACCGTGGTCCGTCCCGCGCTCCGCGCCCGGCAGGATGCGGGCGACGACACCGCGGTGCTGCAGCGAAGAACTGCGGGGTACCTGGCCTGGTCCGGGCTCGTCCTGCTGGTGGCCGGCTACTTCCAGCTGGCCGCCCGACTGGCCCGCGCGGGCAAGGGCATGCCGTTCGGCGACGCCCTCGCACCGGGGCGGATCTGGGACTACCTGCACGCCCCCGCGGGCAAGGGCGCCTGGGTGGCCCAGGGCACGCTCTACCTCGTCCAGAACGTGGTGCTCGCCCTGGCGGCCGCCGTCCTGATCGCCCTGTTCGTCCCGGGACTGCGCCGGCACCTGGACGCCCTCGCCCTCACCGCCCTGCCGCTGTCCCTCGCCGTGACGCTGATCGCCGGGATACCCGCGGTGGCACCGAAGGAGCTGGACCGGGCGCTGGACCCGGTCTTCGACCAGGTGCACATCGTCAGCGGAACGGTCTGGATCGGCGGCCTGGTACTGCTCGCCGCCCTCGCCACCACCCGCGGCAGGCTGAGCGAGCGGGCCGGCGTGCTGTGGGCCGACCTCTGGCGCCGTTTCAGCCTCGTCGCGCTGGTCTGCGTCGCGGCGGTGCTCACCTCCGGCCTGTGGATGAGCTGGAAGCACGTCGGCGGCCTCGGCCAGTTGTGGACGACGGGGTACGGCTTCGCCCTGCTGGTCAAGATCCTGCTGGTGCTCGGCATGGTCGCGGCCGGCGGCGTCAACCAGTTCTGGCTGATGCCCCGCATCGTCCGGGCCCGGCAGGCCGACGCCGAGGCCTCCCTCCTGCACCTGACCCTGCGCCACTTCCCCAGGGTGGTCTGGGCCGAGGTCGCCCTCGGCGCAGCTGTCCTCGCGGTCGTGCCCTTCCTCGGCGGCTCCGCCCGCACCGAGGCCGGCAGCCCGCCGGCCGTCTCGGACGGCGGCGTGTTCGCCGCCGGCGCCGGGCTGGTGCTCATCCTCGGGGCCTCGCTCTACGTGACCGCTCGGGTCTCCGACGCCCTGGCCCGGCGCCCGGCCCCGGTCGCCGGCTGAGTCCTGCCAGCCCTCCCCGGCCCGGCAGTCCGGGCGCGTGTCGGGTCAGTGTGCGGCCGGGTCGTCGGACCCGCCCCCACGAAGGCCCTGCCACCGCGCCGGTCTCCTCCCCCGGCCCGATCCGGCCTCCCGAGCGGCTTCTCGCCCGCCCGGGAGGCCGGCGCCGTCGGTGCGCCGCCGCCGTCGCGTCACTGCGGGGCGGGTGCGTCCGGCTTCCCGACGCCCGCCCGAGCACCCCGGCCACCGGTGGCCGCCCGTGCACGCCGGCCACCGGCCGCGCCGGCCGTCACCGCCGCCGCGTCCGCCGCCGGGGCGGTCCTCGCCCGCTCGGTACGGTCCGCCGCCGCACACACCCGGCGCAGCAGCGCGTTCAACTGGGCCCTCTCGCCCCTGGTGAGCGGGGCCAGCAGCTCGTCCTGGACGGCCGCCGCCTCCGTCTGCAGCCGCTCCAGCGCCTCGCGTCCGGCGCGGTTCACCGTCACCACCTCGCGGCGGTGTTCGATCTGTACGTGGAAGGACTCGATCAGCCCGGTGGCGAGCAGGTCGTCCAGGACCGGCAGCGCGTCGGGGACGGCCAGTCCGACCCGGGCGGCGAGGTCGGGCTTCGCGTGCGGCCCGAACTCGGCGAGCGCCGAGAGCAGCGCGAGGTGGGCCCGGCTGAGCCCCTGGTCCGCGAGGCGCTGCGTCACCCGGAGCTCGGCGGCCCGGCCGGCCGCCGTCAGCAGGTGGACGGTCTGTTGAGAGGGGTTCGATGATCCCTTCCTACCGTCGTACATCGGAACTCCATCCGCTGCGGGAGCCGCCCCCGGCCGGCCCGGGTCCGGCCGGAGCGACTCACCGCCTGTCGGCGGGCGACTGCGGACCGAGGCCACGGGGCACCGTGCGAGAGAGGCGGCGGCCACCTGTGCCGTCTACGAAAGTGTAGACGAGCTGCGCCGCCCGACCCCCGGGGGTCCACCCCTCGATCCCGCCGCCCGGCGGGTGGGGCGCGGCCCCCGGCGACCGCCGCCCGCCGTACGGTGATCCGGTGCCGGATCCGGGGACCGGGCCGCGGCGCCGGCACGCCCCCGAGTGCCCGAACCACCGCGCCGGCGGCGGCCCTGACCACGGGACAGGAGCGCACCCGGCCGGTCCGGGTACGCCGCGGGGCGCCGAGCCGAACGGGCTCCGGGGAGCGCCCGAGGCGAGCCCGGGGAGGATCCGGAGGAGGCGATGGCGCCCGCGACCCCGCACTGTCTACAGTGTCGTAGACACAGTTCGGATGCCCGAGGCATCCCCGCAGAGAGGCGCTGCCCGATGCCACCTCGCCCGGACGACCGAGCCCCCGGGGCGGGGCCCGGAGATCAGGCGGACCCCGCAGATCCGACCGGCGGGGTGGGTGGTCGTCACCCGGCGGTCCGGGCCGCGCTGCCGGCGGTCGCCGTTCCCCTGCTGCTGTTCGGCGCGCTCACCGCGCTGCTGGCGGCCCACGGCTGGGGCCCGTTTCCGCTGGAGTCGTCCCTGCACCGCTGGGCCGTCGACCACCGCCCGGCGGCGGCGGTCCACATCGTCGGCGTCGTGACCGATCTGGGGAGCGGAGCCCCGCCCTACCTGGCCGCCGCCGCGGCCGGACTGCTCCTCGTCCGGCGCACCCCACGTCCGCGCCGCCCGCTCCTCGCGGCCTGCGCGCCGGTGGTGGCGCTGGCCCTGGGGCAGCTGATCCGCAATCTGCTGATGCGGGCCTTCGCCCGGCCGCGGCCACCGATGGCGGACTGGGTGGCGGCCTCGCCCAGCGGCTACTCGTACCCCTCCGGCCACGCGTTCACCGCCGCCGCGGCGGCCGGGCTGCTCGCCTGGGCGCTGTTGCGGGGGCCGCGGCGGGCCTGGACGGTACCCGCGGTGGCGGCGCTGGGCACGGCGGCGGTCGCCGTCGGCCTCAGCCGGATCTACCTGGGCGTGCACTGGCCGCTCGACGTGCTCGGCGGCTGGCTGCTCGCCTGCCTCTGGCTGGCCCTGACGCTGCCACTGATCGGATCGGCCGCCCGCCGCCCGCCCGCCGGGAGCCCGGGCACCCCGCCCCGCTCGGAGGCCGGCTCCGAACCGTGAGCCCGGCGCGGCGCCCGGGGCCGGCACCGCCGCTCAGGAGCGGTACGGGGCCGGCGCCACCGGCAGGTCGAGGGGCGCCGTCACCCGTTCTCCTGCTCGGCCGCGCGGAGCAGCCGGCGCAGCACGTCCTCGTCGTCCGGGGACAGGGCGGAGACGAACCGTGCCAGGACGAGGTCCCGGTGCGGGTCGTTGTGCAGCTCGCGGTGCATCCGGCTGGCCGTCAGTCCGGGGGCGTCGTGGACGGGCGAGTACGCGTAGCCGCGGCCGCCGCGTTCGCGGGCCAGCGTCCCCTTCTCGTGCAGACGGGTGAGGATGGTCGTGACGGTGGTCCTGGCCGACCGGCCGCCCAGGGCGTCCCTGACCTGCCCGGCGGTGAGCGGCCCCGGCGCCGCCCAGAGCACCGCGAGCACGTCTGCCACGAGCTCCCCGTGCGACCGCCTGGGGTCTGACCCGACCGTCATGTCCCGCTCCTGTCCTGTTGGTCCCGCCCTCAGGTCCGGTGTGAGGAAGCCGACGTGAACCGGCGACTACGCCGACGTAGACGAGCGGGCGGTATTTTCATAAGGTGTGCCTAAGCTAACTGTACGGGGACGCCCGCGCGGTGCCCTCCCACCCTCCTGCCCGCCGCGGGCCGTCGACGAGACGGCCGCCCACCGCGCGCACCAGCACTGAAAGGCGTCCCATGGATTCCGGCCCCGCTCTGCCCCTCGACGACACGACCGCCCAGGACGGCGGCCGCAGCACGCCGAGTCGTCGTGCGGTGATCGGTTGGGCGGGTGCGGGGGTGGCGCTGGGTGCGGCGGCGGTGGGTTCGGTGGCGGTGGCCACGGGGCAGGGTGATCC
>NZ_JBHUSG010000087.1:0-17682 GCF_042673745.1 Kitasatospora sp. NPDC057015
ACTCGGATTATGCCGGTCAGCCCAGCGTTCGCAGGCCCGTCACCAGCACCTTCACCACCCCGGTCGGCATAACCCGCACATCGGCATAAGCCGACGACTGGTGCCTGGTCGTGTCGGGCACCAGTGCCCACGCGGAGGCGCTCAAGGAAGAGGCCGCCGGGGTCCTCGCCACGATGGGCCTGCGCCTGTCGCCGGAGAAGACCCTGATCACCCATATCGACGAGGGCCTCGTCTTCCTCGGCTGGCGCATCCGGCGCCACCGCAAGCGAGGAACCCAGAAGTACTACGTCTACACCTACCCGTCCCGCAAGGCCCTCGCGGCCGTGATGGACAAGGTCAGGACGCAGTGCCGAAAGACAGGCACCGACCTGCCGTTCGACACCTTGCTCATCCAGCTCAACCGGATGTTGCGGGGTTGGTGCGCCTACTTCCGGCCAGGAGTGTCCAGCGCCACCTTCCAGTACCTGACCTCCTACGTCTGGGGCCGGGTCATCTGGTGGCTACGGAGAAAGCACCCCCGGATGAACTGGAAGGACCTCCGTCGGCGCTTCTGCGGCGGGGGTTGGTGGCCGGCCAGCGAGGAACGGGAACTGTTCAGCCCGGCGAAGGTGGGCACCACGCGCTACCGCTACCGGGGATCAGTCATCCCTTCCCCATGGCCGACCACGGGATGAGAGAGAACCTCACGGATCGACAAGCGGGGCTTGTGGAGCGCCCGTTGCGCTGAGAGGCGCACGGCGGGTGCGGGAAGCGGTCCGGAGAAACGGGCCGGTCGAAAGGCCGGAACCGCGCTCCGGGCCGACTTCACGGTCTGGAGCTGACCGATCCCGGCTTCGACTTCACGGTGCTGGCCAAGTTCCGGGCCCGGTTGGTCGGGCACGGTATGGAGCGTCTGATCTTCGACCGGCTGGTGGAGCACTGCCGCCAGGAGGGGCTGATCTCGGCCGGGGGCAAGCAGCGCACCGACTCCACCCATGTCATCAGCGCCGTGCCGGACTTGAACCGGCTGGAGCTGGCCGGTGAGAGCGTGCGCGCGGCGCTGGAGGCGCTGTCCATCGCGGCGCCGGCCTGGCTCGGGCGGGCGATGCCGGTGGCGGAGCTGGAGCTGCGCTACGCGGCGCGGGTCGACTCGTGGCGGTTGCCCACCTCGAAGACGAAGCGGGACCGGCTGGCCGAGGTCTACGGCCAGGACGCCCTCGCACTGCTGCACGCGGTCCGCGCGCCCGACGCCCCGAGGTGGCTTCGGGAGATCGAGGCGGTCCAGCTGCTGCGGCGGATCTTCATGCAGACCTACTACGTGCACACCGATGCCCGGGGACGGGAGGTGGTCAGGAAGCGGGAGGCCGAGAAAGACGGCGTCCCGCCCGGCCATCTGCGGCTCGCCTCCCCCTACGACGCGGACGCCCGCTGGTCCGCCAAGGGAGACGAGCTGTTCTGGTGCGGCTACAAGGTCCACCTCACCGAGACATGCGACGACAGCACCGGCGGCGCCACGGCCGAGGCCCGGACTCCGAATCTGGTCACGGACGTGGCCACCACCGTTTCGACCGCGCCGGACGTGACCGCCACCGCCGGCATCCAGCAGCGTCTGACGGAGCGGCAGGTCAAGCCGGGCGAGCACTACCTCGACTCCGGTTATCCCTCGGCCGAGCTGGTCACCGCCGCCGCACACGAGGGCATCGCCATGATTACGCCGCTGCTGGCCGACCACTCCCGGCAGGCCCAGGCCGCCGAAGGCTTCGACAAGAGCGCCTTCCGCGTCGACTGGACAGCCCGTCAAGTCCGCTGCCCTGAGGGTCGCACCAGCACCGGCTGGTATCCCGTCCAGCAGCACGGCCACGACGCCATCGTGATCGAGTTCGCCCGCTCCGACTGCGGTTCCTGCCCGTCCCGTGACAAGTGCACCACCGCGGCGCGCGGCAACCGCATGCTCACCCTGCGGCTCCGCGAACTCCACGAGACCGTCGCCGCCGCCCGCGCCAAGCAGAAGACCGACACCTGGCAGGCCAAGTACGCCCTCCGAGCCGGGGTCGAGGGCACCATCAACCAGGCCCTGGACGTCACCGGGTTGCGCCGGGCCCGCTACCGCGGCCTGCCCAAGGTCAGCCTCCAGCACGCCTACTCCGCCACCGCGATCAACGTCATCCGCCTCGACGCCCACTGGTCCGAAGGCCCCCAACGCCCCCGGACCAGCCGACTCACACGGCTCGCCCACCAACTCGCGGCCTGATCACTGACCCGAATAGAGCAACAGAGTCGACGGAGGCGGCAAAGTGCCGCTTCCCCCAGGCAGCATTCGGGTTGGCTGGTCGTGACGCACCCGTTCCACCCGCTGTCCGGCCGCCGGGTCGAGGTCCTGTACTCGATGAAGCGCGGGACCAGGCGGATGTTCGTCGTGGACGCCGGCGCGGGGGCACGGATGACGGTGCCGCTGGAGTGGACCGACCGCGGACCGACAGCTGAGGGCGCGCGGGTGTCGCAGGAGTCACTGGTCGAGCTTCGCGCGCTCCTTGATGCTCTGGTGAGCCGTTGTCAGCGCCAGGACAGGGGGTGATCCTCGTGAATGAAAGCGCAGGTCGCGGCCCTCGCCGCGTCGGATGCTCGCCCGAGAGGAGGTGCCGTGATGGACGGGGGCTGGGACCGTGCCCAGGCCGTCGCGGTGCTCGCGAACATGGTCGAAGCGTCGCTGACGGCCGAAGGGGGTGGCGGCTGTGAACGGCGAGTCGAAGATCACGGCCTCCCACCGCTCGCGGCTGGCGATCGTCTACCTGCGCCAGTCGACGATGCTGCAGGTGCGCGAGCACGGGGAGTCCACGGCGCGTCAGTACGCCCTGGCAGAGCTGGCGGTGTCGCTGGGCTGGCCACCCGAACAGGTCCTGGTCATCGACGCGGACCTGGGCGTCTCGGGCCGGTTCGGCAGCGAACGCGGCGGCTTCCACGAGGTGGTCGCGAAGGTCTGCCTGGCCGAGGCCGGCGCGGTCTTCGGCCTGGAGGTCTCCCGCCTGGCCCGCTCGAACGCGGACATCGCCCGGCTCCTGGAACTGACCCGGCTCACCGACACCCTGGTGGTCGATCTCGACGGCGTCTACGACCTGGCGGACTTCAACGACCGGCTGCTGCTCGGCCTCAAGGGCAGCATGTCCGAGGCCGAGCTCCACCTGCTCACCGGCCGGCTCCAGGGCGCCAAGCAGGCCGCCGCCGCCCGCGGCGACCTGCACGTTCCACTGCCGGTCGGCCTGGTCTACGACGAGGACGGCACCATCGTCCCCGACCCGGACGAGGAGGTCCGTGCCGCGGTGGCCGACGTGTTCGCCGAGTTCGCGCGCACCGGCTCCGCCTACGTCGCCGTCGCCGCCTTCGCCGACCGCAAGTTCCCGCTCCGTGCCTACGGCGGTGTGTGGGACGGCCAACTGTGCTGGGGACGCCTCACCCACGGCCGCGTGCTCGGCGTGCTGACCAACCCGGCCTACGCCGGGGCCTATGTCTACGGCCGTCACCGCACCCGCCGCACCGTACGCCCGGACGGCAGCGTCCGCACCAGCTACCCGCTCCAGCCCCGCGAGCAGTGGCAGGTCCTGATCACCGACCACCACAAGGGCTACATCACCTGGCAGCAGTTCCTCGACAACGAGGCCAAACTCGCCGCCAACTGCACCCGAAGCGGCGCCCGCCCACCACGCGAGGGCGAGCCGCTGTGCCAGGGCGTCATCACCTGCGGCTCCTGCGGCGGCCGGTTCGGCACCCGCTACCAGGGCCGCAAAGGCCGCGCCTACTACGAGTGCATGAGCCACCGCGACTCCGCCAGAACGCGCACCTGCCGCTCCATCTCCGCCACCGTCGTCGACCAGGCTGTCGGCCGGCTCCTTCTGACCGCACTGACCAGCGAGCAGATCACGCTCGCCCTGGACGCCGCCGACCAGGTTGCTCAACGGCACACCCGCGCCCACCGCGCCGCCGAACTCGCCGTCGAGCGCGCCCGCTACGAAGCCGACCGCGCCGAGCGCGCCTTCACCCAGGTCGAACCGGAGAACCGCCTGGTCGCCCGCACCCTGGAGACCCGTTGGGAGGCAAAGCTCGCCGCGCTCACCGCGGCTGAGGCCGCCCTGGCCACCGCCCAGCAGTCCCGCCCACCCCTGCCCGGACGCGCCGAACTCGAAGCCCTCGCCACCGACCTGCCCCGACTCTGGGACGACCCCGCCACCAGCCCGAAGGACCGCAAGCGACTGCTGCGGACCCTCGTCAGCGACGTCACGGTGCTGCCCGACGGCCCCGCCGGCGAGGTACGCATCGGCGTGCGCTGGCACACCGGTGCCACTGACCTGATCACGACCGCCCGACGAGGCCCCGACCGCACCCCGACCGACGCCCTCGACCTCGCACGCCGACTCGGCCCCCTGCAGAGCGACCAGGAACTCGCCGACAACCTTAACGCCCGCGGCCACCGCACCGGCAAGAACCGGCCCTACGACGTCAAGGCCGTCCGCTGGCTCCGCCACGCCTACAAGATCCCCACCCCGCGAACCCAGTGCCTGCGCACCGGCGAGCTCACCGTCAAGCAGGTCGCCGCACACCTCGGCGTCAGCGCTGATGCCGTCTACTACTGGCTCGCCAACAGCCTCACCCCCGCACGCAAGGACGCCAGCGGACGCTGGTGCATCCCCTGGAACCCCCACACCGAGGCCGCCTACCGCCAGCAGGTCGCCGCCTCGGTCCACCTCAAGCCAGCAACCCCACCGCTCACAGCAGGAGGCGCAGTATGAAACCACCATCGGGATGCCCAACCGGCGGCGCTTGGCCGTTCCCGGCTTGGGGATCATCCTTTCCTGCACGGGCAGAGGCACGAAGGAGCGTCCCCGCAGATCGCAGCGCACTTCGTCGAGGAAGACCTCGACCCCGCGCCCGGCCTCCACGGAGCGGGCGGTCTGTCCGTCCACCCCGGCCGAGCGTGCGCCCCGATTGCCCCGCACCCGAACCCACGCGACGAGCAGGAACGCGGGATCGGCAACGAGATTGAACAGGTCATCGAACCGGCGATCACGATCACCGTTCGCCCAACAGTGCAGTTTGGTCTGCATCTCCAGTACCCGGCGCTCGGCCCTGATCAGGGCGATGTCCAGCGCGTCGGTATTCACCAACGACCTCCCGGCATTGCAATCTCCTCCCTGCCGACTTGCTGGCCCCCTTCGCCATGTACGGAGCTTTCCTCCGCTCGGACTACTACGGGGCCTCCGCCCCACCTGCGGCCCTCAGCCGGCAACGGGCCTGTCCCAACCGATCCGGACTGGTTGTCCGGCCGGTGGGACGACCGCAGGCGGTTCCCACGTTCACCATGTGCCGATCGGCCAGGTCGGCGTCCCGCTACTACCCCGGCAGCATCGCCACGTCTACGCCGCAGACCTTCAACGTGGCCTCCTCGCCGGCAGTTGGAGACCGGCTTCGGAGTTGACCACCCCAGCAGAGCAAGTGGCCACGCACTGCACCCCGGCCCACATCCTCCAGGTTGGAGCCGGTGACAAGACTTACGGGGCTTTACACGGGTTCCTCTTCGTACGCCTTCTGGCCTCGCTTGCCGGACCCGGCTCGTCTGGAAGTGCCGCACCGTCCCGGCGTTGTCAGGGCTGCTTGCCATCCTCCCCGGCGTTCCCCGGACCAGACTGCCCTCAGCTTCTACCCGGCCGCTGCGACGGCCCGGCGGTAGAGGTCTCGCACCTCCACTCGGTCACATGGCGCCTCGTGGCGCACCCACCCGTTCTTGCGCTCCAACGGAGCAAGCAGGCCCCGCATGTAGGCCAACGCCGACTCCCGCGACTCGCTCCGCGCGAACCAGTGGGCAAACCGCTCATGCACCCCGGCAAGCCCGTCCGACCAGCGCCGAGCATCGACCTCGGATATGTCCCCACCCATGAACAGCCCAACGAGCGAACCCGACAACCGTCACGGTAAGCACCGTTGCAGTACTAAGCAGGCCTTCGCCTTCAGGGAGCCGTCCGGTCCTCCCACGGTCGCCAAGAACGCGGACGGCCGACTCGACGTCTTCTACCGTACGAAGGCCGTTCCCGCGATGGGGTCCGTCCCGGCAGCCGATGCGGGGAGCGTGGAGCACACCTGGCAGAAGGTGGACGGTTCATGGTCCACAACAACACAGCGGCTGGCCGGCGACGGTGGAATCGGCCCGGTCGCCGCGGTGAGTGCTCCGAACCAGGACACCGTGCCCACCGGGGACGACCGCATCACGCTGTTTGAGCACAATGCCAGCGGCGGCGTCAGCACGCAGAAGCAGTCGGCCCCCAACGGGGGCTACGGGGCGTGGTCCGACAGATACGGCTTCCTCGTCGGCGAGCCGGCAGCGGCCACCGACCGAACCGGGCGCGTTCTCGTGTTCGCGGTCGGGGACGACGGAAGGCTCCAGATCATGAAGCAGCAGACGCCGGGTGCCAGCCAGATGTTCAGTGCCTGGGCCCCGGTGGTGGAGGGCTGAGCCGTGTCTGCGGTCGAGGCGCGTTCGCCGCCCCGACCGCAGACACAGGGGAAGGGGATTACGCCCTTCGTTTCGTCCTGTCAAGGGCGCGTAGCGGATTGTTGCGAGCCGTCACTGTCGGCCGGTCGGGACACGGCGCGCGCGGCACCGGTGGGCGCGGCAGAGCGGTGGCAAGACGCATCGGATGCAACGATATGCTCACTCATGCAGGATAAAGCTGGAAAAACAGCCTAATCGAGCATAATGTGTCGCCTGAGACGCTGACGCGTCCAGATCTCTCCGACGGCAGTGCGCCGTGATGCAGGGAGGCAGGCATGCTTGCGCTGGGAGGATACGAGTACAGGGAGCCGATGCGCGCGCTCGGCTCGCCCCGTACGCCGGACGGCCCCGGCCGGGCTGCGATTCTTGCCGTAGGCGTCGACCACGACGTACTGCGCACGACCCGGGCGCGCGGTGAGGAGATGCTGCGCCGACTCGGGCCGGGCAACGGCAGCGTCATCGAGGATCGGGTGACCGGGATGTTCTACTGGCTCCTGCGCGTCGGCTCCGGCTCGGAGCTACCTGCGGAGCTCCTCGGCTGCGACGTCCAACTGCTCGCGTCCACCTGGTACATCAGTGTCCCGAGCGCTGCTGGTGACGGGCGTAGGCGCTGGCGGGGCAGCGGCGCCGAGGTGCTCCCTGCGGTGGTTCTGGGCCTGGCACTTACGGGCGGTCCGCCCGCGGTGCCCGCGCCCGGTCGTCGGTTGATGCCGTGATTCAGACCTGGATGACCTCGATGCCCTGGCCGGTGAACTGCTGGATCACGTCGGGGTCGGCGTCCTTGTCGGTGACCAGGACGGATCCGGTGGCCATCTGGCAGACCTGGGCGAAGGCTCGTCGTCCGAGCTTGCTGGAGTCCGCGACGATGACGATTCTGTCGGCGCGCTCGGCGATGGCGCGGTTGACGCTCGCCTCGCCCTCGTCGTGGGTGGCGGCGCCGAAGTGGGCATCGACGGCGTTGACGCCGAGGATGGCCACGTCCAGGGCGAGGGACTGAAGGACGTGGGTTGCCAACGGGCCCGTGAGTTCATAGGAGTTGGGACGAGCGACGCCGCCGGTGACGACCACCTTGATCTGCGGGCGCACGGCGAGTTCGTTGGCGATGTTGATGGCGTTGGTGACAACGGTGAGGGATTCGCCGGGACCGATGTCGGTGAGGTCGGCCCGGGTCGCCAGTGCACGGGCGACCTCCGAGGTGGTGGTGCCGCCGTTGAGGCCGACGATGCCTCCCACGGGTACGAGGGCGGCGGCCGCCTCGGCGATGCGCTGCTTCTCGTTGGCCCGGCGCGCGGTCTTGTAGCGCAGCGGGAGGTCGTAGGAGACCGAGCTCAGTACGGCCCCGCCGCGGGTCCGGGTCAGCATCTGCTGGCGGGCCAGCTCGTCCATGTCACGCCGGACCGTCGCCGTGGAGACGCCCAGCTTCTCGGAGGCCTCCGCCACGGAGAGGTGGCCCGCTTCTCCGAGTGCTTCCAGCAGGTGAGTCCACCGCTCGTGCGCGCCCATGAACCGTCCATCCTGTATGCGAACCGGGCGTGGACCTCGATCCGACGCCCGACGTGTAGTGCTTGATCCTGTCTGTCTCCCACCCTATTGGCTTGGGGGGATATGGCCTAGACCAGGGCCTGTGTCATCCGGGAGCCGTCCGTGCATGTCCGGTGGACCCGATGCCGGGCTGCGCGCTTCTGGCCACGAGCGCGGCGCCCAGGCAGGCGGCTCGTGAGCGGAGTGGGGCGGCGATCACGGGGGCCGGTGCCCCACCTCCGATGCGTGTGCGCGACTCCCGCAGTGACGCGGCTACTTGGCGGACGTACTCCTTGTCGCCCTCGACCACGATCCGCCCCGGCTGCTGGCGTGTGATCGCCGTGTGCGGGATCGCTGTCGGGGCACTCTCGCCGCCGGGGCGTGCGGACGGCAGCCGGTAGGTGAGGTGGCACGCGTACCGGGGGCTTCTCGTGGTGCGCGAGTCGATCAGGGTCGTGACCGCGGACGCGTGGCCGGTTGCCGCGCGGGGGAGGGGCCGCGCGCTCGTCACGAGCAGGGCGTCCCCGCCGGCGCCGAGGTAGACGAAGCGCTCGCAGCCGAAGCCCGCACCGAAGTGGGCCTCCGCGAGGGCTGCGCTCTCCAGCCTCTGCACCACGGTGACGGGAAGGTCGAGGTGTTCGCTCATCCACACCTCGACGAGGGCCTCGGACCAGCCAGGGGCCGCCGGGGCACCCTGCCCTCCGGTGGTGCCCGGGAGCCGCCGGGGCAGGGCCAGTCCGGCTCGGGTCACCGTCAGTCCGGCTCGGGCCGCCTGGCCGGCGAGGAAGTCCGCGCAGTTGAGCACCGTGTCGATGACGTCGTCGCGCGAGCGGTCGGAGCGGGTGTGCCACTGCTCGACGGTGCCGGAACCGGTGGCCGGCAGCAGGGCGCCCGTGATCCGCTCCGCGCAGACATCGAGAGCGATCACCGCACTGCGCGCGGGAGCTGCTGGCGGGGCGACGCCGGGGTACCGCCGGGCGGGGGAGCAGGCGAAGGCGAGATGCCCAGTGCGGCTCGGAGGGGCCGAGCCGTTCAGCGAGCCCAGTAGCAGTCTTCCGGTGGCACGCCGGTGTGGAAGGTGTGTATGGCCTGCGGGTTCCTGCAAGGTGCCAGCGGTGGCGCCTTGGTTCTGATGAGCCGTCACAACGGCCTCCTGTGCGAGCCGGATTCGATCGTCGGCCGTGCAGTGCGGGCGACCGGACCACCCGGTGACCCGCACCGCACTGTTGCTCTTTGCGTCACCTATCGCTTCTTCTTGTGACGTATTATGCTTCATTGAGGCAGTTGACTTGCAGAAGTAAGCAAAAAGAGCAAGGAATCGGGCTTTATGTCTGATTTGTCGGCCTAGCGCGGCAACGATTCGATAACCGAGCTAGAGATCGCCGCCAGAACCCGTTAAGACTTGCGCTCACCGCGGGACGACGCCCCACAACGGCAAGTCGGCCGGAGCGCATGACTCTGCTCTCCGATGGGCCGCACCCCGGATCCACCCTCACTTCCGACGAAGCCGTCGTCCCCACCCATCCCCCCGGACCGCGCAATGCACGGTCCGCGCACAAAGGCGAAATGTCATGAAGCGACGTCTGCTGTGCCTCTCGGCCATCGGTGTCACCGGCGCCCTCGCGCTCTCGGCGTGCTCCTCCAGCACCTCGGACTCCCCTGCCGCTGGCTCCTCGAAGACCACGATCAAGCTGGTGGCGGCCGACTACGGCGACAAGGAGTCCAACAGTTCCAAGGCCTACTGGGATGGCGTCGCCTCCGCGTTCACCGCGGCCAACCCGAACATCACGGTCGACGTCCAGGTGGTGAACTGGAACGACATCGACAAGCAGGTCAAGACGATGATCCAGTCCGGCAACGTCCCGGACGTGCTGCAGACCGGCGGGTACGCGGACAAGGTCGCGGACGACCTGCTGTACAAGGCCACTGACGTGCTGTCGCCGGCGACGCAGGCGAACTTCATCGAGACGTTCTCCAAGGCCGGTCAGGTCAAGGACACCCAGTACGGCATTCCGTTCGTGTCCTCCGCGCGGGCGTTCTTCTACAACAAGGCGATCTTCGCGCAGGCCGGTATCGCCGAGGCCCCCAAGACGTGGGACGAGGTCAAGAAGGACGCCGAGCTGATCAAGGCGAAGGTCCCGGGCGTCACCCCCTACGCGCTGCCGCTCGGCCCGGAGGAGGCCCAGGGCGAGAGCCTGATGTGGGAGCTGGGCAACGGCGGCGGCGTGACCGACGCCTCCGGCAAGTACACCCTCAACTCCGCGGCGAACGTGGAGACGTTCAGCTGGCTGAAGGCGAACCTGGTCGACGGCGGGCTGACCTACCCGAACCCGGCCACCACCGACCGCAAGACCGCCTTCGCGGACTTCGCGGCCAGCAAGACCGCGATGCTGAACGGGCACCCGTCGCTGATCCAGATGTCCAAGGACGGCAAGGTCGACTACGCGGTCTCCGCCATCCCCGGCAAGTCCGGCCCGCTGGCCTCGACCCTCGGCGTGGCCGACTGGGTGATGGCGTTCAAGAAGAACGGCCACCAGCAGCAGGTGAAGGCGTTTCTCGACTTCGCCTTCAACAAGGAGAACACGCTCAAGTTCGACGAGCTGTACAACCTGATGCCGGTCACCAAGGACACCCTCGCCGACATGACGAGCAGCGGCAAGCACGCCGACCTGGCGCCGTTCTTCGCGCTGCTCCCGCAGGCGAAGTTCTACCCGCTGGGTGACACCAGCTGGGACGCGGTCTCCGCCGAGATCAAGAAGAGCGGCGGCACCGCGGTCTCCGGCGACGCCGCCAAGGTCCTCGGCGACCTGCAGAAGAAGGCCGAAGCCGCGGCCGCCGACAAGTAGCAGCCCGCGGCCGAGCGCCGCACCGAGCCCGAGCCCGGGCGCCACCCTCCCTGACCCGGTCGGCGCCCGGCTCGACCCGCACCCCTCGAAGGGCACCATCCAGTGTCACCACAGACTCCACCCAAGGGCACAGAGAGCCCCCACCACGCTCGGCCCGGCACGAAGGCCCGTCGTCGTGGCGTCGGCCCGCTGCCGTGGATCGGCCCGGCCATCGCCCTGATCCTGCTCGTCGTCCTGTGGCCCGTCGTCGAGATGGTCCGCACCTCGTTCCTGCGGATCAGCACCAGCGGCTTCGTCCGCGGAAGCGCCGGCCTCGACAAGTACCGCAAGCTCTTCGACGAACCCGGTTTCCTCCCGGTCCTCCTCTGGACCGCGCTGTGGACCGTCGCAGTCGTCGCCTCCACCATCGTCGTCTCGCTCGCCCTGGCCCAGCTGTTCAACCAGAACTTCCCCGGCCGCCGCCTCACCCGCTGGGCACTCATCGCCCCCTGGGCCGCATCCGTCCTGATGACCTCCATCGGCTTCAAATGGATGCTCAACCAGACCGCCGGCGTCCTCAACACCGCCATGACCGACCTCGGCATCGTCGACGGACCCCAGGACTGGCTCGGCGACGCCGCCAGCGCCAAGCCCTGGATGGCCCTGGTCGCCGTCTTCGTCTCCCTCCCCTTCACCACCTACACCCTCCTCGCCGGCCTCCAGACCGTCCCCGGCGAGGTCTACGAAGCAGCCAAGGTCGACGGCACCAGCACCTGGCAGACCTACCGCCTCATCACCCTGCCCATGCTGCGCCCGGCCCTGCTCGTCGCGCTGGTGATCAACCTGATCAACGTCTTCAACTCCTTCCCCATCATCTGGGGCATGACCCAGGGCGGCCCGGACAGCGACACCGCGACCACCACCGTCTTCGCCTTCCAGCTGATGAACACCGACATCGGCGAATCCGCCGCCATGTCCGTCGTCAACTTCGGCCTGATCGTGGTCATGGTGCTGGCCTTCCTCAAGGTCAGCCGCTGGAACGAGGAGAACTGATGACCACTCACGCCCCAACGTCCCAGCGCCGCATAACCACTCCTGCCCCTGCGTCCCCACGCCGCACGGGCAGGAGAAAGCCGGCGATCAGCCGCCGCACGGCCCTGCTCGCAGTCACGGCCTGGTTCCTTGCGCTGCTGTTCCTGCTGCCGTACGCCGAAATGATCATCACCGCGCTCCGCCCCGCCGACGAACTGCGCGACGCCACCTACCTGCCCAGCCACTTCGCCTGGTCCAACCTCATCGACGTCTGGCGAGAGTCGACCTTGGGCACCAACTTGCGCGTCACTCTGCTCGTCGCCGCCGGCTCCACCCTGCTCGTCCTGATCGTCGCCCTACCCGCCGCGTACTACACGGCACGCGTCCGCTACCACGGCCGCAACGTCTTCCTGCTGCTCGTCCTGGTCACCCAGATGTTCCAGCCCACCTCGCTGATCGTGGGCCTGTACCGCGAGTTCTACCAGTTCGGGATGCTCAACACCGCCTGGACCCTGATCATCTGCAACGCGGCCTTCAACCTCGCGTTCGCGATCTGGATCCTCACCGCCTACATCTCCTCCATCCCCGTCGAACTGGAGGAAGCCGCCCAGATCGACGGCCTCGGACGCTTCGGCGCCCTGCGTCGCGTCACGTTGCCCCTGGCCATGCCCGGCCTGGTGACCGCCCTCATCTTCACGTTCATCTCCGCCTGGAACGAATTCGTGATGGGCCTGCGCCTCACCACCACCCCCGACAGCCAGCCGCTCACTGTCGGTATCAACAGCTTCATCGGCAACTACACCGTCCAGTGGAACTACCTCTTCGCCGGATCCGTCGTCGCCATCCTCCCCGTCGTCGTCCTCTTCGGGCTCATCGAAGGAAAGGTCGTCTCCGGCCTCACCGCCGGATCCGTCAAGTAACACCCACGCCTTCCCACCCGCCGCGCGGCGACAGCCTCACCCACCATCCTGGAGAACCCGTGTTCCACGTGGAAGCCGAGACCGCCAGCCAGCCCGAGAGCTGGGCACGCGCCGCCGCCATGGCCCCCGGCCACACGGGCAACCTGCCCGCGCCCGGCGAGCGCGTCGCCGTGATCGGCTGCGGCACCTCCCTCTACATGGCCCAGGCCTACGCCGGCCTGCGAGAAGGAAGCGGCCGGGGCGAGACGGACGCCTACGCGGCCTCCGAATTCCCCACCCACCGCGCCTACGACACGGTCATCGCGCTCACCCGGTCCGGGACGACCACCGAAGTCCTCGACCTGCTCGGCGTCCTCCGCGGCACGACCCGCACCATCGCCATCACCGCGGACCCCCGCACACCGATCATCACCGTCGCCGACTGCACCATCGTGCTGGAGTTCGCCGACGAGCAGTCCGTCGTCCAGACCCGCTTCGCCACCACCGCCCTGACCCTCCTGCGTGCCAACCTCGGCCTGCACACGCCCCAGGTCGAGGCCGACGCCCGCGCCGCCCTGGCCGACCCGCTGCCCGAGGAACTCCTGACCGCCACCCAGTTCACCTTCCTCGGCGCCAACTGGACCACCGGCCTCGCCAATGAGGCAGCCCTGAAGATGCGCGAAGCCGCCCGCGCCTGGACCGAGTCCTACCCCGCCATGGAGTACCGCCACGGCCCCATCAGCATCTCCGCCCCCGGCACCGTCACCTGGATGCTCGGCACCGCCTCCCAGGGGCTGGCCGAACAGGTCCGGTCCACCGGCGCCCTGTGGATCGAGGGAAGCCTCGACCCGCTCGCCGAACTCGTCCGCGTCCACCGCCTGACCGCCGCCCTCGCCAAGGCCCGCGGCATCAACCCGGACCAACCCCGCAACCTCACCCGCTCCGTCGTCCTCGAAGACGCATGAGCCCCGCCGTCCCCCGCGCCATCGCGATCGATGTCGGTGGTACCGGCATCAAGGCCGCGCTCATCGACGCCCACGCAGGCGTCCACCACCAGCTCTGGCGTCCCACCGCACGTGAGCGCGGCCCCGAAGCGGTCATCCGGACCATCACCGACCTCGCCACCGAACTGGCCGAAGCCGCCCGCCGCGCCGGAGCACCCGCCCACGCCATCGGCCTCGCGCTCCCCGGAATCGTCGACGAAGCCGCCGGTACCGTCCTGTACTCGGCCACCATCGGCTGGCGCGACATCCCCTTCGGCGACCTCATCGCCAAGGCCACCGGCCTGCCCGTCGCCATCACCCACGACGTCAGAGCAGGCGGCATCGCCGAAGCCCGCCTCGGCGCCGGCCGCGGGCACCGCAGATTCCTCTTCGTCCCCATCGGCACCAGCATCGCCGCCGCCATCATGACCGACGCCACCCCCGAACCCGGCGCCCACCACCGTGCCGGCGAGATAGGCCACCTCACCATCCGCCCCGGCGGCGACCAGTGCGCCTGCGGAGCCCGCGGCTGCGCCGAGACCTACGCCTCGGCCACCGCCATCTCCCGCCGCTACGCCATGACCACCGGGCACTCCGCCGACGCCGCCGAAGTCGCCGCCCGCTCCGCCGCCGGCGAAGAAGCCGCCCGCCGCGTCTGGGAGCAGGCCATCGACGCACTCGCCGACACGCTGCTCCAGACCATGACGATCATCGACCCCCCGCTCATCGTGCTGGGCGGAGGAGTCGCCGAATCCGGCGAACTCCTCCTGTCGCCCCTGCGAGCCGCGATGGCGTCCAAGGCCGTCGTTGCCGCCGTTCCCGTGCTCGCCCAGGCCGAACTCGGGGACCGGGCGGGTTGCCTCGGTGCGGGCCTGGCCGCACTCGACCTCATCACCGTCCGCTCCGACAGGGGAGGAAGAGTCCGGTGATCGTCACCGTCACTGCCAACCCGGCACTCGATGTCACCTACAGCGTGAAGACCCTCACCCCGAACACCACGCACCGTGTCATCGAGACGCACGAACAGGCCGGCGGGAAGGGCGTCAACGTCTCCCGCGTACTGACCGCGCTCGGCCGCCGCACCACCGCCGTACTCCCGCTTGCCGGTGCCAACGGCATCGCCGTCCAGGATGACCTGAAGCGTGCAGGCGTCACCCACTGCGTGGTTCCGGGGGGCGGGCCCACCCGGCGCACTATCGCTGTCGCCGCCGACGACGACGTGACCATGCTCAACGAACCCGGAGCCGCACCGGACGACGGTTGGTGGCACACCCTCACCGGTGTCGTCCACGGCCTTCTGCCCGGTGCCCAGGTCTTGGTGGTCTCCGGGAGCCTTCCGGCCGGCCTTCCCCCGAGCGCCTACCGCGCACTCGTCGTCCTGGCCCACCAGCGCGGCCTGCCCGTCATCCTCGACTCCGACGGGCTCCCCCTGACAGCAGCACTGGACGCCCGGCCCACCCTCGTCAAGCCCAACGGCGCCGAACTCCTCGCCGCCACCGGGCTCACCGACCCTCTGGAGGCCGCCCGGGCCCTCAAGGACCTCGGGGCTCAGAGCGTGATCGCCTCACTCGGACCGGACGGCATCCTCGCCGTCACACCCGACGGCACCTGGCGAGCGTGCCTTCCCGCCTCCTTCACCATTCGTGGCAATCCCACCGGCGCCGGCGACGCGGCCGTCGCCTCCCTCGCCGCAGCCCTCGCCGATGCCGTTCCCTGGCCACTGGCCCTCGCCGACGCCGTCGCACTCTCCGCCGCCACCGTCGCCGCGCCCTACGCCGGCCGCTTCGACCGCGACCTCCATCAAGCCCTCCTGCCCGCGGTCCACATCGAAGCCCTCTGACCGCCGCGCACCCTCACCCTCCGGGAGCACCATGCCCCTCGCCACCACCAGCGACCTCGTTGACCGCGCGGTTTCCCGCGGCACCGCAGTCGCCGCTGTCAACGTCATCACCCTCGAACACGTCGAGGCGGTCATCAGCGGCGCCGAAGCAGCCAGCCGGCCCGTCATCCTGCAGATCAGCGAGAACGCCGTGAGGTTCCGGCTCGGCCGCCTCGCGCCCCTGGCCGCAGCGGCGGCCGCTGCGGCCCGCACAGCACGGGTCGAGGTTGCACTGCACCTTGACCACGTCAAGAACCTCGACCTGCTTCCGGCCGCCGCGGAGTGCGGCATCAGCTCGGTGATGATCGACGCGGCCCACCTGCCGTACGAGCAGAACGTGGACGTCACCCACCGCGCCGTGGACTGGGCCCATGCCCACGGCATCTGGGCCGAAGCGGAACTCGGCGAGGTGGGCGGCAAGGACGGCCAAGGGGCGCTCGATGCCCACGCACCAGGTGCGCGCACCGACCCCGCCGAGGCCGTCCAGTACATTGAGGACACCCGGATCGACGCCCTCGCCGTCGCCATCGGCAGCACTCACGCCATGACCTCCCGCACCGCGACCATCGACCGCGAACTCCTCCAGCAGCTGCACGAGAGCATCAGCATTCCGCTCGTCCTACACGGCTCGTCCGGCCTGCCGGACGCCGAACTCCTCGCCGCGGTCGCCGGAGGCATAAGCAAGGTCAACATCGGCACTGCCCTCAACATCGCCATGACCGATGCCGTCCGCCAGCGCCTCAGCGACGAACGGCAGGGCGTTGACCCCCGAAGCTACCTCAGCGACGCCCGCGCAGCCATGACCGCCGCCACCGCCCGCCTCCTCAACACGATCGCTGCCCGCGACCACACAGCGTGGAGCGTGAGTCCATGACCAGTTCACACGGCACCGCCACCACCCCGCGCCTGCCGGCCCACGCCGCTGGCCGCAACCCGGCCGCCGGAGTCACCCATGGGTGACCTCCTTCTCATCCGCCACGGCGAAACCGCATGGACCGTCGACCGGCGGCACACCAGCATCACCGATCTGCCGCTGACGGCCCACGGTGAGCAGCAGGCACGGCAGCTCACCGCGCCGCTCCAGGCTCTCGATGTCGCCCGCGTCCTGTCCAGCCCCCGCACCCGCGCGACGCACACCGCCCAGCTGGCTGGCCTGCCAGACCCGCATATCTGCGACGACCTGCGTGAATGGGACTACGGGGCATACGAGGGTCTGCGTACAGCCGACATCCTCCGGCGACGCCCCGAATGGAACCTCTGGCGCGACGGCGTACCCGCCGGCACCGACCAGCCGGGCGAGAGCCCCCAGGAGGTGGGTGCTCGCGCGGACCGCGTCCTCGCATCCCTGCGCCCGGACCTTGACTCAGCAGCGGGCATCGTCATCGTCGTCGGGCACGGGCACTTCCTGCGCGCCCTGGCCGCCCGCCGGCTCGGCCTTCCCCCGGCAGCCGGAAGCCTGTTCCGTCTGGACACCGCCACGGTCAGCCGGCTGGGCACCGAACACGGCAGGCCCGTCGTCGCCCAGTGGAACGAAAGCCGTGATCACCCAGCCCGAGACGTTCGCCAGGAGGCGGACCGGAGCGTCGGCCCGAAGCTGCCTGGCCAACGCAAAGGACTGCATTTCAAGTAACTATGATCTTCCGTCAGCTGCTGGAGTCGTCCGCCCGCCTGCCTCGGCGCGCAGCGGGCAGGCTCCGATCGCCTGACGGAACGGTGGGTGGGCCGCCGATCGGCTGACTCACCACAACGGTGGACAGGCCGCTGAGGGGCGGCCTGTCCACCGACGGACTGCCGGTGCCGCCCGCACAGCGCGCGGCGCCGCCAGTTGCGCCTTCGCTCCCGGCCGAACCGATCCTCGGTCAGGTGCCACATACTGCCAATTCGAGGGTGGCTTTGTGACCACGCGAGTCCGCGCGGCGGCTCTCCCGCCGCGTACTGCACTGGCCGGCGCCCGACTGGTCCTGCCCGGTGGCGTCGTCGACAACGGCCGGATCACCGTCGAGGGGCCGATCCTGTCGGCCTTCGG
>NZ_JBHUSG010000088.1:0-17305 GCF_042673745.1 Kitasatospora sp. NPDC057015
GCGGATCGTCTTCATCCGCACGCTCGTCACCGGCAAGCAGGGTGCCGAGTCCGGCCGCTCCATCGACACCGTGGCCAACACGGGGCAGTACCTCTGACCAGGTCCCTCCCCGTTCCGCCGACCCCGTCCGGCTGTGGCGCCTCGCGGCCCCGCAGCCGGACGGCGGCTCTCAGCTCCAGCCTTGCGACGCGGAACAGCACCGACGGCAACGACGCCTCCCCTACAGGCCCCGGTCCCGTGCACGGCATCGAGTGGGCGAGGACCGGGAACACCAGTCATACCGAACGAATGAGCGAGGTCAGGGATATGACGAACAAAGACACCGAAGGTGGCCAGCAGCGGGCGAACCGCACCTCCCAGGAAGTCGACGCACAGGCTGCCGAAGCACAGAACTCCCAGGAGCTCCAGGAACGCCAGGAGAAGCTGAGCGACGACGTCGAGTCGGTCCTGGACGAGATCGACGAGGTCCTTGAGGCGAACGCCGAGGAATTCGTACAGCAGTACGTCCAGAAGGGCGGCCAGTAGCGGCCCGGGCCCAGTCGGGCGATCGGCCCGCCCCCGGCCACCCGGGGCACTCCAGGTGGTGCGCGCCGCACCCATGGCCCGCGGCGCGCACCACCTCACGTCGCGGTGCAGCGAGCAATGAGCTCAGCCCATGTCTGCCCGGCGCCGCGGCCGGCCTCCTGCCGGCCGCGAGGCACGCGCGGACCCGCCTAATCGTGGTTGGGCGCGCGGTTGGACGCCGACCCCGGTCCCGCAGCAGTGGCCTCTCCCTCCATCAGCGGTTCAGCCGGCGCCGGTGCGTGGTGCGGGGGCGGGAACCTCGGAATCGATAGGGAATACCTGGTCGGCGCCGGTGATCTCCAGCACCCGGGCCACGATGTGGGTCGGGCGGGCCAGGTGGACCGCCGTTCTCTGGCGTTCGGCGTAGATGCGGCTCTGCAAGAGGGTGCTGAGGCCGGTGGAGTCGCAGAACGTGACGCCTGCGAGGTCGACCACCAACCTCGGCGGAGCCGGCCGAGCAGCCAGGGCACGGTGCGCAGGAGCGGGGCGCTGTCGTAGTCGAGTTCGCCGACGGCTTCGACGACCGGGCCGACGAGACTGTCCCGGACGGTGGCGGTGAACCAGCCGACGGCACTGTCCGTCATCGCTGGACCCCCTGGTGGATGCATGTACAGGAATACCGTACGTGTCCGCGCTAGATAATCGATTCCAAGGGGTTCAGCGATTGCCTTCGGGCAAAATGGCAAGCACTTGCAGGAGGTTGTACTCGACGATCCCCATCATAAAGTCGCGGTCGGGGAAGTCGCCGTCGAGCAGTCGCAGCGGTCCGGCGATCAGCGACAGACGCATCGCCAGCATGTAGAAGGCCAGGCGCTGCTCGTCGAGTCCGGCCCTGTTGAGCCACGGGTAGTGCTCGCCGAAACGGATGCGCAGGAACACGTGCTCCCACTCGACGTCGAAGAACATCAGGCCCTCGATGTCGATGAGAACCGGCTGCCCGTGCCGGTCCACCAGCACGTGGTCCGGTCCGAGCTCCCCATGGATGAGCCCGTACTCCGAGCGCGGACGCACAGCGCCGGCAAAGCCGCGCAACACGTCCTCGACGTGGTCACGGACACCTGCGATCCGCATGTCGCGCGAGGAAGCTCCGGCCAGGTCTTCGAGCGCGCGGTCGAGGACCACCTGCTCGCACGAGCGGCCATGGGAGACGCCGCCGTTGTCGATCAGAGCGACTTTGCCGAAGCCCGGCGCGGTGTGCCGTTGCATCAGGTCGAGTGCCTCGGCGAGTCGCGCCAGGGTGGTCTCCACGCTGCGCAGGTTCTGTTCGAGCAGTGTCTTTAGGTTCTCGCCGGGGACGTCCTCGACCACCGCGATGTCCGCCGGATAGTGGCTCCTGCTCCGGTCGGCCAGATGGATCCGGGGCGTGCGGATCCCCAGGGTGCTCAGGTGCCGGTGAGCGGCCTGGAACAGTTCGATCCCAGAGGCGTGCGAAAACGGGTCCGCATGGTCCTCGGCGTCGGCGGCATTCGCCGTTGGCCAGTAGTTCTCGGCATCGTCCCAGATGTAGACGATCGCGGTGGAATCATCGTCGAAAATGAGGCGGTACACGCCCTTCTTGGTGCCGCCTCGGAGCCGTGACACGCCGACGAGTCGATGCCGGGCTCCCAACGCCGCCCGCGCGACCCCTGCCAGATGATCACGTCCGACAACCCTGCGTGCCACGTCCATAACCTGCCTCCCCCATGTATCGGCTGCGCAGCCTCTCTGCCGAGGAGGACGAAGAAACGGACCCTCGGGCGCGCCACCGCATAAGCGGCCGATTTTAGACGATGCCTGCGCGCATAGGAGAAGGGAGTCCAACGTCGTTGTGTGAAAACAGACTTGGACTCCCTCGCCACCGCACTCTATGTAAAGACCGACGACCTGCTGAAGACTTCGCCACAGTTCACTCCGTGGCGGCCGGCCGTTGGCATTGCGCCGCAGCTCAGCGACGCGTAGCTGGTGACGCTGGCGATGATGCAGGCGATGCTCGGCTTCACCCCGCCATCTGGCACAACGACCACACCGGCCAGCCGATCATGCGCGCTCTCACCGCCTACGACCACTAAACCCCTTGGAATCGATCATCTAGGCCTGCCTACCGGCTGTCGGAGCGCTGCGGGGTCCGCCGAACGGGTGGGTGAACGGCGGCGCAGCGGGGTGGTGGGGCGGCGGGGAGCAGGCAGGTGTCGGCGTGTCTGAGCGTCGTAGCCGTGCCCTGGCCCTGGGTCTGCCCATCGAAGCGGTCGGGCAACGGGCCGCATCGCATACCGCAGGTGGCGCGGCGCGGCCGGTGCGTTCTGCGCGGCCCCGTACGGCGTCGCCGGTCGGTGGCGCCGTCGAGCGCTGGGGAGGGGGCGTCCCGGGGGCCCTGGAGGCTACTGTGCGGTTGTGCGCAGGCGTGAGGTGCGCGAGGGCGAGGGTGGACGCAGCGCCTGGTCGAACGTCGGGGCGGCCGGTGTGTACGTCCGGCCGCCCCGAGGTCGACCCGCCTGCGCGGGGCCGGTCCAGGAACGTGGGGGTGTACGTTCCGGGCCGGTGCGCGGACGGGGCCGTGCGGGCGCCCCGATGGAGGCGCTCGTCGAGGTCAACGAGCGGCGGCGGCAGAGGGCACGGCCGAGTGCCGGCCCGGTGGCCACGGACGCAAAGGGCTCCCTACGACACCACCCGCCGGGAGCCCGGTCACTGGATGACGACCTGGCGCAAGGGCTACTGGGAGCACCGCTGAACGACCCGGACCACCCGGTGACCACGCACGACCTGGGGCTCCCGCACCCGCCGAGGGAGCCGGAGCCCCGAACCAACCCTCCCCCACCCTGAACGAGTCCTCGGGACACCCTCGCCCTGCCCCGTGAAACCGGCACGGAAGGCAGGCCGAGCAGCATGACCACCACCGCGACACCCGCAGCCCCCAAGCACGACACCCGAGCACCCGCACCCCCGCAGCAGCGCCCGGCACCGGACACGAACGCACGAGGGCAGCCGGCGGGAGTACTGGGAAGCCACGTTCAGCGGCTCGCCCGAGGCGGTCGCGCTGATCCGCGCCGCAGCCCGCGCCTTCTTCGAACGGGTCCGCCCGGGGCACCCGCGCGAGGAGGAGGACCTACTGCTGGTCGTCTCCGAACTCGTCACCAACGCGGTTCGCCACACCCACGGACCGGCACGATCACCGCCACCGCCCTCGACGACGAACTCGACATCGCCGTCACCGACACCAGCCGCACCCCGCCCCGCCTGCCCGACCCGCCGTCCAACGCGGAGCCGCCGCTCGCCGAGCTCGGCCTTGTCCCGCTCCGCCTCCAGGCCGAGCCTCCCTCCCAGCGCACGCCGGTCTCCGGTGCCGAGATCCCGGCGGTCGGGTGGGAGACCACCGTCTCGCCGATCGGCCGAGTCCTGCTGGTCAACAACCAGCCGGTCAAGTTCACCGAATTCGCCGCCCTGTGGGCCGTCCACGACGTGGCGTTCCGCCGCGACGACCGCAAACGCCTCAACCACCCCGCATTCGGCCTGATCGAGGTCAACTGCCTCAACCTATTTCAGCGAGGACGGTCGGCAGCGACTGCTCTGGTTCATCCCGCCGTCGGCACCGACAGCGCCGACCTCCTCGACCTGCTCGCCGTCCTCGGCACCCAGGAGGTCACCGGCCCGTCACTCTGACGACCACGGGCGGACCGGGCAGACCGGACGGACCAGGAACGGGAGGCCCCGGCGCCCGCGGACCGGTCTCCGGACGTGATCCGGGACGGATGCGGGCCGCCACCGTGTCGGTGGCGGCCCGCATCCGGGGGCCGGGTCGACACCGGGCCGCCGTAGTAGGGGCCGTAGTAGCCGGCGTAGGCGTCCTTGTAGACGCCGTCGGCAACGTCGTCCTTCTCGGGGTCGTACTCGGGGCCGCTCTTGATCTCGTCCTTGGTGCGGTCGACATGGACCGTCTTGCCGTCCTGGCCGATCTGGACGACGGGGAACAGGACGTGCTTGCCGAAGATCCACGGTCCGGTGTCGACCATCAGGTACCGGGGGCCGGCCTCCTCGGACAGCCTGTCGACCTCTCCGACGTGACCGTCGGTGGCCTCGACACGGAAGCCGACCAGCTCGGTGTTGGAGACATGGCCGGACGTGCTGCGGAACTCCCAGATCTCGATACCGCTCATGGCGTCTCCTCCGCCCTGCGCTGACGCGCGGGCTGGTCTCGTCGCGACGCGCTCTCAGTCCTGCGACTGCCCCGGTACCGGTAGGTCACACCTGCGGTCGCTTCGCCCAGCGCCGGGCGGCGGCGCCCCACTGCGGACGAAGCGATGGTGGAAGGCGCTTGGGCGGGCCTGCACGCGGACGCGGCGGGACCCGAACCCCCGGGGCGTGTGATCGGCATCATTGCGGGGTATACGTACTATCCCGGGCCGAGGCAGGAGTGGGCCGGCGCGTGCAGGTGGAGCAGGTGAGCGCGATGGTTCAGACCCAGCACAAGCCAACCGACGTCATGACGTGCGGCGAGTGCCGACGGCTGACGGACTGGAACCCGGTCGGGTTCTGCAGCTGGACCTGCTACGAGGCCCGGCCACGTGACCCCGCGAGCACACCGCCGGCCCACTCCTACTTCTTCGGGCTCGGGTCACCCACTGCGCTGGCCCACCCCCGAAACCCCTGAGCGGTCCCGCCCGCCCCGTGGACACCTGAGGCTGCCGTGCTCCGGGGCGACGGCCGACCCAAGGGCGCCCGAGCAGCGCAGGGGCACCCCGCGAGGAGCGTTTTGTCCCGGGGACGAACCATTCGAGGAGCCTCACGACTGATGACAGCGTCATCGGCGTGGGCCCCACGGGCCGATCATGGAAGGACCGGGCCACACCGGCGTCGTCCGCCGGCCGCTCCCCCTCCCACACAGCAAGGTCCGATCTGGCCACCCGCGAGGTCGTCGGGTATGCGATGGCCGAGCACCACCGCGCCGAGCTGCCGGTGGCCGCGTTGCGGATGACGGCCGACCGCAGCGACCTGGAGCGCGGCTGCATACCGATCAGGGTCGTGACTGCTGCGACAGGGTTGGTGTCCGTGCAAAGGAGGGAGCGCGCGCGGTCGGAGCGGGTGCACCACTGCTCGACGGTGCCTGTTACGGAGGCGGGCAGCAGGGCACCCGTGATCCACTCCGCGCGGATGTCGAGAGCGATCACCGCGCTGCGCGTCGGGGGTGACGCCGACGGGTGTCCGGGGCGGCGACGGGTGGGCGAGCAGGCGAAGGCGGCATGCCCTGTGCGGGCTTGAGCCGCCGGGCCATTCGCCCCGCCGGGCGGCGACTGTTCGGCGCCGGGCAGATGCGGTGGGCGCGTGCGACCTGCGGGCGCGTGCGCGGGGTCATGGGTGGTGGCACGGTGGTTCTGATCAGCCGTCACAACGGCCTCCCGTTGCATTGCCGGATTCGTCGTCCGACCGCGGGTGCCCCGAACGGCCGGAGCGGCCGCATGGCCATGGTGCTGGTCGTCCTTGCATCAGTTACTGCTCTATCTTTGATGCATTATGCTCAATGCAGGAGCTGCAGTTGCAAGAATGAGCAAATAATCAAGCCTTTCAGGCTGTATGTCCGATTTGCCATGCTGCTGCCGCAACGATTCGATAACCGAGCTGGAGATCGCCGCCGAAAGGCGTTAAGACTTGCGCTCACCACGGGACGACGCCCCACAACGGCAAGCCGGCCGGACAACACGACTCTGTGCCCTCCGTTCGCTGCACCCCGGATCCATCTCATCTCCGACGAGTCCGTCGTCCCCACTCATCCCCCGGACCGAGCAACCACGGTCCGCACACAAAGGCGAAATGTCATGAGCAACGTCTGCTGCGCCTCTCGGCCATCGGTGCAACCGGCGCCGTCGCGTTCTCGGCGTGCTCCTCCGGCGGCTCCGGCTCCCCGGCCACCGGTCCCTCGAAGACCACGATCAGGCTCGTGGCCGCCGACTACGGCGACAAGGAGTCCAACAGCTCCAAGGCCAACTAGGACGCCGTCGCCTCCGCGTTCACCGCGGCCAACCCCACCAACGGTCGATGTCCAGGTGATCAACCGGAACGACATCGACAAGCAGGTCAAGACGATGGTCCAGTCCGGCAACTACCCGGATGTGCTGCCGACCGGCGGCTACGCCGACAAGGTCGCCGACGACCTGCTGTACAGGGCGACTGACGTTCTGTCACCCACGGCGCAGTCCAACTTCATCGACACCTTCTCCAAGGCCGGCCAGGTCAAGGGCACCCAGTACGGCATCCCGTTCGTGTCCTCGGCGCGCGCCTTCTCCTACCACAAGGCCCCTTTCGCGCAGGCCGGCCTCACCGACGCCCCGAAGGCCTGGGACGAGGTCAGGAAGGACGCCCAGCTGATCAAGGCGAAGGGCCCGGCGTCGTCCTCTTCGACCTGATCGAAGGCAAGGTCGTCTCCGGCCTCACCGCCGGATCCGTCAAGTAACACCCTCGCCCTTCGATCCGCCGCAGGCCGACAAGCCGGCATCGCGGCAGTCTCACCCACCATCCTGGAGAATCCGTGTTCCACCTGGAAGCCGAGACCGCGAGCCAGCCCGAGTGCTGGGAACGCGCCGTCGCCATGGCCCGCGGCCACGCCGGCAGCCTGCCCGCGGCCGGCGAGCGCGTCGCCGTGATCGGCTGTGGCACCTCCCTTCACCTGGCCCAGGCCTCTGCCGGCCAGCGCGAAGGAAGCGGCCACGGCGAGACAGACGCGTTCGCGGCCTCCGAATTCCCCTCCGGCCGCCGCTACGACCGGATCGTCGCGCTGACCCGGTCCGGCACCACGACCGAAGTCCTCGACCTGCTGTCCGCCCTGCGCGGCACAACTCACACCATCGCCATCACCGCGGACCCCCTCACCCCGGTCATCACCGTCGCCGACCACACCATCAGCCGCTCCGTCGTGCTGACCGCCGCATGAGCGCCGCAGCCCCCGGGGTCATCGCCATCGACGTCGGCGGCACCGGCATCAAGGCCGCCCTCCTTGACACCCACTCAGACGTCCACGACCAGACCTGGCGACCCACCGCACGCGCGCGCGGCCCCGAAGCCGTCGTCCGGACCATCACCAACCTGGCAACCGAACTGGCCAGGACCGCCCGCCGCACCGGATCACCCGCCCGCGCCATCGGCCTCGCGCTCCCCGGCATCGTCGACGAAGCCGCCGGAACCGCCCTGTACTCCGCCACCATCGGCTGGCGCGACGTCCCCTTCCGGGAACTCGTCGCCCGAGCCACCGGCCTGCCCGTCGCCATCACCCACGACGTCCGGGCCGGCGGCATCGCCGAAGCCCGCCTGGGCGCCGGCCGCGGACACCGCAGATTCCTCTTCGTACCCATCGGCACCAGCATCGCCGCCGCCATCATGACCGACGCCAGCCCCGAACCCGGCGCCCACCACCGAGCCGGCGAGATAGGCCACCTCACCATCCGTCCCAACGGCGACCACTGCGCCTGCGGAGGCCGCGGCTGCGCCGAGGCCTACGCCTCGGGCGCCGCGATCGCCCGCCGCTACACCTTGGCCACCGGACGCTCCGCCGACGCGGCCGAGGTCGCCTCCCGCGCCGCCGCCGGCGAAGGAGCCGCTCGCCGCGTCTGGGAGCAGGCCGTCGAGGCACTCGCCGACATGCTGCTCCAGACAGTGACGGTGCTTGATCCTCCGCTCATCGTGTTGGGCGGAGGAGTCGCCGAGTCCGGTGCGCTCCTCCTGTCACCCCTACGGGCCGCGCTGGCCTCCAAGGCCGTCGTCCCCGTCCCTTCCGCGCTTGTCCAGGCCGAACTCGGCCACCTGGCAGGTTGCCTCGGAGCAGGCCTGGCCGCGCTCGACCTGATCACCTTCCGAGCCGACCGGAGAGGACGCGTCCGATGATCGTCACCGTCACCGCCAACCCGGCACTGGATGTCACCTACCGCGTGAAGAGCCTCACTCCCCCGCACACCACACACCGTGTCGCCGAGGTGCACGAACAGGCCGGAGGCAAGGGCGTCAACGTCTCCCGGGTCCTGGCCACGCTCGGACGCCGCACCATCGCCGTTCTCCCGCTCGCCGGAACCAACGGCGCTGCCGTCCGGAACGACCTCAGACGCGCAGGCGTCACCCATTGTGTGGTGCCGAGCGGCGCTCCGACCCGACGCACCGTCGCCGGCACCGTCGCCGGCACCGACGACCGCGACTACGACGTGACCGTGCTCAACCAGCCCGGAGCCGCTCCCTATGACGGCTGGTGGCACACCCTCACCGGTGTCGTCGACGGACTGCTATCCGGCGCCCAGGTCCTGGTGATCTCCGGCAGCCTCCCGGTCGGCCTGCCCTCGAACGCCTACCGCGCACTCGTCACCCTGGCCCGCAATCACGGCCTGCCCGTCATCCTCGACTCCGACGGGCCGCCGCTGACCGCAGCACTCGACGCCCGACCCACCCTCGTCAAGCCCGACGCCGCCGAGCTCCTCGCCGTCACCGGACTCACCGACCCACTGGACGCCGCCCGGGCCCTCAGGGACCTCGGGGCCCAGAACGTGATCGCCTCCATGGGACCGGACGGCCTCCTCGCCGTGACATCCGAGGGCACCTGGCGAGCCTTCCTTCCCGACTCCCTGTCCATCCGCGGCAATCCCGCCGGGGCCGGCGACGCTGCCGTCGCTTCTCTCGCCGCCGCCCTCGCCGACGCCACTCCCTGGCCAGAGGCTCTCACCGATGCCGTCGCGCTGTCGGCCGCCACGGTCGCCGCGCCGCGTGCCGGCCGCTTCGACCACGACCTCCACCAGGCTCTCCTGCCCGCAGTCCACATCGAATCCCTCTGACCCCGCCGCCCCACCGATCCCGGAGCACCATGCCCCTCGCCTTCACCAGCGACCTCATCGACCGCGCGGCCGCCGGCGGCACCGCGGTCGCCGCCGTCAACGTCATCACCCTCGAACACATCGAGGCGGTCATCAACGGAGCCGAGGCCGCCAGCCAGCCCGTCATCCTGCAGATCAGCGAGAACGCCGTGAAGTACCGGCTCGGCCGCCTCGCCCCCCTGGCTGCCGCTGCCACCGCCGCGGCCCGCACCGCACGGGTCGAGGTCGCGCTGCACCTCGACCACGTCAAGGACCTCGGCCTGCTTCCGACTGCCCTGGAGTGCGGCATAGGCTCGGTCATGATCGACGCGGCCCACCTTCCCTACGAGCAGAACGTGGAGGTCACCCGCCATGCCGTGAAATGGGCCCACACCCACGGGATCTGGGCCGAAGCGGAACTCGGCGAAGTAGGCGGCAAGGACGGCCGGGGAGCACTCGACGCCCACGCGCCAGGTGCGCGCACCGATCCCGCCGAGGCCGCCCAGTACATCGAGGAGACCCGGATCGACGCCCTCGCCGTCGCCGTCGGCAGCGCGCACGCCATGACCTCCCGCACCGCGACCATCGACCGCGAACTCCTGGGGCGACTGCACGAGACCGTCAGCGTGCCGCTCGTCCTGCACGGCTCCTCCGGCCTCGCGGACGCCGAACTCCTCGCCGCCGTCGCCGGCGGCATCATCAAGGTCAACATCGGCACCGCCCTCAGTATCGCCATGACACACGCCATCCGCACCCACCTCACCAGTGAGCCCCGAGGTGTGGACCCCCGTGGTTACCTCAGCGATGCCCGCACCGCCATGACCGTCGCCACCACGCGTCTCCTCAACACGATCGCAGCCCCCGACCACACCCTGTGGAGCGTGAGTCCATGACCAGCCCGCGCAGCACCACCGTCCCCGGCGTACCGCACCGGTCGGCGCCAGTCACCGACCGCCGGCCGGCAGGGGGAGCCACCGATGGGTGACCTCCTCCTCGTCCGCCACGGCGAGACCGAATGGACCGTCAACCGCCGGCACACCAGCATCACCGACGTGCCGCTGACGCCCCGCGGCGAGCAGCAGGCACTGCAACTCGCCCTACCGCTCCAGGCCCTCGACATCGCCCGCGTTCTGACCAGCCCCCGCATCCGCGCCACCCATACCGCGCAACTGGCGGGTCTGCCGGATCCGCAAACCTGCGACGACCTACGTGAGTGGGACTACGGGGCATACGAGGGCCTGCGTACCGCCGACATCCTCAGGCGACGCCCCGAATGGAGCCTCTGGCGCGACGGCGTACCCCCCGGCAACGACCATCCCGGAGAGCGGCCCGAGGACGTGGGCGCCCGCGCGGACCGCGTCCTCGCTCTCCTGCACCGCTACCTCGACACGGCAGTGGGCACTGTCGTCGTGGTCGGCCACGGGCACTTCCTGCGCGCCCTGGCAGCCCGCCGGCTCGGCCTTCCCACGGCAGCGGGCAGCCTGTTCCGCCTGGACACCGCCACTGTCAGCCGGCTGAGCCTCGAACACGGCAGACCCGTCATCGCCCAGTGGAACCAGAAGTATGGGCAGCTGACAAATGCAGGGCAAGGAGAAGAGGACCAGTGCACCCTGACACTGCCTCGGCAACGTAAAGGACCCGAACCCTGGACATTCTGAGTCGCCGTCAGCGCCAAGCAGTCCTCGCCCCACCTGCCTCGGCGCGCGCGGCGGACGAATCCGATCGCCTGACAGAACGGTGGTAGGCCGCTCAGAGTCGGCCGACCACCGAGGGACTTCCGGTGCCGCCCGCACAGTGCGGGGCACCGGAAGTTCCCGCCTCAGGTCCCGGTGGCGCACGGTAGGACGGCCATGTGCCACCGACATTGCGTCTAGCGGAGCAGGGCGCGATGTGCGGCAGGGCGCGCCGCAGCAGAGCCGAGACCGATTCATGTGCAGCAGCTCCGCACCGCCGACGGCTTGAGTCATCCGCCCGCATGTCCACGAACCACCAATTGAACCGCGGATCCGTGACGACTCCGTTCCGCGCCACGGCTCTGCCGTCGGGCACTGCTCTGGCCGGCGCCCGACTGCTCCTGCCCGGTGGCGTCGTCGACACCGCCCGGGGCGACGCCAGGAGAAGCAATTCCATCATCTGCAGCAAGGGGGAAGCGGTGCCCACCGTCGTGCAGTTGCAGATCGGGAGGGCACTGACCGTCCGGGCGGCGGCCGATCTGTTCCTCGACACGCTCGGCAACACGAACACGGTCCGGAGCTACGGCATCGCCGTCGGGAAGACGGCCGAACGGGTCGGCGAGGGCCGACCGCTGGCGTCGGTCGAGGACGGAGAGATCGGCGAAGCCCTGGAGCTGCTGTGGGGTCCCTCGGCGGTGAACACCTGGAACGCTCGTCGCGGCGCTGTGCTCTCCTGGACAAGCTGGTGTGCCGAACGCGGCTACGACGGGCCGACCGTGCCGGCCTGGGTGAAGCGGATGGCCGTCCCGGAATCGCACACCCCGGTGCACTCGAAGACGGCGATCGACCGCCTGATCGCACGTGGCGACGTTCACCTGCGGGAGAAGACGCTCTGGCGGATGCTCTACGAGACGTGCGCCCGCTCGGAGGAGGTCCTCGACGTCAACGTCGAGGACCTCGACCTGGCCGGTCGCCGCTGCCCGGTGAAGGCGAAGGGCACCCAGTCCAAGGGCCGCCGCGCGGGCCAGACGCGCGAGGACTTCGTACTGGAGTGGGTGTACTGGGACGCCGGTACCGCCCTGCTGCTGCCCCTACTGCTCAAGGACCGCACCCGCGGGCCTGTGTTCGTCACCCATCGCCGTCCCGGACCGGGCAAGGTGGTCAGCCCGCGCGACGTCTGCCCGGACACCGGGCTCGCCCGCCTCTCCTACGGGCAGGCCCGCCCGCTGCTGGACGGTCACACTGCGGTGCAGGGGCCGGGTACGGGCTGGGACCTGCACGAGTACCGCCACTCCGGCCTGACCCACCTTGGCGAGGCCGGAGCCAGCCTGCGGATGTTGATGGCGAAGTCGCGGCACAAACAGATGGAGAACGTCCGCCGCTACGTCAAGCCGTCTCCGGAGGCCATCGCCGAGGACACCGGCCTTCTGCAGCCGGCAACGCCAGGCGCTGAAGGTTGCTCAGCCCACCCCGGAGCCGTAGCCGCTCCGTGACGGTGACTCACCGGAGCGACCGTGACGCCGCACCGTTCGAGAAGTTGCACGACGTCCTCGATATAGGAACGCTGGACCTGCGGATCCTCGGGAGGCCGTCACCACACCAACGCAACACGCCGACGCCCGGAGACGGCAGCACCCGGCGGCCGGGCGCGGCTCGCCCTCGATGGACCGTTGTGGGGGGCAGCCGGTCGGCGAGCGCGGCCAGCATCGGGGCGGTAACACCGGACTGGGGTTGAGGTGTTCGGAAGCGGGGAGCCAGTCGGCGCTGCCGCGAAGGCGTCCAGGACCGGGCCGAACGGCAGGGGTTCAGGCGCAGCGGGTGGACTCACCCGCCTGGTTGCCGCGGCCCGGATGCGCGCCGCCGGTCCGGAGCCCCGGCCTGGCTTCGTCGACGATGTCGCCGTGCTCCCACGCTCGTAGGTGCAGCCCAGATCGCCTTGAACTGGACTCGCTCCTCCTGGTGCGGCCCGAAACTGCTGACAGATCCTCGGTTGTTCACGCAGGTTCGGTCAGAGCCGCTGTCAGGGAGTCGGTCACTCGGCGCGAAAGTCGGTGCATGGTCCCGCGGGTGTCCACGGCCCAGATGGTGTCTGCGGCGCGTTCGCGGCGGGCCATCCGGACGATGGCGGTGCTGCCGTCGGGCAGGGTCACGGAGCGGCCGACCCATAGGGGCCATGCGGTGTCGGAGGCCGAGTTCACGGTCTCATCTCCCTGGGCGGGGGTGGCTCAGACGAGCGGATCGACGGTGTGCGGCGGTACGAGCTTACGAGGAGGCAGCCGGACGATGCGCAGGCCGCCGAGGGTGGTGAGCATCCGGACGGTCAGGTCGGCCTGGGTGTCGTCGACGGAGAAGACCCACCATCCGGGTACCAGGAGGAGGCGGTGGGAGCCGTTCATGGCGGCACGGACGAGGCGTCCGAGGCCGGGCCGGGGGCCGGTGCAGGAAAAGCCGTAGTCGAGGTACAAGGCGGGGGCGGGTACGCCGAGTCGGGCGGCGAAGCTGCGCAGGGCCTCGACGTTGCGGTCCATCACCGAGCAGTTGTGCGGGTAGTAGCGCAGGTAGGCGGCGGGTTGCGGGGTGACTCCGGGGGTAGGAGCAGGCATGTCGGTAGTCCCTCGTTCGGTGGGCAGGGCTCCGGGCTCCGAGCGTCGGCGACCCTGGGTCCGGTGGCGGTTACCACCGGGCCTGTCACAGTGACCGTGTCGTCTCCCGCGGGGCCTTCGAGTGACTGGCGAATGCCCCTGGGGGACGCACTACTTGCAGGGGGCCGATGCACAGACGGCGTTGCGGGCTCTGGGGGCCCGGGCAGGCTTGGACGGCGGCGGCCGGCCGTGGGTCAGGCTGTCCAGGGCGGCTTCGAGCAGGTCGGCGGGGGTGAGTGCCGGGCCCGGCCCAATCCATCGGCGCCGTTCCTCGCAGTTTTCTCCCGGGATCGATACGTGCCAGCCCCGGGCGAGTACTGCTGTGTTTTGGCCGGGATACAGGGACCAGCGCCGCGCGCGTCCGACGGGAACGAGCCACAGGCACGCGCCGGTCACGATGTCCTCGACACAGCTCGGCCGGTGTAGCTCCAGCAACGCCAGTAGTTTCGCGGCCAGTGCGCGGGGGGTCCTGAGGATATCGAAGTCCTGGCCGGCCTCGACCAGGTGCAGCCTGGTGGGATCTTGCGGCAGCCAGTCGGCGTCCCATGACGATCGCGTGGCAGGGATGCCACCTATAAATCCGCGTACGAACATTATTGCCTCCCGGTGGGCGAGATGCGAGGAATCAGGGGCGCACGCCGGGCCGGCTCGTGGGACTGGTGCAGCCTGCCGTGCATTGGGGCCGACGGAAGTTGCGATGGATGCCCGGGCCCGATGCGCGCCGGCGGCGGGTTCGCTCGCACGGGACGCAATATCGAAGTAGCATTTACTTAATTCTCCTTGAATAATCGGCCCATTTGCGGCACTTGTCAAGCACCCCTCGTTCGGCCGGCGCCGCACTCGCCCCTACTCGGCACCGGATGGCGGCGCTCGATTCGGGTCCACCAGATCGTTAAGGCCGCTGGATCCGAGGCTCTTGATAGGAGTTGAGGACGAGCTCATTGTTGAAGTCATATGTAAAGGCGCCTGAGAAACTAGGCTCGGGTGGCTGGAGTCGGAAGGAGTGCTGCGCCGTGAGTGAGTCCGTCCGTACCGATGTGGCCGCGGGCCGTCGCCCGCCGCGGGGCTGTTCGATCTGCCGCCGACGCGGTGCCGGCGGCAGGAGCGAACGAAGGCGCAGACCCAGGACAACCGGGCCCACAATCGCTCGCTCGTCCTGGCAACGCTCTACCGCAGGGGTGCGATGAGTCGCGCGGACCTGTCGCGGGTGTCGGGTCTGACCGCGCCGACGGTCTCCGCGCTGGTCGCCGATCTGGAGGCGGACGGCCTGGTCGCGGACGTCGAGCCCCGCCACGAGGGCGGCAGGCGCAGGGGGAAGCCCTCGATGCCCAGATCTCCGGTCCGCCGGCCGCCTTCGCTGTGTGGCGGCCGGTGCCGGAACTCGGCGGATCACAGAAACCGACAGCGGCCGCCGCTTTCTGGAGGGCGTGCAGGGTGTTGAGACGCAGGTCGGGGGATCATTTTCTCACGGCGGATCCGCTCGAACAGTGCGGTGGTGAGGTCGTCGCCGTGGGGGCTGCGGTTGAGCAGAAAACACTTGGCAGGCGACCACCGGCAGGAGCTTGTCGTCGCCCCGGCCGAGCTGGTAGCCCCCCGGCGAGGACCGCGCGGACGCGGCCGATCTCGCCGTTCACGCGGTCGCGTCCCCAGTCCTAGAACAACCGCACAGCTACCAGCCGCTGCTGGATCGTCGCGTTCGCCAGCCCCACCCCGAGTCGATCGACACCACGTTCGTACCCCGCCGACTGGGCCGTGACATCAACTCACTTACAAAGAGCGCGACATGAGCGCGGTTCGCCGCCAGAGGGTCGATACCCACCCGCTCGCACACGAGCAGGAACTCGGCCAGCCCCTGGGCGTACGCGTCAATCGTGCGAGGCGCCCGTCCGAGGTCCGCCCACACCTGCAACCAGCCCGCTGCCCGCTCATGCCGTCCCAACACGGGCCGCTTCTCCGCCAGCACCACCGTGCCGCTCAACGCATCTCCCCAGTCCGCAGTCACACCGCGGAGACATGATCACCCCGGCCGGATTCCAGGTAACCGTAAAAAGGATCGAGAGGGACGGGTACGGGCGCGCCGGCTTCGATCTTCTCCGCCTGCAGATCCTCCACGCGGGCTGATCGATGTCGCAGTCGGTGACGCTCCACAGCAAATTTCGGGATTCGGTGACGGGCTGTCACCTGGGCTGGGATCGTGGTCGGCTGGGCGATGGTGATCTGCGGACGTTGATGGGAGCGGGTCCCGGCGTTCAATTCCGTTGATCTGAGACGCTTCCACCGGTAGGGGCGAGCACAAGACCGCACTCGCGGCCGCGGTACAGCACGGTCGGCGCCACGCGCAGCCAGAGCTTGGCACTCCCTGTGCGCGCTGGACGGGCGGCTGGTTCGCCTCGAACCCAATAGGTCTAGACCTATATCCAATTAGGCCTAGACCACAAGATCGGATAGTCGGCCGTTGTTCTTGTTCTCATTGCTTCACCCGCCTCTGATACGTCCGGTGCCAACCCTAGAGTTCGGGGCACCCCCTTTCCCCCGTCCTCGGAGGACACAGTGCTGCTCGCGCGTTCAAGCAGGCGCCCCCGCCGTCCCCTCACCGCCACCGCCGCCGACATCACCGGCATCTGGAACTGACGGCCGTGTACCTCGCGGATCGCCGCGGCACCACTGCGCCGGCCTCCGCCGCCACCGCTCCGGGCACCAGCCCGGGGCGGCGGGCGGCCGCCGTCCCCGGTACGGTGCTCGCCCTGGGGGCGGTGAGCCTGATCACCGACGTCTCGTCGGAGATGGTCAGCGCCGTTCTGCCCCTCTACCTGCTCACCGGGCTCGGCCTGTCCCCGCTCGGCTTCGGCGTCCTGGACGGACTCAACAACGGCGTCGGCGCCCTGGTCAGGCTCGCCGGCGGCCACCTCGCCGACCGCGGGCGCAGCGGCCACAAGACCGTCGCCGCCATCGGCTACGGCCTCTCCGCCCTGTGCAAGCCGCTGCTGCTGCTCGCCCACACCGTTCCGATGATCGGCGCCGTCATCGCCGTCGACCGCACCGGCAAGGGCCTGCGCACCGCGCCCCGGGACGCGATGATCTCGCTCGCCACCGAGCCCGAGCACCGCGGCCGGGCGTTCGGCGTGCACCGCGCGATGGACACCGCGGGCGCCCTGCTCGGCCCGCTGGTCGCGTTCGCGGTGCTGCGGCTGGCCGGCGGTCCGCTGCTCGCCGACGGCGGCGGGGGAGCCTACGACGCCGTGTTCGCGGTCAGCGGCTGCATCGCGGCGCTCGGCGTCCTGGTGCTGCTGCTCTTCGTACCGGGCCGGCTGGGAAGGACGACGCCGTCGGGGCCCCCGGCCTCGCTGCGCGCCGGGATCGCCCTGCTGCGGCTGCCCGAGCTGCGGCGGCTGACGATCTGCGCGGTGCTGCTCGGGCTGACCACGGTGAGCGACTCCTTCCTCTTCCTGCTGCTGCAGCGCCGGCTCGGCCTCTCCGCCCAGCTGTTCCCGCTGCTGCCGCTCGGCACCGCCGCCGCCTTCCTGCTGCTGGCCGTGCCGCTCGGCGCCCTGGCCGACCGGATCGGCCGGCGCCGGCTCTTCCTGGCCGGCCACGGCCTGCTGCTGCTGGCGTACGGGCTGCTGCTCGGCCC
>NZ_JBHUSG010000089.1:0-15838 GCF_042673745.1 Kitasatospora sp. NPDC057015
GTCATGGCGATGCGGCACGGGCAGTTGCCGCCGACGCTGCACGTCGACGCGCCGACCTCGCACGTCGACTGGGAGTCCGGAAACATCCGGCTGCTGACCGAGGCCCGGCCGTGGCCGGAGACGGGGCGTCCCCGCCGCGCGGGCATCTCGGCCTTCGGGGCCAGCGGCACCAACGCCCACGTCGTCATCGAACAGTTCCCGGAAGAAACCCCCGAACAACCCGCCGCGGACGATTCCGCGGAGCCCACGGTGTGGCTGCTGTCCGGCAAGACGGACGACGCCCTCCGCGCCCAGGCCCGACGGCTCGCGGACCACATCACCGCCCGCCCCGGACTCCGGTCGGCCGCGATCGGCCGGGCCCTCGCCACCACCCGCACCATGCTCGCCCACCGGGCGGCCCTGGTGGGCAGCACCCGGGCCGACCTCATGGCGGAACTGGCCGCCCTCGCCGACGGAGACCCCCGCGTCGTCACGGGTGTGGCCGGTTCGCCCGGTCGGTCGGTGTTCGTGTTCCCGGGGCAGGGTGCGCAGTGGGTCGGTATGGGTGGGGAGTTGTACGGCTCGGAGCCGGTGTTCCGGGAGGTGATCGATGCGTGTGAGGCGGCGTTGGCGCCGTACACGGATTGGTCGTTGGTGGAGGTGTTGGTCGGCGGTGCCCCGTTGGAGCGGGTGGATGTGGTGCAGCCGGCTCTGTTCGCGGTGATGGTGGCGCTGGCGGAGTTGTGGCGTGCGCATGGTGTGGTGCCTGATGCCGTGGTCGGGCATTCGCAGGGGGAGATCGCGGCGGCGTACGTGGCGGGGGCGTTGTCCCTGGAGGACGCCGCGAAGGTGGTCGCGCTGCGGAGCAAGGCCTTGGTCGCGCTGGAGGACCGGGGTGGGATGGTGTCGGTCGGTCTCGGGCATGAGCAGGCCGCCGAGTTCGTGGCCCGTTGGGAGGGCCGGCTGACGGTGGCGGTGGTCAATGCCCCCGGTTCGGTCGTGGTGTCGGGTGATCTGGACGCGCTGGGTGAACTGCTGGCGGCCTGTGAGGCCGACGGTGTCCGTGCCCGCCGCCTGCCCGTCAACTACGCCGCCCACTCCGTCCAGGTCGAGGCGATCCGCGAGCAGCTGCTCGCCGACCTCGCCGGCGTCACACCGAGGACCGCGGACGTCCCCTTCTACTCCACGGTCACCGCGGAACCCGTCGACACCGCCGCCCTCGACGCCGACTACTGGTACCGCAACCTCCGCGAACCCGTACGCTTCGACCTCGCCGTCGAGGCCCTCAGGCAGGACCGGCACGGCGTGTTCGTGGAGGTCAGCCCGCACCCCGTACTGATGCCGGTGATGGACGGCGTGGTGACCGGCACGCTGCGCCGCGGCAGCGGCAGGCAGGAATTCCACCTCGCTCTGGCGCGCCTGCACACGCAGGGCGTGGCCGTCGACTGGACGCCGGTCCTCCCCGGCGACCCCCACCATGTCCCGCTGCCGACGTACGCCTTCCAGCACCGGCCGTACTGGCTGAACCCCGTCGCCGCGAAGGGCGACGTGTCGGCGGCGGGACTGGACTCGGCCGGGCACCCGCTGCTCGGGGCCGTCGTCGAACTGGCCGGGGACCAGAGCGTCCTGCTCACGGGGCGGCTCTCGACGGCGACCCGGCCATGGCTGGCCGACCACGTCGTCCTGGGCTCCGTGCTGCTGCCCGGCACCGTGTTCGTCGAACTCGCCATGCACGCCGGACGGCAGGCCGGCTGCGACGTCCTGGACGAACTGGTGCTGGAAGCCCCCATGATCCTGCCGGACGACGGGTCCGTGCCGGTCCAGGTCCTCGTCGGCGCACCGGACGGGACGGGCCGACGCCCCGTCACCGTGCACTCCCGGACGGACGGCACCTGGGTGCAGCACGCCACCGGCACGCTGGCGACCGCCGACCACCCCCACCCGTACGACACCGGCGAGCCCTGGCAGCCGGCCGGTGAGCTCGTCGACCTGACCGACTTCTACGACACCCTCGCCGCCCAGGGCTACGAGTACGGGCCGGTGTTCGCGGGCGTACGCGAGATCCGGCGGCAGGGCGACGAGCTCTACGCCGAGGTGGCGCTGCCCGCCGACACCCGCGACCGCTTCGGTCTCCACCCCGCGCTGCTCGACGCCGCACTCCAGCCGCTGACCCTGCTGGCGGCCGGCCGCCTGCCGTTCTCCTTCGCCGGGGTGTCGATGCGGAAGGCCGGCTCCACGGCCCGGGTCCGCCTCACACCCACCGGCCCCGACACCTTCCGGGTCGCGCTCGCCGACGAATCCGGGCCGCTGGCGGCGATCGACGCGCTGACCGTGCGCCACCGGCCGCCGGGCATGTCGGTCGCCGGGACCAACCAGCTCTTCCGCCTCGACTGGGTGCCCGTCGAGAGCACCGGCGAACCCCCGGCCGTCCACCACGTCACGCCCCCGGCGGGAGACCCCGTGGCGGCCGCGCACACCGTCGCCGCCGAGACGCTGGGCGTGCTCCAGGACTTCCTGCGCGACGGGGACGGCCGGCTGGCCGTCGTGACCCGTGGGGCGGTCGGGCCGGACCCGGTCGACCTGCCGTCCAGCGTCGTCTGGGGCCTGGTCCGCGCGGCCCAGGCGGAACACCCCGACCGGTTCGTGCTCGTCGACACCGACGACCGCGTCCTCGTCGCGGGGGACGAACCGGAGCTTGTCGTCCGCGACGGCGCCGCCCACGCCGCCCGCCTGGTACGGGCCGAGGTGGCCCCGGCACCCGGCCCGCTCGACCCGAACGGCACCGTGCTGATCACCGGAGGCACCGGAACACTGGGCCGCCTCGTCGCCCGGCACCTGCGCGAGCGGCACGGCATCCGGCACCTGCTCCTGCTCGGCAGGACCGCGGCGGAGGTGGACTTCGACGCCGACGTGGTGGCCTGCGACGTGGCCGACCGGGACGCGCTGGCGGCCGTACTGGACTCGATCCCCGCCGCGCATCCGCTGACCGCGGTCGTGCACGCGGCCGGCGTGCTCGACGACGGCGTCGTCGAATCCCTCACGCCCGGCCGGATCGACCAGGTGCTGCGGCCCAAGGCCGACGCCGCCTGGCACCTGCACGAGCTGACGAAGGACCTCGGCCTGAGCGCATTCGTGCTCTTCTCGTCCGCCGCCGGTGTGCTGGGCGGCCCGGGCCAGGCGAACTACGCCGCCGCCAACGCCTTCCTGGACGCCCTCGCCGTGCACCGGCGTGCCCTGGGTCTGCCGGGCTTGTCGCTGGCCTGGGGACAATGGGCCGAGGCCAGCGGGCTGACCGAACACCTCACCGACACCGACCGCAAGCGCCTGGCCCGCGCCGGCGTGCTGCCGATGCCCACGGACCAGGCGCTGGCACTGTTCGACCTGGCCCTGGGCGCCGCCGATCCCGCGCTGGTCCCCGCGCACCTCGACCTGTCGGCGGCGTCCACCCGCCCCCTGCTCAGCCGCCTCACCCGCACCAGGCCCGCCCGGCGCACGGACCGGCCGGTCCTGGGCAGGGAACTCGCGGCCCTGCCCGAGACCGAGCAGCACAGCCGCGTCCTGGAACTGGTCACCGGCCAGACGGCCGCGGTCCTCGGCCACACCGACACCGCGGCCGTCAGCGCAGAGCGGGCCTTCAAGGACCTGGGCTTCGATTCGCTCACCGCAGTGGAACTGCGCAACCGCCTGTCCGCGGTCGCCGGGGTACGGCTGCCCGCGACGCTGACCTTCGACTACCCGACCCCCGACGCGCTGGCCGGCCACCTGCGGGACCTCCTGGTCGGCACCCGGCGCCAGGCCGCTGCCTCACCCGTGCCGGTCGGGGTTCCGGTGTCGGGTGATCCGGTGGTGGTGGTGGGGTTGGGGGCCCGGTATCCGGGTGGGGTGGGGTCGGCGCAGCAGTTGTGGGGTCTGGTCGCGGGTGGGGTGGATGCGGTGGGGGAGTTCCCGTCGGATCGCGGGTGGGATGTGGGTCGTCTCTACGATCCGGCCGGTGGTCCGGGGACGTCGTACACGCGATGGGGCGGCTTCCTCGACGCCGCCGGCGACTTCGATGCGGCGTTCTTCGGGATCTCGCCGCGTGAGGCGTTGGCGATGGATCCGCAGCAGCGGGTGTTGCTGGAGACGGTGTGGGAGACGTTCGAGGATGCGGGGATCGATCCGACGTCGTTGCGGGGCAGCCAGACGGGTGTCTTCACCGGCATCTGGTCCTCGGGCTACGGCGCCGGGGCACAGCCGCCCGACCTGGAGGGCTACCTCTCGACGGGTACTGCGACGAGTGTGACCTCGGGGCGGGTGTCGTATCTGCTGGGGCTGGAGGGTCCGGCGGTGTCGGTGGACACGGCGTGTTCGTCGTCGCTGGTGGCGATCCACCTGGCGGCGCAGGCGCTGCGGTCGGGGGAGTGTTCGCTGGCTCTGGCCGGTGGTGTGACGGTGATGGCGACGCCGGCGGGGTTCGTCGAGTTCTCCCGGCAGCGGGGGCTTGCGGCCGATGGGCGGGTGAAGGCGTTCGCCGAGGCTGCGGATGGTACGGCGTGGGGTGAGGGTGCGGGGTTGGTGCTGCTGGAGCGCCTGTCGGACGCTCGCCGTAACGGGCACCGGGTGCTGGCGGTGGTGCGGGGTTCGGCGGTGAATCAGGACGGGGCGTCCAACGGTCTGACCGCGCCCAACGGCCCCTCCCAGGAGCGGGTGATCCGTCAGGCCCTCGCCAATGCCGGGTTGGAGCCGTCCGAGGTGGATGCGGTGGAGGCGCACGGCACCGGGACGACGCTCGGTGACCCCATCGAGGCGCAGGCGCTGTTGGCGACGTACGGCCGTGGCCGGGTGGAGCCGTTGTGGCTGGGGTCGGTGAAGTCGAACATCGGGCACACGCAGGCGGCGGCGGGTGTGGCTGGTGTGATCAAGATGGTGATGGCGATGCGGTACGGGCAGTTGCCGCGGACCCTGCACGTGGACGCGCCGAGCTCCCATGTGGACTGGTCGGTGGGTCGTGTCTCGTTGCTCGCCGAGGGCCGGCCGTGGCCGGAGACGGGGCGTCCCCGTCGTGCCGGTGTGTCGGCGTTCGGCATCAGCGGCACCAACGCGCACGTGATCCTGGAGGCACCGGCCCCGGATCCGGCTGATGGTCCGGCCGAGGAGACGTCGCCCGAGTCCCCTGCCGCTTCCACGCCCGCGCCCGCGCCCGTCGTGCCGGTGCCGTGGCTGCTGTCAGCCAAGTCGGACGCGGCCCTGCACGACCAGGCCCGCAGGCTGCGCGGGTTCCTCGCCGAGCACCCCGAGGTCACACCGGCCGAGGTGGCCGCGGACCTGGCCGCGCGGGCTCGCTTTCCGCACCGTGCCGTGCTGACGGACCCGGCCGGCCTAGACGCGCTGATCGGCGGAAAACCCGGAATCGTCACGGGCACTGCCTCCCCGGGCAGGTCGGCGTTCGTGTTCTCCGGTCAGGGTGGTCAGTGGGTGGGGATGGGGCGGGGTTTGTACCGCGAGTTCCCGGTGTTCGCGCGGGTGTTGGACGAGGTCTGCGGGTTGCTGGGGTTGCCGGTGGGGGTGCTGTTCGAGGACGGGGAGGGGGTGCTGGGGGAGACGGAGTTCACGCAGGCCGGGGTGTTCGCGTTGCAGGTGGCGCTGTTCCGGTTGGTGGAGTGGTTGGGGGTTCGGCCGGACTTCGTGGTGGGGCATTCGGTCGGTGAGGTGGCGGCGGCCCATGTGGCGGGGGTGCTGGGGCTGGAGGACGCCTGTGCCTTGGTGAGCACGCGTGGCCGGTTGATGCAGGGGTTGGCCGGTGGTGGGGCGATGGTGTCGCTCCAGGCGTCGGTTCAGGAGGTGGTGGGGTCGTTGGTTTCGGGTGCCGAGGTGGCGGCGGTCAACGCGCTGGACGCGGTGGTGGTGTCGGGCGACGAGGCGGCGGTGGCGGCGGTCGCCGAGGTGTGGCGGGGTCGTGGGCGCCGGGTGAGGCGGCTGGAGGTGAGTCACGCGTTCCATTCGGCGCGGATGGATCCGGTGCTGGAGGAACTCGGGAAGGTCGCTGAGGGTCTGTCGTTCGGTGAGCCGGTGATTGCGGTGGTCTCCACGGTGGCGGGGCGTCCGGTGGACATGGGGGAGCCTGGGTACTGGGTGCGGCAGGCGCGGGAGCCGGTGCGGTTCGCCGACGCCGTCGAGTGGCTGACGGGCCAGGGCGTCACGGGGTTCGTGGAGGTGGGTCCGCATCCGTCGCTGGTGGCGAACGGGTTGATGCGGCGGGGTGGTGATTCTCCGGAACGGCTGTTCGCGGGGCTGGGACGGTTGTGGGCGGACGGCGCGGTGCGCTGGATGCCGCCCGCGGTCACGGCGGTGGGGACGTCGGACGGGCGGGTGCCTTCGTATGCCTTCCAGCACCAGCACTACTGGCTCCAGCCCACCGTCCCGGCACCGATCGGAGACGGCCAGATCGACCACCCGCTGCTGCGGGACGCCATGGAACTCCCCGACGACAACGGCGTGGTGCTGACGGGACAGCTCGCCACCGCCGCGCAGCCGTGGCTCACCGAACACGTCATCTCGGGCTCGCCCCTGCTGCCCGCCGCGGCGTTCGTGGACCTGGCGCTCCGGGCCGGCGAACACGTCGAGTGCCCGGCGGTCGAGGACCTGACGCTGGAGACACCGCTGGTGGTCGCGGACGGCGTGCAGGTGTCCGTGACCGTCGGCCCCGACCGGGCGGGCCGGCGCAGCGTCTCGATCCACTCGCGCGCAGACGGCGAGTGGGTACGGCACGCCACCGGGACCCTGGGCGCCGTGCCCTCCGCACCACGGGACCCCTGGGCACGGCAGTGGCCGCCGCACGCCGAAGCCGTCGACCTCGACGCCTTCTACGACAACCTGGCCGACGCCGGATTCGCCTACGGCACGGCCTTCCAAGGTCTGCGAGCGGCCTGGCGCGACGGCGACACCCTCTACGCGGAGGTGGCCGCACCCCCCGGCGACACCCGGTTCGCCCTGCACCCCGCCCTGCTCGACGCCGCGATCCAGATCGTGACCGTCGCCGACGACCGGGCGAAGATGCCGTTCTCCTTCGCCGGGATCTCCTGGTGGCGCGGCGCCGAGCACGCCAGGGTCCGGCTGACCGTGACCGGCCAGGACACCTGCACGATCGCTCTCGCCGACCAGTCGGGCGCGCCCGTCGCCGAGATCGCCTCGTTGACCCTGCGCCGGCCGGCCGGGGCCACCACGCAGGACGTGCCGTACCAGGTGGCGTGGCCGGTCCTGGAAGCGGCGACCACCGGACCGGACATCCCGGTCCACCACGCCACATCGCCCGTCGAGACCCTGCGGGTGATCCAGGACTTCCTCAGCACGGACACCCCGCGCATGGTGGTCGCCACGCGCAACGCCGTACCGGTTCGGCCGGGCGAGGACGTCGACCCGCAGGCCGCCGCCGTCTGGGGCCTGGTCCGGTCGGCCGCCACCGAGCACCCCGGCCGGTTCGTGCTGGTCGACGGCGACGACGGCGACGAGGTCCGGCTGGCCGGCGACGAACCCCAGCTCGCGATCCGCGCCGGCGCCGTCCACGTCCCCCGCCTCGAACGGGCGCGGACCGAACCGCTGCCCTCGCCGCTCAGCCCCGAGGGCACGGTGCTCGTCACCGGCGGCACCGGCACCCTCGGCCAGGCCGTCGCCCGGCACCTCGCCGAACGGCACGGCGTGCGGCACCTGCTGCTGGTCAGCCGGAGCGGCCCGGACGCCCCCGGCGCGGCCGCGCTGACCGCCGACCTGGCCGCGCTGGGCGCGACCGCCGACATCGTGGCGTGCGACGTGTCCGACCGCGAGGCGGTGGCGCGGCTGCTCGCCGAACACCCGGTCACCTCGGTGATCCACGCCGCGGGCACGCTGGCCGACACCGTCGTGGAATCCCTCACCCCGCAGCAGTTCGCGCGCGTGTGGGAACCGAAGGCCCTCGCGGCGCGGCACCTCCACGAACTGACCTCGGACCTGGAGGCGTTCGTACTGTTCTCGTCGGCGGCCGGTGTGCTGGGCGGCGCGGGCCAGGCGAACTACGCGGCGGCGAACGCCTACCTCGACGGCCTGGCCGCACACCGGCACGCCCAGGGACAGCCGGCCGTGTCGCTCGCCTGGGGCTACTGGGCGCAGGCCAGCGGCATGACCGGAGCCCTGACCGCCACCGACCGGCAGCGCCTGGCCAGGGCCGGCGTACGGCCGCTGCCGACGACGGACGCGCTGGCCCTGTTCGACGCCGCGCTGACCGCGGGCGCCCCCACCCTCGTCCCCGTCAGGTTCGACCTGCCGGCGCTGCGCCGCGCCGGTGACCCGCCCGCCCTGCTGCGGGAGCTGGTACGGCCCCGGCGCAGGCAGGCCGCCGACCGCGTGTGGACGCAGGCCGACGTGCTGCACCTCGTCAGGGGCCAGGTCGCCCTCGTCCTGGGGCACTCGTCACCGGAGGCGGTCAACCCCGACCAGGCGTTCACCGACATCGGGTTCGACTCGCTCACCGCCGTGGAACTGCGCAACCAGCTCGACGCGGACACCGGCCTGCGCCTGCCCGCCACGCTCGTCTTCGACCATCCGACACCGGCCCGCCTCGCCGCCTTCGTGCACACCCGGCTGCACGGCACCGGACCGGACCCCCTGCTCGCCGAACTCGACCAGCTCAAGTCCACCCTGGACGCGGCAGCCGCCGACGCCGACTACGAGACCGTCGCGGCCCGCCTCGAAGCACTTCTCGCGGCCTGGACCGCCAAACGCACCGGCTCCGCGGCCGGTGTCGACGAGGCCAGCGACGACGAACTGTTCAGCCTTCTGGACGATGCGCACCGCAGGACCGAGGTCATCCGCTCGGGCGAGTCCCGAAACGCTGAGGAGTAGCGATGTCCGACGAAGAGAAGCTCCGCACCTATCTCAAGCGCGCCACGGCCGACCTGGGAGTGCTCGGCAAGCGCCTCGCCGACATGGAGGAGGCCGCGCGCGAGCCGATCGCGATCATCGGCATGGGCTGCCGCTACCCGGGCGCTGTGGAGTCCCCGGACGGCCTGTGGCGGCTTGTCTCGGACGGTGTCGACGCGATCACCGAGTTCCCGCCGGACCGTGGCTGGGACGTCGTCTACGACCCCGACCCGGACCGGCCGGGCACGACCTACAGCCGATCGGGCGGCTTCCTCGCCGACGGCGCCGGCTTCGACGCCGGGTTCTTCGGCATCTCGCCGCGCGAGGCACTGGCGATGGACCCGCAGCAGCGGGTGCTGCTGGAAACCGCCTGGGAGACCTTCGAGTACGCCGGCATCGACCCGACCACGCTCGGCGGCAGCCGCACGGCCGTGTTCACCGGCCTGTGGTCCTCCGGCTACGGCAACCAGCCGCCGCCGGACCTCGAAGGTTTCCTTGCCACCGGAACAGCCACCAGCGCCACGTCCGGGCGGGTGTCGTATCTGCTGGGGCTGGAGGGTCCGGCGGTGTCGGTGGACACGGCGTGCTCGTCGTCGCTGGTGGCGATCCACCTCGCGGCGCAGGCGTTGCGGGCGGGGGAGTGTTCGCTCGCGTTGGCCGGTGGTGTGACGGTGATGGCGACGCCGGCGGGGTTCGTCGAGTTCTCGCGGCAGCGGGGGCTTGCCGTTGACGGCCGGGTGAAGGCGTTCGCCGAGGCGGCCGATGGTACGGCCTGGGGTGAGGGCGCCGGCCTCCTGCTGCTGGAACGCCTGTCCGACGCCCGCCGTAACGGTCACCGGGTGCTGGCGGTCGTCCGGGGCTCGGCGGTGAACCAGGACGGCGCGTCGAACGGGCTGGCGGCGCCGAACGGTCCGTCCCAGGAACGCGTGATCCGGCAGGCGTTGGCGAATGCCGGACTGTCGCCGGCGGACGTGGACGCGATGGAGGCCCACGGCACCGGCACCACCCTCGGCGATCCCATCGAGGCTCAGGCGCTGCTGGCGACGTACGGTCAGGGGCGGGACGAGCCGTTGTGGCTGGGGTCGGTGAAGTCGAACATCGGCCACACCCAGGCGGCGGCCGGTGTGGCGGGTGTGATCAAGATGGTCATGGCGATGCGGCACGGTGAACTGCCGCGGACCCTGCACGTGGACGCGCCGTCCTCCCACGTCGACTGGTCGGCGGGCCGTGTCTCACTGCTCACCGAGGCCCGGCCGTGGCCGGAGACGGGGCGTCCCCGCCGGGCCGGCGTGTCGGCGTTCGGCATCAGCGGCACCAACGCGCACGTGGTGATCGAGGCGGCTGTTGAGGAGCCGGTCGGGGTTTCGACGCGGCCCGCGGGCGGGGTGATGCCGTGGGTGTTGTCGGGGAAGTCGGATGTGGCGTTGCGGGATCAGGCACGTCGGCTGGGGGCGTTCCTGGCCGGGCATCCGGGGGTCGGCGCGGGTGCGGTGGGTCGGGCGTTGGCGGGGCGGTCGCGTTTCGAGCACCGTGCGGTGTTGAGCGGTGTGGAGGCGTTGGAGGCGCTGGCGGAGGGCCGGTCGGTGCCGGGCTTGGTCACCGGGACGGTCCGCCCGGTGGGTCGGTCGGTGTTCGTGTTTCCGGGGCAGGGTGCGCAGTGGGTGGGGATGGGTGGGGAGTTGTACGGCTCGGAGCCGGTGTTCCGGGAGGTGATCGATGCGTGTGAGGCGGCGTTGGCGCCGTACACGGATTGGTCGTTGGTGGAGGTGTTGGTCGGCGGCGCCCCGCTGGAGCGCGTGGACATCGTGCAGCCGGCTCTGTTCGCGGTTATGGTGGCGCTGGCCGAACTCTGGCGTGCGCATGGTGTGGTACCTGATGCCGTGGTCGGGCATTCGCAGGGGGAGATCGCGGCGGCGTACGTGGCCGGCGCGTTGTCGTTGGGCGACGCCGCGAAGGTGGTCGCCCTGCGCAGCAAGGCCCTGGTCGCCCTGGCGGACCGGGGTGGGATGGTGTCGGTCGCTCTCGGGCATGCGCAGGCCGCCGACTTCGTGGCCCGCTGGGAGGGCCGGCTGACCGTGGCGGTGGTCAACTCGGCGGACAGCGTGGTGGTGTCGGGTGATCTGGACGCGCTGGACGAACTGCTGGCGGCCTGTGAGGCCGACGGCATCCGCGCCCGCCGCCTGCCCGTGAACTACGCCGCCCACTCCGTCCAGGTCGAGGCGATCCGCGAGCAGCTGCTGACCGACCTGGCCGGCGTCACACCGCGCCCGGCGGCGATCCCGTTCTACTCGACGGTCACCGCGGAACCCGTCGACACCTCCGCCCTCGACGCCGACTACTGGTACCGCAACCTCCGCGAACCCGTGCTGTTCGACCAGACCACCCGTGCGCTGCTCGACCACGGCCACACCGTCTTCGTCGAGGTCAGCCCGCACCCGGTCCTGGTCTCCGCCGTCGAGGAGACCGGTCACCACCACGGCTCCGACCCCCTCGTCACCGGCACGCTCCGGCGCGACCAGGACGACTTCCTCGCCGCCCTCGGCCGGCTGCACGTCCACGGTGTCCCGGTCGACTGGCGGTTCCCGGACGACACCGAGCCCGTCAGCCTGCCGACCTACGCCTTCCAGCGCCAGCCGTACTGGCTGCGGCCCGTCCCGACGGCGTCGGGCGACCACCCCCTGCTCAGCACATTCGTGGAACTGCCCGACGGCGCGGTGCTCAGCGGACGGATCTCGCTCACCACCCACCCGTGGCTGGCCGACCACGCCGTGCGGGGCTCCGTCCTCCTGCCCGGCACCGCGTTCGCGGAAATGGCGGCCTACGCGGCCGGCCGGCTCGGCCACGCCGTCGAGGAGCTGGTGCTCGAAACGCCGCTCGTCCTCGACGACACCCCGGTGCACCTCCAGCTCGTCGTGGGCCCCGAGGACGACGGCCGCAACCCGCTCACGGTGTACTCGCACGACGGCGACGAGTGGGTGCGGCACGCCACCGGGACCCTGGGCGAGGAGCCGGTGCTGAGCGCCTGGGACTGGCCGTCGGGCGGTGAGCCCCTCGACGTCGACGGGCTCTACGACTCGCTGTCCGTGCTCGGCTACGAGTACGGGCCGGCGTTCCAGGGCGTCACGGCGGCCCGGCGGGTCGGCGACACCGTCTACGCCGAGGTGGAGCTTCCCGCCGAGGAACCGTTCGCCCTGCACCCCGCGCTGCTCGACGCCGCACTGCACCCGATGGCGTTCCTCACCGACCGCACCGGCCTGCCGTTCGCGTTCACCGGAGTGGCGATACGGGCCGCGGGCCGCGGCCCGTTGCGCGTACGCCTGTCCGCCACCGGGCCGGACACGTACACCGTGGCCGTGGCCGATCCGGACGGCACCCCGGTCGCGGTCATCACGTCGCTGACCGTCCGGGACGCCGCCGCCGTCCCGGACAGCCTGTACACGCTCGACTGGATCCCCTTCGAATCGGTGTCGACGGGCGGCGACCCCGCGGACCTGGTCGTCTACGAGGTGCCCGGGCCGGAGCCCGAGGCGGACACCGTCGAGGCGGCGTACGAGAGCGCGCAGAGCGTACTCGCCGTGATCCGGGACCACTTGGCGGGCGAGCGGACGCGGCTGGCGGTCGTCACCCGCAACGCCGTCGCCGCCGCGCCCGGTGACGTGGTCGGCCTCCACCACTCGATGGTCTGGGGCCTGGTCCGCGGTGCGCGGGCCGAGCACCCCGACCGGTTCGTCCTGGTCGACGCCGACCCGACCTGGGACCCCGCGCTGATCGCCGGCACGGACGAACCGGAACTGGCGGTACGCCAGGGGGCGCTGCGCGTCCCCCGCCTGGTCCGCGTCGGCGCGGGCCTCACCCCGCCGGACGGGACCTGGCGGCTGGAGGACACGGGCACCGGCAGCATCGACGACCTGGCGCTGGTGCCCCGCCCGGAGCTCATGGAGCCGCTGGGGCCCGGGCAGGTCCGGATCGCCATGCGGGCGGCCGGACTCAACTTCCGGGACGTGCTGATCGCCCTCGGCGTCTACCCCGGCGAGGCCCTGATGGGCGGCGAAGGCGCGGGCGTCGTCGCCGAGACCGGCCCGGACACCCGGTTCCGGCCCGGCGACCGCGTCATGGGCCTGGTCCCCGGCGCCTTCGGCCCGGTCACCGTGGCCGACCAGCGGCTGCTGGTCCGGATGCCCGACGACTGGTCGTTCGCCAGGGCCGCGTCAGTGCCCGTGGCGTTCCTGACCGCCTGGTACGGCCTGCGCGACCTGGGCGGGCTGAACGCCGGTGACCGGGTCCTGATCCACGCCGGCACCGGCGGCGTCGGCATGGCGGCGATCCAACTGGCCCGGCGGCTCGGTGCGGAGGTGTTCGCCACCGCGAGCCCCGCCAAGTGGGACACCCTGCGCGACCTGGGGCTGGACGAGGACCACATCGCCTCGTCGCGCACCCTGGAGTTCGAGCAGAAGTTCCCGCCCATGGACGTGGTTCTGGACTCGCTGTCCGGCGAGTTCGTCGACGCCTCCCTGCGGCTGCTCGCGCCCGGCGGGCGGTTCGTGGAGATGGGCAAGACCGACATCCGCGACGCGGCCGACCATCCCGACATCGTCTACCGGGCGTTCGACATCGCCGACGCGGGGCCGGAACGGCTCGGCGAGATCCTGGACGCCGTCGTACGGGCCTTCACGGACGGCGGGTTCGCACCGCTGCCGTTGGACGTACGCGAGGTCCGGGACGCGGTCGACGTGTTCCGGTTCATGAGTCGGGCGGCTCACATCGGGAAGATCGTTCTGACTGTTCCGGTGGATTTCGATGTGGCCGGTACGGTGCTGATCACCGGTGGTACGGGGACGCTGGGTGGCCATGTGGCCCGGCATCTGGTGGTCGAGCGTGGTGTGCGGCATGTGGTGCTGGTCAGTCGCAGTGGTGGCGGGACGGCGCTGTGCGAGGAGCTGGCCGGGCTGGGCGCGGAGGTGACCGTGGCCGCATGCGACGTGGCCGACCGGGAGGCGCTGGCGGCGGTACTGGACGCGATTCCGGCTGCGCATCCGCTGACCGCGGTCGTGCACGCGGCCGGGGTGCTCGACGACGCCGTGGTCGAGTCCCTGACCCCCGAGCGCCTCGCCGCGGTCTGGGAGCCCAAGGCACGGGCGGCCTGGCACCTGCACGAACTCACCCGCGGGCGGGACCTGACGGCGTTCGTCCTCTTCTCCTCGGCCGCCGGGACACTCGGCAGCCCCGGGCAGGCCAACTACGCCGCCGCCAACACCTTCCTCGACGCCCTCGCCGTGCACCGGCGCGCCCTCGGACTGCCGGCGACCTCGCTGGCCTGGGGCTACTGGGCCGAGGCCAGCGGCATGACCGGGCACCTGACCGGTGCCGACCAGGACCGGCTGACGCGAGCCGGGGTCGTGCCGCTGGCCACCGACCACGCCCTGTCGCTGTTCGACGCGGCGCTGGCCACGGACCGGGCCGCGCTGGTGCCGGTACGCCTCGACCTGTCCGTGCTGGCGGGCGCCCCGGCGGCCCCGGCGGCCCTCAAGGACCTCCTCTCCCGCAAGGCGGTCCGGCGCCCGGCGCGGCACGGCGCGATCGCCGACCGCCTGCGGTCACTGCCGGAGGCCGAACGGCTGCGAGCCGCACTCGACCTGGTCACCGCCAACACCGCCGCGGTGCTCGGTCACCGCGAACCGGGGGCCGGATGGGACCGGCAGCCGTTCAAGGACCTCGGCTTCGACTCCCTGACCTCCGTCGAACTGCGCAACCGCCTCAACAGCGCCACCGGCCTGCGCCTGCCCGCCACCGTCACCTTCGACCACCCCACGCCGCGGCAACTCGCCGAGCACCTGCTGAGCGGGATCCTCGGTGGTGGTGCGGCGTCGGTGGCGTCGGTGGTGCCGGTCGGGAATCCGGTGTCGGGTGATCCGGTGGTGATCGTGGGCATGGGGTGCCGGTTGCCGGGTGGGGTGGGTTCGCCGGAGGAGTTGTGGGGTTTGGTGTCGGGTGGGGTGGATGCGATCGGGGCGTTCCCGGGTGATCGGGGGTGGGACGTTGCGGGGTTGTTCCATCCGGATGCGGATCATCCGGGGACGTCGTATACGCGGTCGGGTGGTTTTCTCGCGGACGCGGCGGGGTTCGATGCCGACTTCTTCGGGATCTCGCCCCGCGAAGCGTTGGCCATGGATCCGCAGCAGCGGGTGTTGCTGGAGACCGCGTGGGAGACGTTGGAGGATGCGGGGATCGATCCGACCTCGTTGCGGGGCAGCCAGACGGGTGTGTTCACCGGTATCTGGTCCTCCGGCTACGGCGGCCAGGCACCCGCGGACGCCGAGGGCTATCTCGGTACGGGCGCCGCGACCAGCGTGACCTCCGGCCGGATCGCCTACCTGCTGGGGCTGGAGGGCGCGGCGGTCTCGCTGGACACCGCCTGCTCGTCCTCACTGGTGGCGATCCACCTGGCAGCGCAGGCGCTGCGCTCGGGGGAGTGTTCGCTGGCCCTGGCCGGCGGGGTGACCGTGATGGCGACCCCGCTGGGATTCACGGAGTTCTCCCGCCAGCGCGGCCTGGCTCCCGACGGCCGGGTGAAGGCGTTTGCCGAGGCGGCGGACGGTACGGCCTGGGGTGAGGGCGCGGGGTTGGTGCTGCTGGAGCGGTTGTCGGACGCCCGTCGCAACGGTCACCGGGTGCTGGCGGTGGTACGGGGTTCGGCGGTGAACCAGGACGGCACCTCCAACGGCCTCGGGGCGCCGAACGGTCCGTCGCAGGAGCGGGTGATCCGTCAGGCGCTGGCGAACGCGGGACTGTCGACGGCGGACGTGGACGCGGTGGAGGCCCACGGCACCGGCACCACGCTCGGCGATCCCATCGAGGCTCAGGCACTCCTGGCGACCTACGGTCAGGACCGGGTGGAGCCGTTGTGGCTGGGGTCGGTGAAGTCGAACATCGGCCACACCCAGGCCGCGGCCGGCGCGGCCGGCCTGATCAAGATGGTCATGGCGATGCG